>NZ_KV792984.1:95056-364279 GCF_001808325.1 Klebsiella sp. HMSC16C06
AGGCAGGTGCCGCCGATCAGCGACAGATAACGGGTGCCCGCGGCGTAGGAGACCATCGACATCGCCGGGATCGGCGAAAAGCCCGCGACGCGGTCCGGGCCGTAGTGTTTGATGGTCCAGACGTTGGCGGCGGCGATCAGTTGATTTAACTCTTTCCAGCTGGAGCGAACAAAGCCGCCTTTACCGCGGACTTGTTTGTAGCTGCGGGTTTTTAGCGGATCCTGCATGATGCTATCCCAGGCCTGTACCGGGTCGGGATGCTGCGCCAGGGCTTCGCGCCACAGCTCAATCAGCCGTTTACGCGCCAGCGGGTACTTCAGCCGGTTGGCGCTGTAGAGATACCAGGAGTAGCTGGCGCCACGCGGGCAGCCGCGCGGTTCGTGGTTTGGCAGATCTGGCCGGGTGCGCGGATAATCGGTCTGCTGGGTTTCCCAGGTCACCAGGCCGTTTTTGACGTAAATTTTCCAGCTGCAGGAGCCGGTGCAGTTCACACCGTGCGTGGAGCGGACAATTTTGTCGAACTGCCAGCGTTGACGGTAACTATCTTCCCAGTCACGGTTGTTGTTGTAGACCTGGCCGTGGCCGTTGGCAAAGGGCTCGCCTTTCTGCTTAAAGTAGCGAAAGCGATCCAGTAATTTACTCATGACATTTCTCCTGCTCCGATGATGTCCGGCATCGTGCCACCCGGCCGGATGAGCGAACGAACTCGTAGGCCGGATAAGGCGTAAGCCGCCATCCGGCAGATAAATCGTTATGGTTAAGCGGGTTTACGGCGGCCGTAGACCAGCCAGGTCACCAGCACGCAAACCACATAGAAGACAAAGAAGACCTTCATGGCCCCGACCGGCGAGCCGGTCATCGCCAGCGAGGTGCCGAAGGCTTTTGGAATAAAGAAGCCACCGATGGCGCCGATCGCCGAGATAAAGCCCAGCGCGGCAGCGGTATCGGTCACCGCCTCGTGCTGCGCTTCTTCATCGCTGCCGCCGCGCTGCTTTACGCTGTCGATGGTGAGCTGGCGGAAGATGACGGCGATCATCTGGAAGGTGGAGCCGCTTCCCAGACCGGCGGTTAAAAAGAGCCCCATAAACACCACGTAGAAAGCGAGAAAGCTGCCGGAGCCGCTGCCTGGCAGGGTCAGAAACAGCAGGCCGGTAAACAGCGCCATCAGGACGAAGTTGACCAGCGTCACCCGCACGCCGCCCAGACGGTCGGAGATGATCCCGCCGAACGAGCGCGCCAGCGCGCCGATGAACGGCCCAAAGAAGGCGAGTTTGAGGATATCGACTGCGGGAAACTGGGTTTTCGCCAGCATGGCAAAGCCGGCGGAAAAGCCGATAAACGAGCCAAACGTCGCCAGATAGAGCAGGCTTAACAGCCACATATGCGGTCGCTTGAGTACGGGAAGCTGATCGCGAATCGAGGCCTTTGAACCGGCGATATCGTTCATGCCGAACCAGGCGGCGACGGTGGCGAGCAGCAACAGCGGTACCCAGACGAGCGCCGCATTACTCAGGGTGATTGTCGAACCATCTGGCTGGGTAACGCCATGGACGCCGAGGAAGGTGAAGAGCGGCAGGAAGATCACCGCCGGGGCGACCATCTGCATCACACTGACGCCGAGATTGCCAAGGCCGCCATTGACCCCCAGCGCGCTGCCCTGTTTGGCTTTGGGAAAAAAGAAACTGATATTTCCCATGCTGGAAGCAAAATTCGCGCCGGCAAAACCGCATAGCAGCGCAATAACAATAAATACCCAGAACGGAGTAGTAATATTCTGGATCGCCACCCCTAACCAAATACAAGGCACAATCAGGATCACGGTACTTAATACGGTCCAGTAGCGCCCTCCCAAAAGGGGTACCATAAAGGAGTAGGGCACCCGTAATATCGCGCCGGAAAGTGAAGGGAGGGCGGTTAATAAAAAAAGCTGGTCGGTAGTGAAATGAAAACCGACCTTATTGAGATTGACCGCCACGGCGCTGAATAACATCCATACGCAGAAAGCAAGCAGTAAGCAGGCTACTGATATCCATAGATTTCTTCTCGCGATGGCTTGGCCTTTATTTTCCCAGAATGCCTTGTTTTCAGGCCGCCAATTCTTCAAAAGGTAATGATTATCTTTCTCATTCTGTACCGACATATTGCCCTCTACTTGCCCGGAAAGGAGTAAATAAATAAGGTCAACTGCTGAATACAAGGGGATGGTGAATAACGCTTAATCTGCGTTATCTATGAAGCGTAGATAAAAAAAACGTGCTGACAGAGAGCACGTGGTAAGCGTAGCGGAATTAATTGTTACTAAATGTAAAGATAGCTAAAATAACTCCAGAGTAATCATCTTATTCAAATAACGGCTAAACGCCGCCTCATCCAGGGCCTGGGTACCAAGGGCATAAATCCCGTCGAGGCCGCACACCAGGGCGATAAAACGCCAGGCGATATCCGCCGCAGGCTCAGCCGATCGAAATTCGCCGCAGGCGAGGCCCTGCTCGATGATGGCGACGGTCTCTTCATGCCACATGTTCATGGTCAGCAGGTAGGCCGCTTTGATGTCCGGGTCGCTGTCGGCCAGCACCTGGCCTTCGCGCCACAGGCGGATATAGGGCTCCAGCCGGCCATCTTCGCTGCCGATCATCGAGAATAACCGCTCGCGCCAGCTGGCGTCTTCGGCCACCAGCGGCATATCGAGCATCTCGCGGATCAGACGGATGAAAACCTGTGATTTCAGCTCGCCGATGGAGGAGAAGTGGTGGTGCAACTGCCCGGCGGCCACCTCGGCTTCGCGGGCGATCTGCCGCACGGTCATGGCGGCAAAGCCGCCGCGCAGCGCCAGCCGCATGGCGGCCTGCATAATCCCTTCCCGTCGTGCATCCCGCTGTAAATAGTGCATAGAACCCCGCTGTCATCTGGCTTTGGCCGAGTGTAACAAAAAGTTGGACATGCGTTCAACAATCCGGCAGGATCGCCATCCTGGACGTGTGTCCAATTTCCAACATTGAGGTACAAGCTATGTCACGGCAATGGATGACGCTGATGGCGATTTTGCTGGTTTATATTCCGGTGGCGATTGACGCCACGGTATTGCATGTGGCCGCGCCGACGCTCAGCGTCGCGCTGGGTAGCAGCGGCAATGAGCTGCTGTGGATTATTGATATCTACTCCTTAGTCATGGCCGGTATGGTGCTGCCGATGGGCGCCCTCGGCGATAAAATCGGCTTCAAGCGCCTGCTGCTGCTCGGCAGCGCCATTTTTGGCGTCGCCTCGCTGTGCGCCGCGCTGTCGCCGACGGCCCTGACGCTGATTGCCTCACGCGCTTTGCTGGCGGTGGGGGCGGCGATGATCGTCCCGGCGACGCTGGCCGGGATCCGCAGCACCTTTGCCGAGGCCAGCCAGCGCAATATGGCGCTGGGTCTGTGGGCGGCGGTGGGCTCCGGCGGCGCGGCTTTTGGCCCGCTGGTGGGCGGCATGCTGCTGGAGCATTTCTACTGGGGGTCGGTATTTCTGATCAACGTACCGATCGTGCTGGTGGTTATCGCCATTAATGCGAAGGTGGTGCCGCGCCAGCCTGCGCGCCGCGAACAACCGCTCAATCTGCTGCAGGCGCTTATTTTGATTGCGTCGATCCTGATGCTGGTGTTTAGCGCGAAATCGGCGCTGAAGGGCCAGCTGGCGCTGTGGCTCACCGCACTGGTGGCGATCGGCGGGGCGGCGATGCTCACCTGGTTTATCCGCAAGCAGCTGTCGGCGACCCGCCCGATGGTGGATATGCGGCTGTTCACCCATCGTATTATTTTAAGCGGGGTGATGATGGCGATGACGGCCCTGATTACCCTGGTCGGTTTTGAGCTGCTGATGGCTCAGGAGCTGCAGTTTGTGCATCAGAAAACGCCGTTCGAGGCGGGGATGTTTATGCTGCCGGTGATGGTCGCCAGCGGCTTCAGCGGCCCGATTGCCGGCCTGCTGGTGTCGCGGCTTGGGCTGCGCGAGGTGGCGACCGGCGGGATGTTGCTCAGCGCCTTCAGCTTTTTGGGCCTCGCGCTGACCGATTTCAGCAGTCAGCCGTGGCAGGCGTGGGGGCTGATGACGCTGCTGGGCTTCAGCGTCGCCAGCGCGCTGCTGGCCTCCAGCTCCGCGATTATGGCGGCGGCGCCGAAGGAGAAAGCGGCAGCAGCCGGGGCCATCGAAACCATGGCCTATGAACTTGGCGCCGGTCTCGGTATTGCGCTGTTCGGGCTGATCCTGACCCGCAGCTACAGCGCCACCATTGTGCTACCGTCCGGGCTGAGTGAGTCCATGGCGCAGCAGGCGTCGTCGTCAATCGGCGAGGCGGTCAGCCTGACGCAGGCGCTGCCCGTCGGGATGGCTGAGGCGCTGATGGCGGCGGCGAAGGCGGCCTTTACCCAGGCTCACAGCCTGGTGCTGGCGACGGCGGGCGTACTGCTTCTGCTGCTGGCGGCCGGCATCTGGCGCAGCCTGGCGAGCGTGGCGAAACCGCAGTCAGCGCTATAGCTGTAGCGACAGGTCCATCGCCGCGCGTCGTAGCGGGGCGAGGGCTTTCTCTTTTAACGCCGCGGCGCTGATCGTCGCGGCGGGGACCCCGACATTCAGGGCTGCCACCACCTGGCCATGGCGTGACAGCACGGGCACCGCCAGCGAACACACCCCCACCTCAATCTGCCGGTCGGCGAGGGCATAGCCCTGCATGCGCACCCGGGCAATCTCCGCGCGTAGCCCGGCCATATCGCACAGAGTGTGCGGGGTGTAGCGGATTAACGCTGCTCGTGACAGTGTCACCTCAAGCTGTTCCTCCGGCAGCGCGCTCAACAACACCCGTCCCATAGAGGTCGCCCATGCTGGCAGGCGACTGCCGCGCCCCAGGTCGATGCTCAGTAAATTATTGACCGCCGCGCGGGCGATATAGAGCACGTTGTCGCCGTCCAGCGTCGCCGCTGAGCAGGATTCGCCGAGCGCTTTGCCAAGGCTATCCAGCGCCGTCTGCGCGACTTTCGCCAGCGGCGTGCCGGCCAGATAGGCGTGGCCGACGGCCAGCACCCGGGGCAGCAGTTCATAGCTGCGGCCATCCGGACTGTGCACCATGCCCAGCGCGGCGAGGGTATACAGGCAACGGCGTACCGCCGCGCGGGAGATTTGGGTTTTCTGGCTCAACTGAGAAATGGTCAGCCGCTGGCGCTGGGGAGTAAAAGCATTGAGCACCTCCAGCCCGCGGGCCAGAGACAGCATAAAATTGGGGTCGTGCTCGGCCTGCCTGGCGCTCAAGGTGGTGGGGGTATGGTCACGCATTGATTCCCTCTCCGTTGCAATGCAAAGCTCACGGGGCATCACTATACCGTGCGCAAACTGCACCGTCCTGAATTGTGCCGGTTTTACCACCGCGATCACATTATTAACTGCCTTTTAACAAACGTGCCGATAATCGCACAACATTTCGATTATCGCCGTTGACCAGCCGCCAGGCTGAACCCTATTGTCAATGGCACACACCTCCCCGTTATGGATGTGGGTACAAAAAGTTATACATCTCATCAGGAACCGAAAATGACCGCCACCGTAGAACGTATTGAGAGCTGGATAGTGGATGTCCCGACCATCCGGCCACACAAGTTATCGATGACCACCATGGGCTGCCAGACGCTGGTGATCGTGCGGCTTACCCGCTCCGACGGCATCTGCGGCATCGGCGAAGCCACCACCATCGGTGGTTTGAGCTATGGCGTCGAGAGCCCGGAGGCCATCTCGTCGGCGATAACCCATTATCTGACGCCGCTGTTGAAAGGGCTGCCGGCCGATAACCTGAATGCGCTGACGGCGCGTATGAACAGCGCCATTAAAGGCAACACCTTTGCAAAGTCCGCCATTGAAACCGCGCTGCTGGATGCCCAGGGCAAAGCCTTAGGGCTGCCGGTGTCGGCGCTGCTCGGCGGGGCGCTGCAAACGGCGTTGCCGGTGCTGTGGACCTTAGCCAGCGGCGATACCGCGAAAGATATCGCCGAAGGGGAAACACTGTTAGCCGGGCGCCGCCATCAGGCGTTCAAGCTGAAAATTGGCGCGCGGGAATTAGCCACCGACCTGCGTCATACCCGGGCCATTGTGGAAGCATTAGGCGATCGCGCCAGCATCCGCGTTGACGTTAACCAGGCCTGGGACGCCGCCACCGGCGCGAAAGGCTGCCGCGAACTGGCGGCGATGGGCGTCGATCTTATCGAACAGCCGGTCAGCGCCCACGACAATGCTGCACTGGTGCGCCTGAGCCAGCATATTGAAACCGCGATCCTCGCGGATGAAGCGGTCGCGACCGCCTACGAGGGTTACCAACTGGCGCAACAGGGATTTACCGGCGCTTATGCCCTGAAAATCGCCAAAGCCGGGGGACCGAACAGCGTGCTGGCGCTGGCCCGCGTCGCCCAGGCGGCGGGGGTTGGCCTGTATGGCGGCACCATGCTGGAAGGGACCGTCGGTACCGTCGCGTCGCTGCACGCCTGGTCGACGCTGCCGCTGCAGTGGGGCACTGAGATGTTCGGCCCGCTGCTCCTCAAAGACGATATTGTCAGCGTGCCACTCACCTTTGCCGATGGTCAGGTAGCGCTCCCGCAGACGCCAGGGCTCGGCGTGGAGCTGGATGAAGACAAGCTGCGCTTCTATTCCCGTAAAGCATAACAGGAGAAAATCATGCTATTTAAAGTGGAGATGACAGTTAATATTCCGATCGGGTTTCCTGCCGCCGAAGCGGATGAAATTAAACAACGCGAAAAAACCTATTCGCAACAATTACAGCGTGAAGGCAAATGGCGACATATCTGGCGCGTCGCCGGTCTTTACGCCAATGTCAGCATTTTCGATGTTCGAGATGCCGAAGAGTTACATCAAATTTTAATGGGATTGCCGCTGTATCCCTTTATGGATATTCGCGTCGAGGCGCTGTGCCGTCATCCCTCGTCTGTTCGTGAAGACGATAGCTAATAATAATAACATCTGACCTCATGCCGGGAATACCCGGCAAATATCCTACAACGATAAGAGAGAATAATTATGAGTAATGCTTTCGTACAACAAGAAGCCGTGCAGAAATTATTACGTGAAGGCGCGGGGTTAAATGTCCCTGGCGGTAATGAACGTTTTAAAGCCATCGTCCACCGTTTGCTGGAGAATATCTGCACGCTGATCGATGACTATAACGTCACAGAAGAAGAGTTCTGGCACGCGGTGAACTATCTGCACGAGCTGGGTGGGCGTCAGGAAGCGGCGCTGCTGGCGGCCGGGCTGGGTCTTGAGCACTTCCTCGACCTGCGTCAGGACGCCATTGATGCGGCGGCGCGCCGGGAAACCGGCACCCCGCGCACCATCGAAGGGCCGCTGTATGTGGCCAATGCGCCGCTGGCCGACAGCCACGCCCGGATGGATGATGGCGCAGATGCCGGGGAAGTGATGTGGCTGCATGGTCAGGTTAAAGATAATCAGGGCCAGCCGATCGCTAACGCCATTGTTGATATCTGGCACGCCAATACCCTCGGTAATTACTCGTTTTTCGATCAAAGTCAGAGCGACTACAACCTCCGTCGCCGGATCCGTACTGGCGCCGATGGCCGCTACAGCGTGCGCAGCATCATGCCGTCCGGCTACGGCTGCCCGCCGGATGGTCCGACGCAGAAGTTGCTGGATCAGTTAGGCCGCCACGGCAACCGTCCGGCGCACATTCACTTCTTCGTCTCCGCCCCGGGCCATAAGCATCTGACCAGCCAGATTAACCTCAGCGGCGATAAATATCTGTGGGATGATTTTGCCTTTGCTACCCGCGACGGTCTGATTGCCGACCCGGTAAAAGTGACCGACCGCGAGACCATCGCGCAGCGCGATCTTGAGGGAGAGCACACCGAGGTCTGTTTTGATTTCACCCTGTGTAAAGCCCTGAACGCCGACGAAGAGCACCGCGGCACCCGCCTGCGCGCCAAAGAGTAACCGGTATTATCGGCCCCGGGCACGCCGCTGCCCGGGCCAGACATTGCACCCGAAAACGACAAATTCACCCTGTTTCTTTCATCCTGAATCCTGCAGGAGGAGTTAACTCATGCAAAAAACGCTCTCAGCGCTCAAAGACAAAATTAACAACGCGTTAATTGTCGACCGTGAAAATCATATTTACCGTTGCCACCGCTCTATATTTACCGACCAGCAGTTATTTGATTTTGAAATGAAACATATCTTCGAAGGTAATTGGGTTTTTCTCGCCCATGAAAGCCAGATTGCCGAGCCGGGAGATTATTATACTCTGACGCTGGGACGGCAGCCGGTTATTATCACTCGTGATAAAAAGAATGAATTGCATGCATTAATTAATAGCTGTGCCCACCGCGGGGCTATGTTATGCCGACGCAAAACCGGAAATAAAAACTCATTTACCTGTCCGTTCCATGGCTGGACCTTCAGCAATAACGGCAAATTATTAAAAGCCAAAGATGAGAGCACCGGCGCCTATCCTGACACCTTCAAACATGAAGGGTCTCACGATCTGCAAAAACTGCCGCGTTTTCAGTCTTACCGCGGTTTCTTATTCGGTAGCCTCAATGGCGACGTGCAGCCGCTGGAGGCCTATCTCGGCGAAACCTGCAAAATCATCGATCTGATCGTCGATCAGGCGCCGGACGGGCTGGAAGTGCTGAAGGGCTCGTCGAGCTATGTATACGAAGGCAACTGGAAGCTGGGCGCGGAGAACGGCGCCGATGGCTATCACGTCAGCGTGGTGCACTGGAACTACGCCTCAACCATGTCGCGCCGCAACTATGAAGCGGAAGGGACGCATGCGGTTGACGCCAACGGCTGGTCAAAGAGCGTCGGCGGCGGCTACGGTTTTGACAATGGTCACATGCTGCTGTGGACCCGGGCGCTGAACCCGGAAGTGCGCCCGGTGTATGCCCACCGCGAGCGTCTGCAGGCGGAATTTGGCGAACGACGCGCCGACCAGATGGTCAACGAAACCCGCAACCTGTGCCTGTACCCCAACGTCTACCTGATGGATCAGTTTTCTACCCAGATCCGCGTGATCCGCCCGATTGCGGTCGATAAAACCGAAGTCACCATTTGGTGCTTTGCGCCAAAAGGTGAATCAGACCAGGCGCGGGCGCTACGCATCCGCCAGTATGAAGATTTCTTTAACGTTAGCGGGATGGGGACGCCGGACGATCTGGAAGAGTTCAGCGCCTGTCAGCGCGGCTATCTCGGCGAAAATCTGCCATGGAGCGATCTGAGCCGCGGTGCGCTGCGCTGGGTCGACGGCCCGGATGAGCACGCCAAACATGCCGGTTTCACGCCACGACTCAGCGGGGTGAAATCGGAAGATGAAGCGCTGTACATCGCCCATCACCATCACTGGCAAACGGTCATGCTGGCGGCGCTGGAACAGGAACAGCAGCGTTACGACCAGTCGATTACCCAGCGCGTGGAGGTGGCCTGATGTTGAATCTCGAACACGTTCGCCAGTTTCTCTATTACGAAGCCCGCCTGTTGGATGATCGTCAGTGGGACGAATGGCTGAGCTGTTACAGCCCGCAGGTGGTCTACTGGATGCCGGCGTGGGGCGACGATGACCAGCTGACGCGCGACCCGCAAAAAGAGATTTCCCTTATCTATTATCCCAACCGTGAAGGCCTGGAAGATCGCGTCTATCGCATTAAAACCGAACGTTCCGGCGCCAGTACGCCGGAGCCGCGCACCACCCACATCATCAGCAATGTTGAGCTGATGGGCGACAGCGACGAGGGGCTGGAGGTGCGCTACAACTGGGTTACCTGGAGCCATCGCTATCAACACACGGATGCCTATTTCGGCTCTACCTGCTGCACGCTAATTGAGCAGGACGGCAGACCGCAGATCGTGCGCAAAACCGTGCGCCTGAATAACGATTATATCCGTCAGGTGATTGACGTTTACCACATTTAAGAGGCGCTTATGACCTTCAATATTGCTCTTAATTTTGAGGACGGCATTACCCGCTTTATTCAATGCCATGCCGGGGAGAAGGTGCTGGATGCCGCCTATCGCCAGAAGGTGAATCTGCCGATGGACTGCTCGGACGGCGTTTGCGGCACCTGCAAATGCCACTGCGCCAGCGGTGAATACGATCTGGGGGAGGATTATCTCGACGAGGCGTTAAGCGACGACGAAGCGCAGGCCCGCCAGGTGCTGACCTGCCAGATGGTCCCGACCAGCGACTGTGTGATCGATGTGCCGGTGGCCGCCGCCCAGTGCAAAACCGCGCTGACCAACACCGGGGCGGAGGTGCGGCAGGTGAATTGTCTGTCCGATACCGCCATCGAACTGGTGGTCGCCCTGGATGAGCCGCTGGCTTTTCTGCCGGGGCAATATATCAACATTCAGATACCGGGCACGCCTCATGTCCGCGCCTACTCATTCAGCTCGCTGCCGGGTTCTCTCGAAGGGCGCTTTCTGATCCGTAACGTGCCTGGCGGCATGATGAGCCAGTGGTTAACCCAGCAGGCGCGACCCGGCGATCGCTTGACCCTCAGCGGACCCATGGGCAGCTTCTATTTGCGCAGCGGCGAACGCCCGCTGCTCATGCTGGCGGGCGGCACCGGGCTGGCGCCGCTGCTCTCCATGTTACATACCCTGCAAACACAGGGCAGTCAGCGCCCGGTAACGCTACTGTACGGCGTGACCCGCGATTGCGATCTGGTGAAAACCGACGCGCTGGATGCGTTTAACCAACAACTGACGGGATATCGCTGGCTGCCGGTGGTGGCGGATGAAAACAGTACCTGCCCGCAGCGCGGCTTTGTGACCGACCATCTGGATGACGCCATGCTGAATAACGGCGACGTCGATATCTATCTTTGTGGGCCGCCGCCGATGGTGAACGCGGTCGCCACGGCGCTGCGCGACAGAGGAATTTCCCCGGCAGGGTTCTGGTATGAGAAATTTATCGCCAGCCAGAGCGCGGCGGCATAAGGAGGCATGATGCGTTTTACCGATAAAGTCGTCGCTATTACCGGCGCGGCGCAGGGCATTGGTCGCCAGACCGCGGAGCAGGCGGCAACTGAAGGCGCCGCCCTGTTGCTGATTGACCGCTCGCCTTACGTGCACGAACTGGCTGCCGTTTTAGCCCAGGCCGGAAGTCAGGTACTGGCGCTGGAGGCTGACCTTGAGCAGTGGCAGAGTACTGAACAGGCGTTTGCCGCCGGGGTAGCGCATTTTGGCCGCCTCGATGTGTTAATCAATAACGTCGGGGGAACTATCTGGGCGCGACCTTTCGCCGAGTATCAGCCAGAACAAATTGAGAAAGAGATCCGCCGCTCGCTGTTTCCTACCCTGTGGGGCTGCCGCGCGGCGCTCCCCTGGATGCTGAAGCAGGGGAAAGGCAGCATCGTCAATATCTCGTCGGTGGCGACGGCGGGGGTGAACCGGGTGCCTTACTCGGCGGCGAAAGGCGGCGTGAATGCGCTGACCCGGTCGATTGCCATGGAGTACAGCGGCAGCGGTATTCGGATTAACGCCGTCGCGCCTGGCGGGACGGAGGCGCCGCCGCGCCTGACGCCGCGCAACGATGAGCAGCCGAGCGAGCAGGAAAAGGCGTGGTATCAGCAGGTCGTCGATCAGACGGTGGCGAGCAGCCTGATGCGCCGGTACGGCACGCTGGCGGAACAGGCGAACGCGATCCTGTTTCTCGCCAGCGATGAGGCCAGCTATATCACCGGCGTGACGCTACCGGTGGCGGGGGGCGATCTCGGCTAGCGGCGGGTGGCATACCAGCAGAGCAGGGAGCCGAGACACACCATCCCGGCGCCCTGCCAGAAAGACCACGACAGCGCGGCGCTGAGCAATACTGCCGCCAGCGCGGAAGAGAGTACCGGCGTGAAGTACGAGGCCGCCGCCAGCAGGCTGACGTTGCCGTGCAGGATGCCGACGTTCCACGCCGCATAGGCCAGCCCCAGCGCCACGGAGACCGTTATCAGCTTAATGACTACCGGCCAGCTAAACAGCATCGGCGGCTGAGTGCTGGCCAAAAATTTCAGCCATAGCGTCAGGGCGGTTAACAGGACAAAGAGGGTAATGCCATTTTTACCTTTGGCGTACTTCGCGGTCACCGTGCAGTACGCCGCCCAGATAAACGCCCCGACAAATGCCAGAATGTAGCTCAGCGGGCTGGACACCACGTTATTGATGATTTCCTCGGGGTTGAGCCCGTGCTCGCCGCCAAGTACCCAGCTCACGCCGAACAGCGCCAGCAATAAGCCGGGGATCACCAGCCAGCTGCTTTTCTGGCCATTAAAGAGAATGGCGAACAAAATCGTCAGGCTGGGCCACAGGTAATTGACCATCCCCACTTCAATGGCCTGCTGGCGAGTGGCGGCGAACCCCAGCGACAGGGCGAGGCAGATTTCATAGCTGACAAACAGCACGCTGCCAGCCAGCAGATAGCGGCGCGGGATCTGGCGCAGGTTGGGAAAGCCAACGGTAAAAATGAGCAGCAGGCCGCTGAGGCTATAAATCATCGCCGCGCCGCCAACCGGGCCTAATCCTTCGCTGACGCCGCGAATCAATCCGACCATCGTGCTCCATAAGATAATGGCGGCGAAGCCGATTGATGTCGCTCTCTTTTTTTGCATATTTAACCTGATAGTGACGCAAACGCAGCCGGAATTTATAACATCTTTTGCCGGTCGATGGTCGATATTTCCCGCCGGCGTTAACTCTTTGGTATTAGTCAAACTCGTCGCCGCTGACTATTAAGGGGGCGAGCGTTTTCGACCTTGATTTGACGCAAATAAAACAAAGGTATTGCTGTTAGTTTCCTCCGCGCGATGAATCAACATCCTGCATGGAGGAATGCAATGGACGTCAGCCGCAGAAAGTTCTTTAAGATCTGCGCAGGCGGTATGGCCGGAACCACAGCCGCCGCCCTGGGCTTTGCCCCTAAAATGGCGCTGGCTCAGGCACGCAATTTCAAATTGCTGCGTGCGAAAGAGATCCGCAACACCTGCACTTACTGCTCCGTGGGCTGTGGGCTATTAATGTATAGCCTCGGCGACGGCGCGAAAAACGCCAAAGAAGCGATTTACCATATTGAAGGGGACCCGGACCATCCGGTGAGCCGCGGCGCGCTGTGCCCGAAAGGCGCAGGCCTGCTGGACTATGTCCACAGTGAAAACCGCCTGCGTTATCCGCAATACCGCGCCCCGGGCTCGGATAAATGGCAGCGCATCTCCTGGGATGAAGCTTTTAACCGCATCGCCAGACTGATGAAGGCCGACCGCGACGCCAACTTTATTGAAAAGAACGAGCAGGGCGTGACGGTTAACCGCTGGCTTTCCACCGGCATGCTGTGCGCCTCGGCGGCAAGCAATGAGACTGGCATGCTGACGCAAAAATTTGTGCGTTCGCTCGGCATGCTGGCGGTAGACAACCAGGCACGCGTCTGACACGGACCAACGGTAGCAAGTCTTGCTCCAACATTTGGTCGCGGTGCGATGACCAACCACTGGGTTGATATCAAAAACGCTAACGTCGTGGTGGTGATGGGCGGCAACGCCGCCGAAGCGCATCCGGTGGGATTCCGCTGGGCGATGGAAGCGAAAAACAATAACGATGCCACGCTTATCGTCGTCGACCCGCGCTTTACGCGTACCGCGTCGGTGGCCGATATCTATGCGCCGATTCGTTCCGGTACCGACATTACCTTCCTGTCGGGCGTGCTGCTGTACCTGATCGAAAATAATAAGATCAATGCCGAGTACGTGAAGCATTACACCAATGCCAGCCTGCTGGTACGGGATGATTTTGCCTTCGAAGAGGGCCTGTTCAGCGGCTACGATGCCGAAAAACGTCAGTACGATAAATCGTCCTGGAACTACCAGTTCGATGAAAACGGCTACGCCAAACGCGATGAAACGCTCAGCCATCCGCGCTGCGTGTGGAATCTGCTCAGGCAGCACGTTTCCCGCTACACGCCGGAAGTGGTGGAGAATATCTGCGGTACGCCGAAAGCGGACTTCCTTAAAGTGTGTGACGTGCTGGCGTCAACCAGCGCCGCGGACCGCACCACCACCTTCCTGTATGCCCTGGGCTGGACGCAGCACACCGTCGGCGCGCAGAACATCCGCACCATGGCGATGATCCAGTTGCTGCTCGGCAATATGGGCATGGCCGGCGGCGGCGTCAACGCGCTGCGCGGCCACTCCAATATTCAGGGGCTGACCGATTTGGGCCTGTTGTCGACCAGTCTGCCGGGTTATTTGACGCTGCCGTCCGATAAACAGAGCGATCTGCAAAGTTATCTTAGCGCCAACACGCCGAAAGCGACGTTGCCCGACCAGGTGAACTACTGGAGCAACTACCCGAAATTCTTCGTCAGCCTGATGAAATCGTTCTACGGCGATGCGGCGCAGAAAGAGAATGACTGGGGCTTCAACTGGTTGCCGAAATGGGATCAGGCCTACGACGTTATCAAGTATTTCAATATGATGGATAACGGCAACGTCACCGGCTATATCTGCCAGGGCTTCAACCCGGTTGCGTCCTTCCCGGACAAAAACAAAGTGGTCCGCAGTCTCAGTAAGCTGAAATATATGGTGGTTATCGATCCGCTGGTGACCGAGACCTCGACCTTCTGGCAGAACCACGGCGAGTCTAATGATGTCGATCCGGCCGCGATTCAGACCGAAGTCTTCCGCCTGCCGTCGACCTGCTTTGCCGAAGAAGATGGCTCGATCGCCAACTCCGGTCGCTGGCTGCAATGGCACTGGAAAGGCCAGGACGCACCGGGGGAAGCGCGCAACGATGGCGAAATCCTTGCCGGGATTTACCATCGCCTGCGCGAACTGTACCGCACCGAAGGCGGGAAGGGCGCGGAACCCCTGCTGAAGATGAGCTGGCGCTACAAGCAGCCGGACCATCCGGAATCGGCAGAAGTGGCAAAAGAGAACAACGGCTACGCGCTGGCGGATCTCTACGATCAAAATGGCGCTCTGCTGGCGAAAAAAGGCCAACTGCTCAATAGCTTCGCGCTGCTGCGCGATGACGGCAGCACCGCGTCGTCGTGCTGGATCTATACCGGCAGCTGGACCGAGCAGGGTAACCAGATGGCGAATCGTGATAACGCCGATCCTTCGGGCCTGGGCAATACGCTGGGATGGGCCTGGGCGTGGCCGCTCAATCGTCGGGTGCTGTATAACCGCGCTTCGGCTGATATTAACGGCAAGCCGTGGGATGCGAAGCGGATGCTGATCCAGTGGAACGGCAGCAAGTGGGTCGGAAATGATATTCCGGACTTCAATACTGCGCCGCCGGGGAGCAACACCGGGCCGTTTATCATGCAGCAGGAGGGACTTGGCCGCCTGTTTGCGCTCGATAAACTGGCGGAAGGGCCGTTCCCGGAGCACTACGAGCCGATGGAAACCCCGCTTGGCACCAACCCGCTGCACCCGAAGGTGGTCTCCAGCCCGGTGGTGCGTCTGTATGAAGAGGACGCCATCCGCCTGGGTAAGAAGGATAAGTTCCCGTATGTCGGCACCACCTATCGTCTGACCGAGCATTTCCACACCTGGACCAAGCATGCGCTGCTCAATTCCATCGCGCAGCCGGAACAGTTTGTCGAAATCAGCGAAGGGCTGGCGAAAAGCAAAGGTATCGCCAACGGCGACTGGGTGAAAGTCAGCAGCAAACGCGGCTTTATTCGCGCGGTTGCCGTGGTGACCCGCCGACTGCGCACGTTGAACGTCAACGGCCAGCAGGTCGAAACCGTCGGGATCCCGCTGCACTGGGGCTTTGAAGGCGTGGCCCGTAAAGGCTATATCGCCAACACCCTGACGCCTAACGTCGGCGATTCCAACTCGCAAACGCCGGAGTATAAGGCGTTTCTGGTCAACATCGAGAAAGCGTAAGGAGCGATTCAATGGCGATGGAAACACAAGACATTATTAAACGCTCCGCGACCAACCCGATAACTCCCGCGCCACGCGCGCGGGACTATAAGGCCGAAGTCGCCAAGCTTATCGATGTCTCCTCCTGCGTAGGCTGTAAAGCCTGCCAGGTGGCCTGTTCCGAGTGGAATGACATTCGCGATGCAGTGGGGCACTGCGTCGGCGTGTACGACAATCCGGCGGATCTTAGCGCTAAATCCTGGACGGTAATGCGCTTTAGCGAGACCGAACAGAACGGCAAGCTGGAATGGCTTATCCGCAAGGATGGCTGTATGCACTGCGAGGAGCCGGGCTGCCTGAAAGCCTGCCCCTCCGCCGGGGCGATTATTCAGTACGCCAACGGCATCGTCGATTTCCAGCAGGAAAACTGCATTGGTTGCGGCTACTGCATTGCCGGGTGTCCGTTTAATATTCCGCGCCTCAATAAAGAGGATAACCGGGTTTATAAATGCACGCTGTGTGTGGATAGGGTCAGCGTCGGTCAGGAACCGGCCTGCGTGAAAACCTGTCCTACCGGCGCGATCCACTTCGGTACGAAGAAAGAGATGCTGGAAGTGGCCGAGGAGCGGGTGGATAAGCTTAAAAAACGCGGTTATGCCAACGCCGGGATCTACAACCCGCAGGGCGTCGGCGGCACCCACGTGATGTACGTCCTGCATCATGCCGACCAGCCGGAGCTGTATCACAAGCTGCCGAAGGAACCGCAGATCGATACCAGTATCAGTCTGTGGAAGGGGGCGCTGAAACCGCTGGCGGCGGCGGGCTTTATCGCCACCTTCGCCGGGCTTATCTACCACTACATCGGTATCGGGCCGAACAAGGAAGTTGATGACGACGAGGAGGAGCATGATGAGTAAATCGAAGATGATTGTGCGCACGACGTTTATCGATCGCGCCTGTCACTGGACGGTGGTTATCTGTTTCTTCCTCGTGGCACTGTCGGGAATATCGTTTTTCTTCCCGACGCTGCAGTGGCTAACGGAAACCTTCGGCACGCCGCAGATGGGGCGTATCCTGCACCCGTTCTTTGGGGTGCTGATTTTTGTCGCGCTGATGTTTATGTTTGTGCGTTTTGTCCACCACAATATTCCAGATAAACAGGATATCCCCTGGCTGAAAGGCATCGTGGAGGTGCTGAAAGGCAACGAACATAAGGTCGCGCGCGTCGGGAAATATAACGCCGGGCAGAAGATGATGTTCTGGACCATTATGAGCATGATTTTTGTGCTGCTGGTGACCGGGGTGATTATCTGGCGCCCGTACTTTGCAGAATATTTCCCGATTCAGGTGATTCGCTATAGCCTGCTGATACACGCCACTTCGGCAATTATCCTGATCCACGCGATCCTCATCCATATGTATATGGCATTTTGGGTCAAAGGGTCGATTAATGGGATGATTGAGGGTAAGGTCAGTCGCCGCTGGGCGAAGAAACATCACCCGCGCTGGTATCGCGATGTCGAACGCCTGGAGGCGATCAAAGAGAGTCGCGAAGGGATGAAGTAAGCCTTCACGGCGCAAAACCCGCTCCGGAGATGTCGGAGCGGGTTCCCGGCAGTCAGCAGTTCGTGATAAGTGTATCGATTGAATCGATAACGCCCTGGCGCGCATGACTCAGATTGCAGACGAAATCCTGTGGCTGGATCCGTTTATTATTTAAGTTACTGATCATTGGCGTACAAAGTAAAAAGCTGTCAAATTCTATATTTATCCTTGGTACGACATGCTGATGCCAGCGTGGTAACTGTTGTGTTCGCATTAAAGGAATAATGACTCTCGTGGCCAGGTCTGCATAATAATCATTCTGCACGATCATATAATACGGCAGGGTTTTATTTGTCTGAGCAGAACAATTTCGATAAAAATTGAATTGTTCAAGCATCATAGTACCCTGAAAAATTCATCATCAGTAAGAGTGCCTCCTTTTGCAATAAATTCATTCATTGCGGCAATGAATTCCTTGTGCTGTCGCTGTTTATCTGCTTCTCGTAAATCCTTACCTGGCTGTGCTGACGCCTTCTGGACGGGTACGTCAGTGGGTCTTTTACGTAGCGTATTACTTTTCATCATAGGCTCCTTGCGGTTGGTTCTGTTATTATTCACTTTACTCACTAAAAAATAAATCCCAGCAGCAACTTTAATATTTATTTTGCGAGGCCGCTTCCAGAGGAAAGTAATAGCCTGAAATATTCATGGTTGTGGTAATAAACCCGGCGCTGGTATTAACCAGCGCGGCGGGGAATAATCAGAACTTCTCGGGAATAAAGCGGAAGGGGAAATTGGTTTGTTTCATTTTGCCAATTTTGCGCTTCGGCAGCGTCACATGCTCCACCGGTAAAGCTTCATAGGGGATCTGCGACAGCAGATGGGTGATGATATTCAGGCGTACGCGCTTTTTATCCTCCGAGCGGGCGACGAACCACGGCGCCCAGGCGGTATCGGTGGCGGCGAACATGGCGTCGCGGGCGGCGGTATATTCATCCCAGCGGTTGAAAGACTTAATGTCCATCGGCGAGAGCTTCCAGATTTTACGACCATCGTCGATGCGATCCCGCAGGCGGCGCTCCTGCTCCTGCGGTGAGACCTCCAGCCAGTACTTGAGCAGAATTATGCCCGATTCGACCATGCCGCGCTCCACCATCGGCGCACCGTCGAGAAACTTCTGCACCTCCTCCGGGGTGCAAAAGCCCATCACCCGTTCGACGCCGGCGCGGTTGTACCAGCTGCGATCGAAAATCACAATCTCGCCAGCCGCCGGAAGGTGCTTGATATAGCGCTGAAAATAGAGCTGGCTTTTCTCACGCTCGGTGGGTGAGGGCAAGGCGACGACCCGGAAGATACGCGGGCTGACGCGCTCGGTGATCGCCTTAATGGTGCCGCCTTTGCCGGCGCCGTCCCGGCCTTCAAAGACGATGCACACCTTCAGCCCTTTATGCACCACCCAGCGCTGCAGTTTCACCAGCTCAACATGGAGTTTGCGCAACGCCTTCTCATATGCTTTATTGTCGAGCGGGGCGGTCTTCACCGCCGCGTCGACCGGATTACCGTTTTTCTTATTACCCATCGCCATGCTCCGTGTTGCCGAGGTATCCCTTTGAAGTGTAATCCTTCGCCGGCGAGGCGCTGGAAAATATTCGCGCAGGGGACGGGCTAGCTGGCGTTCCCCGCCGCAATGACTTCCAGCCCCACCCGCTGCCCCCATGACAGCTCCAGGGTGTTACCGTCCGGGTCGGCAAAGAAGGCGAAGTATCCCACCGGATCGCCCAGCTGTTCCGGTTCCCGCCGCAAAACGCCTTCCCGCCGCGCCTGAGCGACCTTCTCATCGATCTCCGCCTGGGTGGCGCAGGCGACGCCGAGATGGCCGAACGGGCCCAGCGGTGTGTCGGCCGGATCGTCACTCTGCACCAGCACCAGAGCGAAGGGCCGGGTGCGATCGCTGAGCCACGCCACCTTACGCGCTGAGGGCAAGCCGGGCTCGCGCTGGTGAATGACGGTCATCGCGGTATAGCGGGTATAAAAATCAATGCTGCTGGCCAGACAGCGGACGGTAAAGGCGACATGGGTAAAACCGACATCAACAGTGTGCATCGATGATTCTCCAGAGGTGAATGATGGGAAGACTTTACAACCTCAAGTTAAGTTGAGATCAATTGGGCGTTTATCGCTTTGAGCCCACTGATTTTAATAGGGGAGGGTCATTGCTAAGCCACGCCGTCGCCGGCTCGATGACGGCCGGCCGCGCGGCGGCGAGCATGTACGAATCAGGCCGTTGTATGGAGGAAGCTGCCGTCGGGTGTTTTTAGCTGGTGTGTCGGGGCGGGATAGTCAATAATGCCGGCCGTCTCTCAATACCCCTATAAGATGTATGAAAAAAACGATTTTTTCACTGGCGCTGGGCACCTTCGGACTCGGCATGGCGGAATTTGGTATTATGGGCGTGCTGCCGGATATGGCGCACGATGTCGGGATTTCGATCCCCGCCGCCGGCAATATGATTGCCTGGTATGCCTTCGGCGTGGTGATCGGCGCGCCGATCATGGCGCTGCTCTCCAGCCGCTTTTCGTTGAAATCGGTGATGCTGTTTCTCGCTGCCCTGTGTATTCTCGGCAATACCCTGTTTACCCTCTCCAGTAGCTACGCCATGCTGGCGCTTGGCCGCCTGGTTTCCGGTTTTCCTCACGGGGCGTTCTTTGGCGTCGGCGCGATTATCCTGTCGAAAATCGCGCCGCCGGGGAAGGTGACCGCCGCGGTGGCGGGGATGATCGGCGGGATGACGGTGGCTAACCTGGTGGGGGTCCCCGGCGGCACCTGGCTTGGGCATCACTTCAGCTGGCGCTATACCTTTGCCCTTATTGCGGTGTTTAACGTCGCCGTGTTGATGACTATTTTCTGCTGGGTGCCCACCCTCTATGATCGCACCAGCACCCGGCTGCGCGAGCAGTTCCGTTTTCTGGCCTCCCCGGCGCCGTGGCTGATTTTTGCCGCCACCATGTTTGGCAATGCGGGTGTGTTTGCCTGGTTCAGCTATATTAAGCCCTTTATGATCAACGTCTCCGGCTTTGCCGAAGGCAGGATGATGCTGATTATGATGCTGGCGGGGCTGGGAATGGTGGTCGGCAATCTGTTCAGCGGCAAAATTTCCGGGCGCTTTAGCCCGCTGCGCATTGCGGCCATAACCGACGGGGTCATTGCCGTGACGCTGCTGCTGATCTTTGCCTTCGGTGAGCATAAAGTCGCTTCGCTGACCCTGGCGTTTATCTGCTGCGCGGGACTATTCGCCCTGTCGGCGCCGCTGCAGATCCTGCTGCTGCAGAACGCCAAAGGCGGCGAGATGCTGGGGGCGGCAGGAGGGCAGATTGCCTTCAACCTCGGCAGCGCCATCGGCGCCTTCTGCGGCGGGATGATGATTGCCCAGGGCTTTGGCTGGAACAGCGTGGCGCTTCCTGCCGCCACGCTGTCGTTTCTGGCGATGAGCGCCTTGCTCATCTATGGCTGCCATCAGCGCCGACAAGCTTGCTAACGACGCTTACTCACGCCAGGGTTCGCCAAGGGTCAGCATCAGCCGGTTGGCCCAGGCGAAAAAGGCCGCCGACTGCAGCAGATCCAGCTGGGCCAGGGTATCTAAACCCTGCTCATCAAGCGCCGCCAGATGGCGGGCATTCAGCCCGGGCGGCGTCACCGACAGCGCAGCGGCGGCGTCGATTTCCGCCTGCCAGCGCGGCGACTGGCCGTCACTCAAATTTTCCCCCGGCGTCACCGCCAGCAGCGTGTCGACAGCGGTCTCGTCCTTCGCCAGCTGCGCCGCTTTGCGGGCATGCACCGAGGCGCAGTAGATACAGCCGTTGATTTTGCTGGTCACCGTGGCCGCCAGTTCGCGTTCTGCGCGCGGCAATCCTCCGGGGGTATAGAAAATGCCTTTATCGGTCAGCGTCCGCTGCTCCAGCACCGGCTGGTTGCGCGCCAGCAGGCGAAAGTAGGGGGAGTCGCTATGGCCATATTTGGCCAGAATCGCCTGTTCTTCAGCGCTGAATTCCGCCAGCGGTTTATCGGCCAGCCAGGGTTCCCAGTGCAGCTCGTCGCGGGTGAAGCGAACCGGGGCCGCTTTGCCGCTCTGGGTGTGCGGTGTGGTATGCCAGTATCCGGCGACCAGCGGCGTATCGGCGCTGACAATGGGCTTATGGTTCAGCGCCCGCAGGCCCAGCAGCAGTCGGCTCTGGAAGCTGACAAAGGCCACCAGTTGCGCCAGAGTGACGATGCCCCGCAGGCTCCAGCCCGCGCCGGTTAAGGTGTGCAGCGCGCCGGGGGTGGCTTCGACGGGGGTGAAGGTGAGCAGGCGGGCAAAGGCCAGCGCCGGGACCAGACGATCGGTGGTTGGATCGGCGAGCCCGAAACCGGCATAGTGCGCCGCCAGCGCGTCCGCCTGGTGCAGTTTCGCCACCTTCGCGGCCACCGCGAAGCGTTCATCAAGAGGAAAGTCAGCGTCCTGCTGGCTGAACAGCACTTCATAACTTCCCTGGGCGTGACGGGTGGCGGCATCGCGTACGGCGCGCGCCTGGTCGAGCGGGGAACCGGCGGCAATCTCCGCCAGTTCGGCCAGAATATCCTGACTCAGCGTCATGGTGACTCCTTATCTGATGTGGGGGGCAATATGCTGAGCGATCAGCTCAATGGAACGCAGCGTATCCCGGTGCGAAGGCTCCACCGAGTGCACCTGAAACGAAATATCGGTGGCGCGGGCCAGCACGCTGTCCTGCGCCAGGGAGGCAATAACATGCTCAGGATCGCCAACGTGGGCATCCAGCTGTTGTAGATAGTCGGTGACACTGTCACCTTCTATCGTATGACCCGCCGCCCGGTGCTGTGTCGCCTGCTTGCGCAGACCGGGCTCGGCGACCTGCAGGGCGTGGGCGTGACTGTCGGCGACGAAGGCGGTGCGCGAGGCGAGGATCCGCGGTGCAACGCCGTCCGGCAGCGCCGCCAGGTAGGCGTCGATGATCGGGTTCTGAATGGCGTCCAGCGGCAGACGTGGCTCGCCGGGTGGCCGTGGCTGAGTGCGCGACAGCATCAGCCCGTGTCCCGCCTGACCGGCGCGGATGGCGCCCTCCGCCGAGAAGGTGGCGATCCAGATACGCTCCGCCAGCTGCGGCGCGGGCGGATAGAGACGGTTGTCCGGGTGGCTCAGCGTGTCGTCGCGCCAGGCGCTATGGATCAGGTGCAGATGGTCGGCAAACACCCCCCCGCGCTGCTCGCTGGTCAGGCCGAAGGGCAGAAACGACGTTGGCGTGCCGCCGGAACCAAATCCCACCTCCAGACGCCCGTCGGTGAGTAAATCCAGTACCGCCGCGTCTTCGGCGACGCGCAGCGGATTTTCCATCGGCAGAGTGATAATCGCCGTGCCGAGGCGGATCCGGTCGGTCTGTGCCGCCACGTGGGCGAGAAACACCAGCGGCGATGGCAGGCCGCCTTCCTGTTCATGAAAATGGTGCTGGGCAATCCATGCGCTGTCGAAGCCCAAACGCTCCGCGTGGCGGATCTGTTCGGCCGCCAGCCGGTAGCGCGTTTGCGCGGAGCCCTGATCGAGCAGACGGGTAAAAAAGCCGAGGCGTTTAGGCATTATGCGTTCTCCGTGTGAGCCTGTGCTAAGCGGGGTGAAACCTGGGGAATGGCGGCGATCAGTTCGCGAGTGTAGGCCTGCTGCGGAGTGGCGAACAGGCGGTCAACGTCGCCATGCTCCACCACCTGGCCGGCGCGCAGTACCGTGACGCTGTCGGCAATCCGCCTGACCGTCGCCAGATCGTGGGTAATGAACAGGTAGCTCAGACCCAGCTGCTGCTGTAACTGCTGCAGCAGGGCGAGGATCTGCGCCTGAACGGTGACGTCGAGCGCCGAGGTCGCTTCGTCAAGGACCAGTATCGCCGGCTCGAGGATCAGCGCCCGGGCAATCGCCACCCGCTGCCGTTGACCGCCGGAGAGCTCCCGCGGCGTACGCGACAGTAGCTCCGGGGCCAGCGCCACCCGCGCGGCGACGGTCTCCACGCGCAGGCGACGCGCCGACGCGCTGAGGCGCTCAAAGTTCTTTAATGGCTCTTCGATAATCGCAAACAGCGTCTGGCGCGGGTCGAGCGAGGCGAAGGGGTTCTGGTAGACAAACTGGATTTTCCGCCGCAGCTGACGCTGCGCCTCGCGGCTGAGATGCCCGGCGTCGATACCGTCGATGGTCACCTGTCCGGCATCGGCGCGCTCAAAGCCCAGCAGGATCCGCGCCAGGGTAGTTTTCCCGGAGCCGGATTCGCCCACCAGCGCATGGGTGGTGCCGCGTCTGACCTCAAAACTGACGCTGTCGAGCGCCTGCAGCGCCTGTTTGCCCAGCGAGAAACGTTTGCTGATCCCCTCCACGCGAATGGCCGGCGTGGCCAGCGGTCGGTGACGAGCCGCCGTCAGCCCCAACGGCGCATCCTGCAGGTCGTGGAGCAGCTGGCGGGTGTAAGGGTGTTGCGGACGCTGGACAATCGTCTCGGTGGCGCCCTGTTCCTGAATCTCTCCCTGACGAAACACCATAATCCGGTCGGCGCGTTCTGCGGCCAGCGCCAGATCGTGGGTGACAAACAGCACGGCGGTACCCGACTCGCGGCGCAGGATATCGAGCAGGTCGAGAATGCGCTTCTGCACCGTGACGTCGAGAGCGCTGGTGGGCTCGTCGGCAATAATCAGATCCGGCTGCAGGGCAATGGCGATGGCGATCAGCACCCGCTGTTTCATCCCGCCAGACAGCTGATGCGGATACTGGTCAAAACGCTGTTCCGGGTGGCTGAGACCGACTTTAGTGAGCAGGTTAAGGACCTGCTGTCGGCGCTCAGCGGCGGAGAGGGACTGATGCAGGCGCAGGATCTCTTCCACCTGCTGGCCAATGGTTTTTACCGGATTGAGCGAATTACCGGGATCCTGCGGGACCAGGCTGATGCTCACTCCGCGCAGGCGGTTAAGGCGTTTTGCCGACCAGTCGCTAATCACTTCGCCATTGAGGACAATCCGCCCGGCATCCCGGCGGGCATTATCAGCCAGCAGGCCGATTATGGCCTGCGCGGTGGTGGTTTTCCCCGAGCCGGATTCTCCGACGAAGGCCAGCATTTCGCCACGCTGGATGGAAAAACTCACGTTGTGCACCACTTCGCGCCATTCGCCCCGCGAGCGGTAGCTGATGCGCAGATCTTCAACGGACAGAACGTTCATGGGCGTACTCCACTCCACTGGCGGCTAAGACGATTGGCGGCAAGGACCACGGCGACCACGGCGAGGCCGGGGAAGGTGGTCAGCCACCAGGCGGTCGACAGGTAGTTGCGACCTTCGGCGATCAATAATCCCCACTCCGGGACCGGCGGCGGGGTGCCGTAGCCGAGGAAGCTGAGGGTGGCCAGGGCCAACATCGCCTGTCCGAACTGCAGCGTCGCGAAAGCAAGCACCGCAGTGAGCGAGTTGGGCAGAATATGGCGCCAGAAGACGGCGAAAAAGGTGCCGCCGCTGCCCCGGGCCGCTTCGACGTAATCGCTGTGGCGCACGCGCACGACCTCCGCCCGCGCCAGGCGTGCGAAGCTAGCGATAGCCGCCACGCCGACCGCCACCGCCGCATTCACCGTGCCGAAACCGAGCAGAATAATTACCGTGAGCTGCAGCAACAGGGAGGGGATGGCCAGCAGGACATCGACCAGGCGCATGATCGTGGATTCAACGCGTCCGGTCAGCGCCCCGGCAAGTGTACCAAGGGCGGTACCCACCACCAGGCCGATGGTGACGGCGATCAGCGCCGCCGAAAGGGAATGTACCGCGCCGTAAACCACCCGCGTCCACAGGTCGCGCCCCAGCTGGTCGGTACCCAGCCAGTAGTGCGCCTGCGGCGCCAGGCGCTGAGCGCCGGGGATCCCCTCCAGCGGGTTAGCGGCGGTAAACCACTGCGGGGCGAGGGCCATTAACAGCGCGGTGATCATCACCGCCCACGCCAGCCACAGGCCAGGCTGCAGACGCACCCTGCGCCATTCCGGGCGGCGGCGAACCGCGATGGCATAGTCGACCAGGCTCATTTCGCACCTCCGGTCTGTAAATGGAGTCGGGGATCCAGTCGCGGCATGACCAGGTCGACAAGCAGGTTTATCAGGACGAAACCGAGGGCGGAGATCATCACCACTGCCTGCAGCACGGCGATATCCTGGTTATTGACCGCCTGCTGGGTCAGCTGGCCGAGGCCGCTGCGGCCGAAGACGGTCTCAGTGATCAGCGCCCCGGCAATCAGCTCGCCCAGCAGCAGCCCGGCAATATTCAGCGCCGGCAGCAGAGCGTTGCCCATCACATGGTGCCAGAGGACGCCCGTTTCGCTCATTCCCTTGGCGCGGGCGACCGCGACGAAGGGCTGAACCGCCACCTGATCCATGCTGCGCATCAGGATCTGCGCCAGCGGGGCTGAAATGGGCAGCGCGACGGCGATAACCGGTAAAATCAGCCCTTCCAGTGGGCCGGGGTTGATCACCGGGATCCAGCGCAACTGAAACGAGAAGAGCTGGATCAGGGCGATACCCAGCCAAAAAGTCGGCAGAGAGATAAACAGCACCGGCAGCGACTGCAGGAGGTTACTCAGCCAGCGCAGCCCCGGCAGACGCGAGGCGAAGGCGAGGGCGAACGCCAGCGCCACGGCCAGCAGAAAGGCCGGCAGCGCGAGGCTTAAGGTATCCGGCAGGTTGCTGGCAATCAGACTACTGACCGCTAGCCCCGCCTGCAGAGAATAGCCGAAGTCGCCGTGCAGCATCGCCAGCAGTGTGTGCAGGTACTGGCGCCACAGCGGGCTATCGGCGCCGTAGGCCAGCCGCATGTCAGCGATTTGCGCCGGGCTCAGGCCGAGGTCCGGGTTCTGAAACTTGATCAGCACTGCATCTCCCGGCAGCACCTGCAGCAGGAAAAAGGTGAGGGTAAATGCCGCCCACAGGACCAGCAGTCCCTGGCCGAACCGTCGCAGAAGATAAGCGCTCATATCCGGCCTCTTAGTGCTTGTCCAGCCACGCGCCGTAGAACGACGGACGACCGACGGCCTCGAAGCTGACGCCTTTGACCCACGGCGCGCCGGCGAACACCTGCGGCTCTTCGAAAATGGGGATCACATAGGCGTTATCGATCAGATAGCGCTGGGCGTCACCGGTTAACTGCAAGCGCTGCTGCGGCTCTACCGCCGCGGAGATGCCGGTCAGCAGGTCATTCAGCTTATCATCGCGGAAATGCTGCACTTTATCGCTGGAGCCGCCTTTCTGCAGCAGCGCATCGCGGTTGTTGGGGAAGAACATACTTTTCACCACATCCGGGTCGGCGCGGCCCACTTCTGAGATGGTGAGCGGGGTTTTCTGCGGGTCAAGATTGTCCAGCGTACGGCTACCGGCATCCCCGGCTTTGACGGTCAACGCCACACCTACCTGGCGCCACTGCTGGGCGATCAGCTGCAGCACTTCCTTATTCTGCGGCTGCGGGAGCGACTCATAGACCGCCAGCGCCAGCCGCTGGCCGTCTTTACTGCGAATACCGTCGGCGTCGGGCTTCCAGCCGGCGTCGTCCAGCAACTGTCGGGCTTTGGCCTGGTCGAAAGTCAGTTTATCGCTCAGATTGACATAGCCGGCGGCGGAGCTGGCCAGTACGGAGGTCGCTTGCGGGTAGTTAGCGGAGAATAGCGTCTCCACCACCTGTTTGGCGTTGGTGGCATGGAGCAGGGCCTGGCGCACCCGCAGGTCGGCGACCAGTGGGTTATCCGGGCGGAAGCTCAGGCTGTCGTTGACCCCGCGGGTAGGGGCGGCGTAGACCTTAAATCCCTGATCGGTCGCCTGCTTTTCATCGTAGGCCTGCACCTGGCGAATAAAGCCCGCCTGACCCGCCAGCAGCGCGCCGATGCGCACACTGTCTTCCGGGGTCACAATATAGGTGATGCCATCGAGGTTAGCGGGCCCCTGCTGGGCACTGTTTTTCGGCCCCCACTGATAATCCTTGCGCGCCACCAGCGTCAGCTCGCGGCCTGGCTTTTCATCCTGCACCACAAAGGGCCCGGAGCCGATAATATGCCGGGCATCGCCCAGCTCTTCAAAATTGCGCTGCAGGGTGCTGAGTGATACCAGACCGGAGCCGATGGTGGCGGTTCCCTGCAGGAAGCCCGGCGACGGTTTGCTAAAGTAAAATTTCACCGTCAGCGGGTCGATCACTTCGCTGCGCTGGTAGTTATTGATGACCTCTGAGACGGGCAGGCGATGGGCTTTATCTCCCAGACCATAGGTGTCGAAGTTTTTAGCCACGGCGGCGGCGTCAAGCGGCGTGCCGTCCGAGAAGGTGACCCCTTTGCGCAGGTGGAAAGTGTACTCGGTTTTATCGGCATTGCTGGTCCAGCTCTCGGCAATCCACGGCTCAATCTCCAGCGTTTTCGGGTTCTGCCAGGTGAGCTTGTCGGTTATCTGATTGAGAATACCGCCATTCGGATAAAAGCCGCCGGCGGGCGGATAGAGATTGGTGTGCGGTTGCTGCTCCAGATAAATTAAGGTGCCGCCTTTAACCGGCGTGTCGGCGGCCCAGACGGAAAAGGCGCCGGAGAGAAACAGGGCGGCCAGCGCGGGCAGGCGAAAATGACGATGCATGGTGAATTCCTTTGTTATCTATTGTGTTGCCATCATCGGGCGCGGCTAAAAACAAAGGAACCAAGGAATTGCGCTAAGCATTTGCGGAAATTGGATTTACTTCGCGAGTGGGAAGCGTGGGGCAAGCGCCTCTCCCGGGCGGGAGAGGCGTTGGTGATTAGCTGCGCAGATCGATAACCATACGGCCGCGGATCTGACCCTGCTCCATCTCTTTAAAGATGGCGTTGATATCTTCCAGCGGGCGCAGGGTGACTTTTGGCACCACTTTGCCTTCGGCGGCAAACTGGAAGGCTTCCACCAGATCCTGACGAGTACCGACCAGCGAACCGACCACCTCGATGCCGTCGAGCACCAGACGTGGAATATCGAGGCTCATCGCCTCCGGCGGCAGGCCCACCGCGACCACGCGGCCACCGGCACGAACGGCATCCACCGCCGAGTTAAAGGCCGCTTTAGCTACCGCGGTCACCACGGCAGCATGCGCGCCGCCGGTTTTTTCCTGAATCACTTTCGCCGCATCTTCATTACGGGAGTTGATGGTCAGATCGGCGCCCATCGAGGCCGCCAGCTCCAGCTGCCCGTCGTTGACGTCGATAGCGATCACTTTGGCGTTAAAGACATTTTTCGCATACTGCAGCGCCAGGTTGCCCAGCCCGCCGAGACCGTAGATAGCGATCCACTGACCCGGTTTGATGTGAGAGACCTTGACCGCTTTGTAGGTAGTGACGCCCGCGCAGGTGATACTGCTGGCGGCGGCGGAGTCGAGGCCGTCCGGGACTTTTACCGCGTAGTTGGCGGTGACGATGCACTCTTCCGCCATGCCGCCGTCGACGGTATAGCCGGCGTTTTTCACCGAGCGGCACAGCGTCTCATTGCCGCTGTTACAGTAATCGCAGTGGCCGCAGCCTTCGAAGAACCACGCTACGCTGGCGCGATCGCCTGGCTTCAGGGAGGTGACGCCCGGTCCGACTTTTTGCACCACCCCGATCCCTTCATGGCCGAGAATGACGCCGGTTTTATCGCCAAAATCGCCGTTTTTCACGTGCAGGTCCGTATGACACACGCCGCAGCATTCCATTTTCAACAACGCTTCACCGTATTCCAGCGGGCGCAGCGTTTTTTCCGTGACGTTAACCTGATGGTCGTGGGTAACAACAGCAGCCTTCATGCCTGTCTCCTTGTGAGGGGATTGTTTAATTTTATTAATGCAATAGTACCCAATAAGGATTAGACGCGATGGAGAAAAATACAAGGCGCTTTAGTACAGGATGTGGTTTTTTGCTACAGCGGTAGCACAAAATTCAGGCAATACCTCTAATTTTGGTAGGTAATAATAGCATCACTGAATGGTCATGTTTTCTTCATCACCCAACTCTATCGTTTTGCGCATCAATTTCTTATAACAACAGAGTGATACAACAATGCATCTGGTAAAAACCATCCTCACTGCCGGTCTGTTTCTGTCCGCCGCCGCGCAGGCGCAGAACGTACTGGAATTCCCCCAGCCGGAAAACAACCCGGAAGAATTTTACGCCGTCACCGAGATCCCGGCAGGGGGCATCATTAAGTATGAAACCGACGCCAAAACGGGGTTTATCATCGCCGACCGCTTTCAGTCGATGCCGGTGGCTTACCCGGCGAACTACGGCTCGCTGACCCAGTCGCTGGCCGGAGATGGGGACCCGCTGGACGTGGTGTTTTACACTCGCGCGCCGATGACGCCGGGTACACTGATTAAGCTGCGGCCGATCGGTGTCCTTAAGATGATAGACGGCGGTGAGAAAGACGACAAAATCATCGCCGTGCCGGCCAGTAAAATTGACCCAACCTATGACGACATCAAGACCATCACCGATCTGCCGAAAATCGAGCAGCAGCGGCTGGAGGCCTTCTTCCGGGTCTATAAAGAACTGCCGGAGGGGCGTAAAAAGGTTGAGCTGGCCGGTTTTAACGATGCCGCCGCTGCGAAGCAGGAGATCAAATCGGCCTGGGAGGCCTGGAAAGCGCAGAACCCGCAATAATATTCATCGCGGGCGCTGTCCGGCGCCCGCGGTATTCGCTCTCACGCCCCCTGTGGCGGCGAAATCACAGGTCACACGGCAACGCTTATCTCACCATATTGCATCTTGACGCAGGATGAAGATGATGGTTGTATTGTACAACCATTTCATGTTTCGGACCCGCTGCCATGCCTGACACCCCCTTAATCCAACAGATTCGTACCGCCTCGCGGTTAATGGTACGCGAGCTGGGCTTTATGAGCACCACGCTGGCCGCCACCCATTATTCACCTTCGGCGGTGCACACCCTGCTTGAGGTATCGATGAGGGGGGAGATGACGGCCGCGCAGCTGGTCACGTTGCTGGGACTGGAAAAATCAAGCGTCAGCCGGATGGTCTCTCGTCTGCTGGCGGCCGGTGAGCTGGAGGAGCGTCCTTGCGCGGAGGATGCGCGCGCGAAATCACTCGCCCTGACGGCAAAGGGGCACGATACGGTGGCGAAAATTAACGCCTGGGGTACCCGCCAGGTGGTGGAGGCGTTAGACCATCTGGATGAGACGCAGCAGCACACTGTCGCCACTGGACTGGCGGCCTATGCCCGGGCGCTGGCGCAGTGTCGGGATAGCGCGCTCGCGGATACGGCTCCGCAAATTTCGCTGATGACCGGCTATCAGCCGGGGATGATCGGCCGGATTGCCCAGATGCACGGGGAGTATTACGCCCGTCATCATGACTTTGGCGCTTTTTTTGAAGGCAAGGTCGCCAGCGGCGTAGCGGAATTTGCCACCCGGCTTTCCTCCCCGGCCAACCAGATCTGGCTGGCGATCCGCGAAGGGAAAATCGTCGGTTCGCTGGCTATCGATGGCGAGGACCTCGGCCAGCAGGAGGCGCATTTGCGCTGGTTTATTCTCGACGACAGCTGCCGGGGAAGCGGCATCGGCAGGCGGCTGCTCAGCGAGGCGATGACTTTCTGCGATAGTCGCCAGTTTAGCGCGGTGCAGCTGTGGACCTTTAAAGGGCTGGACGCGGCCCGCAAACTGTATGAATCCTTTGGCTTCACGTTAACCCGCGAATGGCAGGGGGAACAGTGGGGAAAGGTAATGACCGAGCAGCAATTTACCCGGTCCGGAAACACCGGCTAAGGGTGTTGCGCCTTAGCCGGTGGGGGGACATGGAGATTACGCCAGCTGGTTAAGCAGGCGGTTAATCTCCTCTCGCCACTGCGCCTGAAGTGACGGCTTTTGATGTTTTGGCTTGCGGGCCATATCGTCAGCCAGCCATTGCTCCAGGTCAATCAGCCGCGCCAGCAGCGCCTCCTCATCATCGTCAGCCCCGGCGGGCGTACTTTGCAAAGCGAGTCGACTGTCCGGGGCGGGCGCCACGGCCTGCAGACGGGCATAGACCTCCTCCAGGCTGTGCCATTCCGTTAACCCGGCGTTGTCGATCAGCCAGAAGCGGTTACAGCTTTCGCTAATCAGCTGGCGGTCATGACTGACCAGCAGCACGCCGCCGGGGTAATCGCGCAGCGTCTGCGCCAGCGCCGCTTTACCCTCCATATCAAGATGGTTGGTGGGTTCATCCAGCAGCAGCAGACTGTAGCGCGCCAGCGAGAGGCCAACGAACAGTAGCCGCGACCGCTCGCCGCCGCTGAGGGTGCTGACCTTCTGGCTATGTCTCGTCCAGCCAAACCCGGCGGCGATCAGCGCCCGTTTACGTGTGTCGGCCGACGGGGCGAACGGCGTCAGCGCGTCGAGCAGGCTGGCATCGTCCGGTAACTGCTCCAGCGTCTGGTCATAGTAGCCGGAGTGCAGCCGGGGATGCAGGCGCAGCCCCGGGAGTGGCGATGCGTCGTTCATCTGCTGCCACAGCAGGCGCAGCAGGGACGATTTACCGCCGCCGTTGCGCCCCATGATGGCCACGCGATCGCCACTGCGCAGGCGCGCCACGCCGGTGGTGAAGAGGGATGGCAGGCCCGAAGCGGGCGCGACGGGCAGGGTGTCCATCTCCAGCAGGCGGTCGGCCGGCAGGGCGTCCCCCTGCAATGACAGACGCCACGGCGGGCCGACGCTGAGCTCGGTTTGCTCGTCTTTCAGGCGGGCGACCTGCTTCTCCATCTGTTTGGCTTTGCGGGCGAGGTCTTCGTTGTCATAGACGCGACCCCAGGTGGCCAACCGCCGGGCGCTGGCGCTGACCCGGTCGATCTCCTTTTGCTCGGCCTTATGGCGCAGCGCGGCGCTTTCATCCTGCTCCTGCAGTGCCTGACGGGCAGCGCTGCAGGGCAAGGCGAAGCTGTGCAGCGTCTGGTCGCGGAGGATCCAACTCGCATTAGTTACAGCATCCAGTAAGGTGTTGTCGTGTGACACCAGTACGAAGCTCCCCTGCCAGGTTTGCAGGAAGCTTTCCAGCCACAGCAGGGTCGGCAGATCGAGGTGGTTGCCAGGCTCATCCAACAGCAGCAGGTCAGGCTGGCGGATCAGCGCCCGGGCCAGCAGCAGGCGCGTGTGCTGGCCGCCGCTCAGGGTAGTGGTTTGCTGCTCCATCACCGCCGGGGTAAAGCCCATCTGCGCCAGCAGACGTTCGGCCAGCCAGCGCTGCGCTTCCCGTACATCAGCGGGTAACGGGGCCAGTACTGCCTGCAACAGCGACTGCGAACGCAGCGCCTCCGGCAGATGCTGTTCAACGCGGGCCATCAGACACTGACCGGCGAGTGAGACGCTGCCCGAGGTGGGCGCGAGGGTGCCGTCCAGCACCTGCAACAGGGTGCTTTTGCCGCAACCGTTATGGCCGATGAGACCGATACGGTCGCCTTTCTTCAGGGTGAAGGAGAGGGTGTTAAACAGCGGCCCAAAGGCAGTCTCCACGTGGAGCGCATGGGCAGTTAGTAATGTACTCATAGTCAACTTACTCGAGAGTTACAGGCATACAAATGCCTCGTCAAAACTCGCTGACGATAACCCGGTAAGCCGGAGAGAAGGGATTGCGTGAAGTGTCTTCGCTCAAGCCATAGTTATCGCAGCACGATACCGATAACGCTTGAGCTGGCGCAATTGCCTAATGCATGTGAAACAATAAACATTTCACAATACAGCATGGGGGGCCTCCTTTTTTATTCAGTCAGTGGGTGGGTGCTGGCAGTGTAGTGGGGAAAGGCTAGCGACGCCAGTGACAAAACTGGCAGGGGGCCCCGCCAGCTTTCACCTGCGCCGTCTTTGTCTACGATGCCGGGTTGGCGCAGAGGGCTTATGTGTTTGCTAGAACATGATGGGAAACCAGCGGGCGTGGTCGCGGGTATATTCCGTCATCGCCTGGGGATCCTTTATCGCCTGGCAGGGAGCCTCAAGAATATTCGGATACGCATCCGGATACCAATCCTCTTCGGTTGTTAAGGTAAAAAAGCGAGACTCACGGTGGGTTTCACAGGTATAGGCGTTTTTAATATTGTCGGCTTCGCGATGTCCCTTGGGATCGCGATATTCGATATACACTTTGTACTCAGAGCGGGTACCCCGCCACGCGCCCGGCTCCGGTTTCTGCCAGCGTACCGTCTGGTAGTAGCGCTCCCGCTCGCCGTAGCGATAGACAGGGGTCTCCCCGCCGGGAATCACGTCGGGTCTCAGGAAGAAAAACACCAGTCCTGCCAGCAGGAGTAACACCGGTGGGAGAATGTGGGTCAGCAGCCGCGGCGCCCGACGGTTAACCAGCAGCAGCCACAGCAGCGGCGGGATCGTGCTGACGATAAAAGCAAAGAGGATTTTTGCCGGCGTATAGAGTTCATGCACCGAAACCTCGCCGGCTTTCGCCGCGTAAAACGCCTGCTTATCGCCGAAATACCAGTACTCACCGTGAAAGGCGCTGATGGCGCTCACCAACAACAGTCCGCTAAACAGCCCCAGCCAGAGGCGTAATATCGGTTGCAGAACCATTTTTTGCTGGCTCATTTTCGGCTCCTGATGGTTTTAGTGACCAGCAGCTCGTCTTCAGAGACCGTATCCAGATCGGCAATCTGGCTACACTGGTTGGCAAGGACCTGCGGATTGATGTTCGGAAACCAGCCTTCATTGAATGACAGGGTGTAAAACTGGCTATGCCGCTCCACTTCACAGCGCCAGGCTCGGCCAAGATTGTTTCTGTCGATAAGCCAGCGGGGATCTTTTGCTTCAACAAAGGTTTCATATTTTGATTGCTTAGCGGAATGACTACCTGACCGGGTTTTCATCCAGAATATGGACGCATAATAGGTATTGTGTTTACCGTACTGAATACTGGCATCTCGTCCGGGGGTAACCTCCGGATGGAGGAAAATAAATATCCCGGCGGCAATCAGTACCATCAGCGGTAATATAGGATGCTGTATCGGCCGCCAGGGGATTTTACGTACCGCCAGCAGCCAGACCAGGGTAATAATAAACACGTAGAGCAGGGCGAAGAAAAATTTACTCGGTTCATAGATGACGACATCCACCAGATCGCCGGTGGCGGGCTGATACTGTTCAGCCCGCGGGGTGAGCATCCACATATCACCGCTGAAGAGGCACATTCCGGTGATGATGGCGATACCGCCGATAAGAAACAAGACAATACGGATCAGAATCGCATTCGCTTTATTAGCGCCAGGGGTTAATTTTTGCATTTCACATTCCGTTGTGAAGAGTTGAGAGGAGACTATTTTGCACAGTAGAGGACATACGGCAAATGCTATCCGTTTTATATTTTTACGATGAATGAATATGGGCGAAAAAGGCGTTTCTGTGGTGGGAGATATTATTCTGGCGTTATTAAAAACCGGGCCGATATATCGGCCCGGTGAGCGTGATTAAATCGAGGTGCGGCGATAATTGCGATATTCCGGCAGCCAGAAATTATCGCTAATGGCCTGCAGCAGCGCTTCAGCGGAGGTTTTCACCGCCACGCCTTGCTCCTGCGCCACCTTGCCGACCGCGAAGGCAATTGCCCGTGAGACGGTCTGGATATCCTTCAGCTCCGGCAGCACCGGACCTTCGCCGTTGTTCACCAGCGGCGAGTGTTTCGCCAGGGTTTCACTGGCGGCCATCAGCATCTCGTCGGTGACCCGCGACGCGCCGGAAGCAATCACCCCCAGACCAATCCCCGGGAAGATATAGGAGTTATTGCATTGCGCGATAGCGTACTGCTTGCCTTTCAGGGTGACCGGGGCAAACGGGCTGCCGGTAGCGACCAGCGCCTCGCCGTCGGTCCAGCTCAGGATATTCTGCGGCGTCGCTTCCACCCGTGAGGTCGGGTTAGAGAGCGGCATCACGATTGGCCGCGGGCAGTGCTTGTGCATCTCGCGGATAATCTCTTCCGTGAACAGCCCCGGCTGACCCGAGACGCCAATCAGAATGTTCGGCTTCACGTTACGCACTACGTCCAGCAGGGACAGCACATCGTTAGTGGTATCCCAGCCCTGCAGATGCTCACGCTTCTGCACCAGCTTGTTCTGGAACGGCAGCAGATTAGGCATGCCGTCGGTTAACAGGCCGAAGCGGTCAACCATGAACACGCGCTGGCGGGCCTCTTCTTCGCTAACGCCTTCGCGGACGATCTGGGCGATAATCTGCTCGGCGATGCCGCAGCCGGCGGAACCCGCGCCGAGGAAGACGATTTTCTGCTCGCTGAGCTGGCTACCGGCGCCGCGGCTGGCGGCGATCAGCGTCCCGACGGTGACCGCCGCGGTGCCCTGAATATCGTCATTAAATGAACAGATTTCATTGCGATAGCGGTTGAGCAGCGGCATGGCGTTCTTCTGCGCAAAGTCTTCAAACTGCAGCAGGACGTCCGGCCAGCGGGCCTTAATCGCCTGGATCACGTCGTCAACGAACTGATAATACTCGTCGTCGGTAATGCGCGGATGGCGCCAGCCCATATACAGCGGATCGTCCAGCAGCTGCTGGTTGTTTGTTCCGACGTCCAGCACGATGGGCAGGGTATAAGCCGGGCTGATGCCGCCGCAGGTGGTGTACAGCGACAGCTTGCCGATCGGGATCCCCATCCCGCCGATCCCCTGGTCGCCGAGGCCGAGAATACGCTCGCCATCGGTGACCACAATCACTTTCACGTTATGGTTCGGGACGTTCTGCAGGATGTCGTCAAGGTTATGGCGATTCTGGTAAGAGATGAAGACGCCGCGGGCGCGACGGTAAATCTCGGAGAAACGTTCGCAGGCGGCGCCCACCGTCGGGGTATAGATAACCGGCATCATCTCTTCGAGATGGTTGCCGATCAGGCGATAAAACAGGGTTTCGTTGGTGTCCTGGATGTTACGCAGGTAGATGTGTTTGTCGATTTCAGTTTTGAATCCCTGATACTGGATCCAGGCGCGTTCCGCTTGCTCTTCGATGGTTTCAACCACTTCCGGCAGCAGGCCAAGAAGGTTGAAATTGCTGCGCTCTTCCAGACTGAAGGCGCTGCCCTTGTTGAGGAGGGGGAATTCAAGCAGAACGGGACCCGCGTAAGGGATGTACAGGGAACGGTTTTTCTTATGAGTAAATTGCATCGCACTAACTCCTTGATCATGACCACAGTCCCGGCGCGGCGATAAGCGAGGGCGGGTGGAAAGCAGCGGGCAGAGTATAGAGCAGATGGTCGTCAAGCGGGTAAACAAGCAATCAATTGCCATAAAAAAACACCATCCTGGCAACAGGACGGTGTTGTTTATCATCACTCAGACTGAAAATTAACCACCGCGGCGTTTGCGGCCGGTAGCATGGATGTGGTTGAGGGTGGTTTCTTCATCGCCTTCCAGCACCACTTTTTTCTGCTGGGAAAGCTTATAGTTCAGACCGAGAAGATGACGTGCCTGATGGTTCGATTTCATTCTGACTCCTTTATCCTGTTCTGGTTTCAAGGGCAAACCCGGTGGTGACCGGATGAAATGTAACCCAAAGTCGGCCGCACGTTTTTTGTGCGACCTCAGCTAGGGTGGTCCATTTTCAGGGCAATAGCAACCTTCGCGCGCCAGATTAAGAACAGTCTCCCTCACGCACAGCCGGGATCACCACTTCATCTCGCCGGTATTAACTTTGGCGCTTAACTCCAGCGAGCTGGTCTCCGCCAGGCCCGGCCACTGCGTCTCCATGGCCTTGATCACCCCGGCCGAATCCTGATGCGTCTTCAGCGCCTGCTCAAACTGCTGGAGATACGTTTTTGTGAAGCGCACCGCGCTGTCTCCCTCCGGCGGGGTGCCGAGGTAATGACCAGGGATCACCCGCTGCGGGTGCAGGGCGATCATCTGGTCCAGCGTGTGGCGCCATTGCTGGCGACTGGCCGATGTCTGGGTGTCGGCGGTCCAGAGATGCATGCCCCACGCCACGCCTGTGCCGCCGAGGATCGTTTTGTTCGCCCGGATCCAGACGAACGCCGCGTAGTCATGCGGCTGCATGATCGTTACTTTCTCACCGTCGATGGTAAAGCTGTTGGCCTTCAGCGCCTGCGGAACGTACACCTGTGTCGGCGCGCCATCTTTCATTTGCGGGCCCCAGTACGCCAGTTTGGCCGCTTTGGTGGCTTCAATATGTTTGACGACCTCCGGCGTGGCGACCACTTCCGCCTGCGGGAAGGCTTTCATCAGCGGTTCAAGACCAAAATAGAAATCCGGATCGCCAGAGGTGATCACAATCCGCGTGAGCGGCTTGCCGTTTTTCTTGATCATGTCTACCAGCTTTTCGCCGTCTTTGACGCTGAACTGCGCGTCAAACAGCACTGCTTCGTGCGGGCCGGAAACAAGAGTGGAGTTAACGGCAAAGATGCCCTTTTCCTGCGGATTGTAGGTTTGCAGCGTCAGAGGCGCCGCGAAGATCGAACCGCTGAACAGGGCGGTGGCAACAGCAAGAGCAGATAATTTCATGATGTGTTCTCAGTAACAGGTGAATGCGTTCCATTGTACGGATTTCGCTATTTGATAGAATTCCTGAAATAAGAGATGCTGAGTTTCATAAATCGTGCAGATGAAGGGGGCATGATGGACAGGGTGATTGCTGCTCAGGTATACCTGCGCATCTGCGAGCTGGGAAGTCTCAGCGCCGCGGCGCGGGCGCTGGGGATGTCGCGTCCGATGGTCAGTCGCTATCTGGAGCAGATGGAGAACTGGGCTGGCGCCCGGCTGATCCATCGTTCCACCCGCCGGCTGACCCTGACGCCGGCGGGGGAAAAAGTGTTGCTTAAGACCCGCGGGTTGACGCGGATCGCCGATGAAATCGCCGGCGAGCGCCAGCGGGCCGACCCCAGCGGCACGCTGCGCGTCGCCTGCGCGCACTTCACGGCAATGCAGCTGATCTCTCCGCTGCTGCCGGACTTCCTCGCTCGCTATCCGCAGTTGCGCCTGGAGCTGGATATCAATAACCATCCGGTCAGCCTGATCGGCGAGCGCATCGACGTGGCCATTCGCATTACCGACAACCCCGAGCCCGGGGCGATCGCTCGCCGCCTCGGGCTGTGTCGTTCGCTCCTCTGTGCCGCACCGCGCTGGCTCCAGCAGCATGGCCCGCTGGCGACGCTTGACGATCTGCAACAGCATAACTGTCTGTTATACAGCCACTTTGCCGGCCAGCGCTGGCAGTTCAGCGATGCGCAGGGGCAGGAGGCGTCGGTGGCGGTGAGCGGCAATCTGAGCGCGGGGATCTCTTCTCTGCTGCTGGAGGCGGCGGTCGCCGGGTGCGGCATTGCGATGCTCCCCGAACTGGAGGCGCGGAGCGCGTTGGCCAGCGGGGCGCTGGAGGTGGTGCTCCCTGACTGGACGCCGAAGGCGCTGAGCGTCTATGGCATCTATCTTTCCCGCGACTATCAGCCCGATGGGCTACCGCTGTTTCTGGATGCGCTGCAGCGACGTCTGGGGGAGATTGCCGCCGGGGCATGAACATGGCGTTGCGTTCAGCGGCAACACCGGCGGGCGGTGGCCCTGCCGGTGAGCTGACGATGAGACTTACTCGTTGCCCCATTGATTAAGGAAGTTGGCGATATCGTCAATTCGGCGTTCATCAATGGCCGCTTCGCGGGCCATCTCCTGCTGCGCCTCTTCATCGATCTCTTCGTTATTCATCAGCCGCTCAATCAGCAGTTGAAAATAGCGCGCCAGCGCATCGCGTTCCGTCTCTTTAACCGGGGAGGCCGCTTCGGTCTCGTACTCGTCCACGATGTCATAAAATTTCAGGGGGATCTCATTACTCATCAGTTGTCCTCAGGGTCAGCGCACAGCGGCGGGCGGATATCATAGCATGCAGCCGGCTAAACACGCTGCGGGAGAGGAAAAATCGCCACACAGGGGCTGCGCGGCGATCGTGTTGGGGAGGGACCGGCATAACGCCGGCCCGTGTATCGGTCCGGAGGCTACGGATTTAGACCACGCCGTCCCCGCCGTCAGAACACCACACCTGACCGGAGGTATAGGAGCAGGCGTCTGATGCCAGGGTGACGTACAGCGGGGCGATCTCGACCGGCTGCCCCGGGCGGCCCATCGGTGTGTCTTTCCCGAACTGTTTCACTTTCTCGTCCGGCTGGCCGCCGCTGGATTGCAGCACCGTCCAGTATGGGCCTGGTGCCACGGCGTTGACGCGAATGCCTCGTTTCGCCACCTGCTTGGCCAGCGATTTGGTAAAGATCGCCAGACAGGCTTTGGTCTGGGCATAATCGAGCAGGATTGGGCTGGGTTTATAGGCCTGCACCGAGGTGGTATTGATGATTGCGCTCCCGGCCTGGAGATGGGGCAGCGCCGCGCGAGTGATCCAGAACGGCGCGTAGACATTGGTTTTAAAGGTGGCGTCAAAGTCTTCGGTGGTGAGCTCCTCGAGCGTCTCGCAGTATTGCTGACGTCCGGCGTTATTGACCAGGATGCTCAGGCCTCCCAGTTGTTCCACCGCGTCGGCCACCAGCGACTGACAGAAGGACTCGGAGCGAATATCCCCCGGCAGGGCCACTGCCGTGCGACCTTCGGCTTTGATCAGCGCGATGACTTCATCGGCATCCTCTTGCTCCTCCGGCAGATAGCTTATGGCGACATCAGCCCCTTCGCGGGCAAAGGCGATCGCCACCGCGCGGCCAATGCCGGAGTCGCCGCCGGTAATTAACGCTTTCTTACCCGCCAGCCGCCCGGTGCCGGTGTAGCTGGTTTCTCCGTGGTCCGGTGACGGCTCCATCTCCGCATCCAGACCCGGCGGGGTTTGTTCTTGCTCCGGGAACTCCGGACGGGGAGCCGTCTCTTCTGGCAACATGGAGGTGGGTAATTTTTTCATTGGCGGTTTTTCATCTTGCATAGTCATCTCCTTCAGACAGAACGGGCCAGACCTAAGGATAGGTCAGCTTCACCCCAGGCCAGGCAGCGCGAGAGGATCATCTCCCTTGTTTAACAGGCAAAATAGGGGCTTTATTTGACTTTAACCGGCTGATCCTTGGCGAATTTCGTTGTATGTCGCTGCGTTATTATTGGTGGTGTTAAATTAGGATTATTCCATCCTTAATTTGCGGTGCGGGGCTATTTTACCGGGCGGGCTGAATGACGGTATGCTTTTTTAAAGGCGAAGGGGGGTGCATTGTGAAAAAAATAGTTTTTTGCACCTATGGATGGTTGATGAACTACTTCATTGTGAGTATTTTTATGACGGTGATGTCTGGCTGAAGAAAAAAATAAATAACATCTATCATTTTCATTTTTTTACAAAAGCGTCGAGGGGAAAAGTTTCACGATAGAAAATGGTGATAACCTAAGGCGAATAAGTGAGTTACGCAGTATTTATTATTATTACCGCTTCGTTATTTTCTTTTTATTTTCTATTTGATATGGATAAACACCTGGCGTTAATTTGACTCCTGCGAGCATTCCTCTAGTGTTAGATATCGAGGGCGATGATTTGTAACAGGGTCATTTTCCATTTACCAACCGAGATCGAGTAAACCTAAAAGGTGAAATTATGGCAGAGCATAGAGGCGGTTCAGGTAACTTTGCAGAAGATCGTGAAAAAGCATCCGAAGCCGGGCGTAAAGGCGGACAGCACAGCGGCGGGAACTTTAAAAATGATCCTGAACGTGCATCCGAAGCCGGTAAAAAGGGTGGTAAGAACAGTCATGGCGGTGGTCGTAAAGCCGGTGACAGTTAATGACTGAAGCCTGAGGCGCTTTAAAAAGGGCGCCGGAACAAAAACCTGTGGGCCTGCCGGTCCGCAGGTTTCTGTTTATATGGGCTGGTAATAATAAATCTGGTCGGTTACTCATATTTATTTATCGGCAATACGCGAAGAGTAAATGAATCGGCAACATGCTGGTTAACGGTTAAGTATTTATAACATAGCAGGTAATAAAAATGAAACTGACACCGGCATTGATTAAACGTTGCCATCTTGTGGCCGCCGTGATGTGGGTCATTCTGGCAATACCCTCGTTAATCTGGTGGAAAAACAGCGTCCTGTGGGTCATTCTCATTAGCATCTATGCGAATATCGTTGGGCATTTATCCGGATATAGCGCAGCGCGAGCGGATCAGGCGGCGGAAGAGAATGAAGATCCCACATCCAAATAAAGGATTGGTTATCAGAGGTATTTATGACGGATATTGAAAATTACCATAACTGGCTGCGCGATGCACATGCGATGGAAAAACAGGCCGAAGTGATATTAATCGCCGCAATCAGAAGGAGTGAGAACTATCCGCCACTGCGCACGCGTCTTGAACAACATCTCTATGAAACCCGCCGGCAATTATCGTCTCTGCAGGATATCATTGCCCGTAATCATATTTCCCGCTCCGCGCTGCAGGATGCGATGAGCCGGGTCGCCGCATTGGGCCAGTCCATTGGGATGATGCTGCCCGGCGATGAGGTCATTAAAGTCATTATCACGGCCTATGTTTTTGCGCAATTCGAGGTCGCCTGCTATACCGCCTTATTGACGGCGGCGAAACGGGTGGGCGACCACCATGCCATCCACGCCCTGGAGGCGATGCTGGCGGAGGAGCGAGGCATGGCTGACTGGCTGCTTCATCATCAGCCGACGATCGTCGGGCAATTTCTGCATCGTGCCGATCTGCCTGGCGTTGAGGCCGGAAAATAAGCCGCCGGAGAAAAACTATGGTTAAACGCCACACGATCGCGCTCCATGCTGTCGAGGAACAGGTTCCTCTGAAATTAACCGCCAGACAGCAGGCTCTGGTGGACGCGGTGGCGAATCGGGCGCCTTCAGCGGAACACGCTACCGTATCGCCTGTCGCTAAACCCCGGCCGACGGCGAGGGGCGGACGTAAACCGCGCTGAATCTGCTGGCGAGTGACGGGCCACCCGTCAGGGTGAATAAGCAAGGTGATAGTGATGCAACGGGAACAGTGGTTTCACAGAGCGGTCATTTATCAGGTTGATAGTTCACTGTTTTATGACGCTAACGGTGACGGCTACGGCGATCTCGCCGGTATTCGCCAAAAGCTACATTACATTCGCAGCCTCGCGGCGACGGTGCTCTGGCTGACGCCTTTCTATCTCACCCCTCTGCAGGATGATGGCTATGATATCAGCGACCATCTGCAGCCCGATCCGCGCTTTGGCACCATCGCCGACGTGATTGAGCTGATTGCCCGCGCCCGGGAGCTGGGGCTGCGGGTGATTGTTGAGCTGGTGATCCAGCACACTTCCGCCCAGCACCCGTGGTTTCAGGCGGCGCGACGCGATCCCCGATCGCCGTGGCGGCCATACTATCTTTGGGCCGACAGGCCGCCGGAGAAGGACGATCCCCCCATGTTTCCCGGCGTCGAGGAGAGCGTCTGGCGCTGGGACGAACAGGCCGGGCAATACTATCGCCACATGTTTTATCGTCATGAGCCGGATCTGAATCTTGCTCATCCGCCGGTGATCGCTGAAATCGAAAACATCATCACCTTCTGGCTGCAGGCGGGCGTGTCAGGTTTTCGCCTCGATGCCGCGTCACATCTGGTGAAACAGGCCGGGAAGGGCGACGAGGCGCGCGGCTACCCGCTGCTGAACCATCTCCGGCAGGTCGTTCAGCGCCTCAATCCCGAGGCGATACTGCTGGGTGAAGTGGACGTTGCGGTAGAAGATTACCGCCATTACTTCGGTCACAGCGATCGGCTGCAGATGGTGCTCAATTTCTGGCTTAACAAATATCTCTACCTCAGTCTGGCGCAGCAGCGCGCCGCCCCGGTGGTAAAAGCCCTGCAGGCGATGGTGACCCCGCCGGACGGGTGCTGCTTCGTCAACTGGCTGCGTAACCATGATGAACTGGATCTCGAGGGGATCGGCGAACGCAATAAACGCCAGGTTATCCGCACCTTTGCCCCTGATAAATCCATGTCCGTTTACCAGCGTGGCGTACGCCGGCGACTGGCGCCGATGCTGGATGGCGATACCCGGCGCATGGCGCTGGCCCATGCGATCCTGCTGGCGCTGCCCGGCGTGCCGGTGATGCGCTATGGCGACGAGATTGGCATGGGAGACGATCTGAGCTTACCGGAGCGCTACGCGGTCAGAACGCCGATGCAGTGGTCGGCGGCGCCCAACGGCGGCTTTTCCCGGGCGGCGCGGGACGATCTGCCGGTAAAACCGATAGCCAGCGGGCGGTGGCGTTACCAGCGGATCAATGTCGAAGCAGCGCTGCGCCACCCCCGATCGCTGCTGAACCGGGTGCGCAATATGGTGCTGGCGCGGGCGGAATATACCGAGCCGGGCTCCATTCCTTTCGCCATCCTCGCGGTGAAGCCTGCTGCGGTACTGGGCCTGTGCTATCGCAGCGAATCGCGGGAAGTGCTGATGCTGGCGAACTGCAGCCAGCAGGCGGTAGAGGTCCTGCTCCCGCCGCTGGCCGAGGGCTACTGGAGCCCAATTCTGGAAGATAAGCTCTATCAGGATGGGCTACACGGCGGGAAAGATGCGCGGCTGGCGCTTTCCGGGTATGGGTACCGCTGGTTCAGCCGGAGCCTGGATTAACGCCGTTTCCCGGAACGACGGAACAACGCCCGCAGAGCCATCGTCGCCACCGCTACCCCGACGCCGGCAGCCACTTTTCCCGGGAGATCGGCGCTAATGGTCACCGCTTTACGCCGTGCGCCATCGTTAAAGGGGCCGTGTCCGGGGTGATTGCCGCGTACCGGCGTGAACAGGTCGTCCTGATGCTCTGCCGGCTTCGGCTGGCCGGTAAACTGTCCCTCCCACGCCTTTTTCACCATCAGCCGATCGAGCAGGCGAGGAAAGAAGACCTGACCGAGGATCGACTGGATGGTGCTTTTCCCGACCCACAGCTCGTTGACCGGACGCTGGATGACGCTGTAGATAGCTTCGGCGGCCACTTCCGGCTGATAGACCGGCGGCACCGGCTGCATGGCCTGATCCATTTTATTCCGCGCCCAGCCAAACTGGGCGGTGTTCATCCCCGGCAGCTGGACCATGGTCAACTGGATGTGTCTTTTCTCGTGCATCAGTTCGGTACGCACGGCATCGGTAAAGCCGCGGATCGCCGCCTTGGCTCCACAGTAGGCCGATTGCAGGGGAATCGACCGCCAGGCCAGCGCCGAGCCGGCCTGAATAATCACTCCCCGATCCCGGGGCGCCATCACCTCCAGCGCCGCGCGGGTGCCATTGACATAGCCGAGATAGGTCACCTCCGTCACCCGGCGAAATTCCTCCTCGCTCATCTGACGAAAGGGGGCCAGCACGGTGGTCATGGCGTTGTTGATCCAAACGTCTATCGCGCCAAGTGTGGCTTCCACCTCGGCGGCGGCGCGCTGCAGCGCCCCGGCATCGGCGACGTCGGCGCTAATGGCCAGCGTTTTAATGCCAAACCGTTCGCAGGCCTGCTGGGCTTCCTGCAGACCCGTCTCATCTCGGGCAATCAGCGCCACGTGGTATCCTGCGCGAGCGAAACGCAGCGCGGTGGCTTTGCCCGCCCCCGCGGTTCCCCCGGTAATTACCATCACAGACATAGAGACCTCATTTTTTTGGCTAGCGCAATATTAACTGCACAGATCGGTTAATTATTCCTCACAAATGACAATGACGAGGTGGGAAATATCCTGGAATATACGCAGTGTGAATCAGACGACATATCCGGATGATGCTGGCTGGATCGTGCCTGCATCGGCGAGGACGTTCTATAATCTGTTAGAACCCTGTCAACCCGCGAGGAGGAAAAATGGTGACATTAAACATGCTTAGCGTTGAAAAAGAAGAGGATGACGCCACCCGCGCCCCCGAATCAGGTGATAAACAACCGGAGCGCGATAAATAAAATTGAGACTATTCCTTTTCAGGAATAATGGATATCTGGCCGTTACGCTCGAGGATAGCGAATTTGATCGCTTTGAGCTCATAGATCCCATGGTGCTGCCTGGCTGCCAGCAGGATATCATCGACAGAGATATTGACGAGCTTTATCTTTTCGTCGATGACAGCACCATTTTCCACCACAATAACCGGGCTGCCATCAATGAAATTTTCCGCCTGCGAGAAGCGTTTCTTAATATAGCCGAATAAAATATCAACACCCACCAGAGTGACGATGGTGAGCATCGAACCGGTGACGGAATAGTCTGTGCTGAGCATCGCCTGTTGGGTGGCTTCGCTAATTATCAGGAGCAATATTAGATCAAAGTTGGTTAACTGCATCAGCGTTCTTCTGCCAGCAATCTTAAAAATAATCAACAGGATAAAATAGATTGCTGCGGCTCTGAGGACCATTTCCATAGCCACTCCTAGGGATAGACAAACTGGTTCCAGGTGACAGGCGCGCGATCGTTCACTGCCGCCTGCAGGGAAATATTGCCGGCTGTTTTTGGGGTAATGGATAACCACACGGACATCGGCGAGCGGTTGGCCGCTTGCTGATACACGAGGTATAATTTCCCCTCGGCACTGTACATTTTATCTGGCTGCGGGCGGATATCACCGACCTGGTAGCGCGATAAAAACGGGGCGGTGAAGCTGATAATTTTTTCACTACCTCCATCGGGTTTAATCTGAATATTCACTTCGGTTTCACTCATCAGTCTGGCATACCGCTGATAATCGACGCTTAATTCACCTGCGGCACTTTCCCGGTGTGCTTCACTGAAATAACCGGAGGACCACAGACCGCTTAGTGCGGTAAGAATGATGAGACTCAGAACAATTATCCCATAGCGCCGGAATCGATATTCGAAGCGTAGTGCTCGTTCATTCTCGTCAACGATGGGACAATCCTGTTGATTCTTAATCATTATTATTTTCCCCGCGTTTCGTTTCGGCAACAGCGTAACGATAAGGACATTCTTATATTAGTCGATATCAGAACAATTGACTTTGTAAAAGTGGATAGCCTCAGCCAGGCTTTATTCTAATCACTTATAAAATGACGGAGGGATGATGAAAAAATTAGCGCTCGCTATGGCCTGTGTACTCGCCGTGGGTATTGCACAGGCGGACGATAAGGGCGGTTTTAGTCAGGATGCCGCACCGCCGCCGCCGCACAAACTCGATGACGGCTATCGCGGCGTCGAGGATGGCCGGATCATGACCGTTGAGCAGGCGAAAACCATGCACGATGGCGCGACTATTTCACTGCGCGGTAATGTGCTCACCCGCCAGGACAATGACCGTTATCAGTTTCGCGATAAAAGCGGCACCATCACCGCCATCATTCCGGCCGCCGCGTTTAACGAACAGCACGTAGAGCCTGACGATCTGGTCAGCATCAACGGTAGCCTCGATCGCAAAATGACGCCGCCGGTGGTGCGTGTCGATCGTCTGCTCAAGCAGTCGCCTAAGTAATCGGAGAACGCCGATATGAGTAACACATCTCAGCCGCAAGGTGAGCAGGGCGGAAAACATCCTGCGCGCGAGGCGCCTGCCGAGCATGGCGAAGTGCCGCGTAAACGGGACGACAGCAAGGACGACAAAACCGATCCTTATCAGCCACACGATGGTCGTTAGCGAGGCTGACCACGAGATCCTTAAGGGCACAGTGATGCCCAGGCCGCAGAAAAGGCGCAGGTTCGGCATCACGCACTATACTTTTTGTTCGACATCATCACAGGAGGAGTCACATGGCGATTCATAAGAAAGGGCTGGCGCACTGGGAAGGCGATCTGAAACATGGCAAAGGCACCGTGTCGACAGAGAGCGGGGCGCTGAGCCAGCAGCCCTACGGCTTTAACACCCGTTTTGAAGGGGTGAAAGGCACTAACCCTGAGGAGCTGATTGGCGCCGCGCATGCCGCCTGTTTCTCAATGGCCCTGTCGCTGATGCTCAGCGAAGAGGGCTATACCGCAACGTCTATCGACACGACGGCGGTGGTCACCCTCAATAAAACCGACGGCGGCTTTGCGATAACCGACATCGCGCTGCAAAGTCAGATTGTTCTGCCGGACGTTGCGCCGGCGGCGTTCGATGAGATCATTCAGAAAGCGAAGGCCGGTTGCCCGGTATCGCAGGTGCTGAAAGCCAATATCACTCTCGACTACCAGCTGAATCCGTAAGCTGTCGTGCCCGCGCGCAGCGGGCACCCTTTCCCAATATCTCTCCCTGCGCTGCCCAATAGTGGTATCTTTTGTCCTTTAATTGCACGTAAGGGACATCATCATGATCGGCATTCGCGGGATGATCGAGGCGCAGGTGCTCGGCCTGACCGGCATGGCGCTAAAAGAGATCGATTTTGAACAGCCTAAAGGGGAGCCGGGGCTGTTTGGTCCGCAGTCGGCCATCTGGCAGGTACACGGCGATTTTACCTCGATGCTCTGCGGCGGCATCAGCGCGCTGCTGCTGCAGATGCTGCATCCCCTGGCGCTGGCCGGCGTCTGGGATCACTCCCGTTTCCGTGAGGACATCTTTGGCCGCCTGCGCCGCACCAGCCAGTTTATTTCCGCCACCACCTTTGCCACTACCCCCGACGCCGAGCGGCTCATCGCCAAAGTGCAGGGGATCCATCAGCGGATCGGCGGGGTGGATAAGGACGGCACTCCTTATCAGGCCAGCGATCCGGCGCTGTTGACCTGGGTGCACGTCGCCGAGTGCAGCCGCTTTATGGCCTCCCACCTGCGCTACAAGCGGACGGTGGTCAGCGCCGAGCGCCAGGAGGACTATTTCCGCGAGTCGGCGGAAATCGCCCGTCGGCTGGGGGCCCAGGACATCCCTCAGACGCCGCAGGAAGTGGCGGACTATCTCGAGGCGATGCGCCCGCAGTTGCGCTGTGACGAACGTACCCGGGAGGTAGCCGAGGTGCTGCTCTCTACTCGTCTGCCGGGTAGGCTGAGCCAGCCGGTGGGTCAGGTCATGATGCGCGCCGGGATCGATCTGCTGCCGGAATGGGCGCAGGAGATGCTGGGGCTGTCGCTCACGCCGCTGCAGCGGCGCACGACGCGCCTGCTGGTGCATGGCGTGGCCCGCGTGCTCCGTGCTTCGGTACGCAACGGCGCCTGGCATTGCGCCATGCGCCGGATGCAAGTGGAGTGAAGGTCACTTCGCCTTGCCCAGCTGTCGGGCAATCAGTGCCTCCAGGCTGCCATCCGCCCGCCACTCGCTGAGCGCGTCATTCACCGCGTTGAAGCCAGCGACATCCGCCCGGGCGACGCAGATGGCCTGCTGGATCTCAGTAAAATTATCCGCCAGTACCCGCACCCCAGCGTGCTGACGGGCTGTCGCCTCCAGCGGCTGTCGGATACCGGCGACCATATCTCCTTCACCGGCGAGGAAGGCGTCGATGGCCTCCTGCGAGGAGGGAAGGCGATTCAGGCTGGCGTGCTGCAGATGACGGGTTAACCACAGATCGTAAGCGGCGTTTTGCCCGACGTTAATAGTGGTTGCCGGGCGATCCATGTCGGCCACGCTCTGGCAGGGCGAACCGGCTCTCACCAGCGCGGTCCCCTGGATGGTGATGTAGGGAGGCGTAAAACGCAGGGTCGCTTCCCGGGCCGGGTCGATGGCCAGAAACGCAATGTCCCAGTGATCACCGCCGGCGTCAGCCACCACTTTTCCGGCGGCAGGATAGGGGACGAACTCGGCGGTGACGCCCCAGCGCGTCGCCAGCCGATGGCTAAGCTCGACGGTGAGACCTGCGGGCTCCCCCGTCTCCCCGAGATGGGCCAGGACCGCGTTGCCCAGGTTAATGGCAAAACGCAGCCGGGATGAGGTGTTCTCTGACATCGCTGACTCCTGTGGTGGTGAAGAGAAAGTGGCCCGACCTGCCGGGCCAGTCATAAGATAGCCCATCCGCGCGCGGTTGTACCTGTCCTGCCACCCTTTCAGAATATATTAATAATCGACAGCGCCGATATCGTTAAACGGAAAGGCAATGGCTTTTATATTGTTAAGCATAAACTCAGCTTGTCAGTTTATTCTTCCCGCTCACAAAGGGAGAGAAATAATGACACAATATAATTTTGAAAATGATAATAAATATCATGAGCGTTCGATGCAGGCGCGAAAGAGTACCCTTATTAGTGTGGTGGTCAATATTTTCCTTTCCGTGTTTCAGGTTGTGGTGGGAATATTCTCTGGCTCCCAGGGGTTGATTGCTGATGGGATGCACTCTTTTTCCGATCTGGTCGCCGATGGGGTGGTGCTGGTGGCGAATAAAAAGAGCCGTCGACCCTCAGACCACGATCACCACTATGGACACTGGCGCTACGAGAATGGCGCCTCGCTGATCCTCGGCGCGATCCTGGTGCTGGTCGGGGTCGGCATGCTGTGGTCCGCGGCAGGTCACCTGGCGCAGCCGCAGACGATTCCGGCGGTGCACAGCGTGGCGCTGTGGATGGCGCTGGTGGCGCTGGCCGTTAAGGAGGGGCTGTTTCGCTATATGCTGGCGGTCGCCACGCGGCTGAATTCATCGCTGCTCATCGCCAACGCCTGGCATGCCCGCTCCGATGCCGCGTCATCTCTGGTGGTGGCGCTGGGAATTATCGGTAACCTGGCCGGGTTCGCCTGGTTCGATCCGCTTGCCGCGCTGGCGGTGGGACTGCTAATCACTCGCATGGGCTATCGTTTCGCCGCCACGGCGCTGCACGATTTAATGGACCGCGCCGTCGATGAAGAGACGCAGCGGGCGATCGCCGGCACGCTGCAGGCCACGCCGGGCGTGGCGGGTCTGCACGATTTGAAAACCCGTAAGGCGGGGGATCTGGTGCTGGTGGATGTCCATCTCGAGGTGGCGGGAGAGATGTCGGTAGCCGAGGGACATCAGATTGCCCGTCAGGCGCGGGAGCGGGTCCTGGCGCAGCATCCGGTGCTTAACGTAATGGTGCATCTTGATCCCAGCGACGCGGCCAGCGCGCTATGCGGGGCTGACAAAAGCGGCCTGGCGCACCCGGTGTCCTGAACCGGCAATTTTATTGGCTCAGCGGCTATTTTTTCCCTGAGCCTTAATTGCTGGCGCATCGATTGCCTGAAATATAAAAAAAGCACATACTAAAAACGCCATTACCATCGCTAAATAATGGCGAAGATCTGCCCATCGCAGTTAACGATAAAATAAACCAATCGGTTCATAGATAATCTCTATTCTTTATTCAGAGATAATGACCAGAGCGGTAATTCAGGAAGTCAGACAATGATCATTCGGCCAGAACAACACTGGTTTCTTCGCTTATTTGACTGGCACGGCTCCGTGCTGTCGAAAATCATCTTTCGTCTGCTGCTTAATGTGCTGATGTCCATCATCGCCATTATCAGCTATCAATGGTACGAGCAGCTGGGGATCCACTTAACGGTGGCGCCGTTCAGCCTGCTGGGGATTGCGATTGCGATTTTTCTCGGCTTTCGCAACAGCGCCAGCTACAGCCGGTTCGTCGAAGCGCGCAATCTGTGGGGGACGGTGCTTATCGCCGAACGTACGCTGGTACGCCAGTTGCGCAATATCCTGCCGGCCGAACACGATGTCCATTGCCGCATCGTCAGCTATCTGGTGGCCTTTAGCTGGAGCCTGAAGCACCAGCTGCGCAAAACCGATCCGACGGCTGACCTGCGGCGGCTGCTGCCGGATGACAAGGTGGCGGAGATCCTCGCCAGCTCAATGCCCACCAACCGGATCCTGCTGCTGGTCGGCAACGAAATTGGCCAGCTGCGGGAGGCGGGCAAGCTCAGCGACATCACCTACGGGCTGATGGACAACAAACTCGATGAGCTGGCGCACGTGCTGGGCGGTTGTGAAAGGCTGGCGACCACTCCGGTGCCATTCGCCTATACCCTGATCCTGCAGCGCACCGTGTACCTGTTCTGCACGCTGCTGCCGTTCGCGCTGGTCGGCGATCTGCACTACATGACGCCGTTTGTCTCGGTGTTTATCTCCTACACCTTTTTGTCGTGGGATTCGCTGGCGGAAGAGCTGGAAGATCCTTTCGGTACCGCCGCCAATGATCTGCCGCTGAACGCCATGTGCAATACCATTGAGCGCAATCTGCTCGACATGACCGGTCAGCATCCGCTGCCGGAGACGCTGCGTCCGGACCGTTACTTCAATCTGACCTGAATCAGACCCACCGGGCGGTTTCCGCTGCCCGGTCATCGCTTTCCCGTGGGTCTTTTATCCGTCAGCGCACAGCGACGATAACCGCGAAAATTTGCAAATAAGTTAAATTTAACACCTGATAGATAACATCAATTATACAGAATTGTGGTGTATGTTATTATTCAGTTAACAAACGCAGTACCTACGCTTTCCCATCGTACTATCCTTGAGAAACAGCATTCTTTTCAGGTGACGCCATGCGATTCACGCTTCGTCGCCGGGGTTGTCGTACGCCTTTTTCGGCTAGAGACAGCCAGAACAGAGCAGCAGGAGTAAAGAGATGACCAATAAAAGACGCGCGGTGCCCGGTGTTCACCCCTATGATGGCCCGGCAGGCGGGTGGGGCGCCCTGAAGGCCACGGCCATCGCTGTGCGTACCCAGATGGATGCTTTCGAAGCGCCCGCCACGCTGCTGCGCACTAACCAGCCGGATGGGTTTGACTGCCCGGGCTGCGCCTGGCCGGATAAAGAGCATAAATCCACTTTTCAGTTTTGCGAAAATGGCGCCAAAGCCGTGACCTGGGAAGCGACCACCAAACGGGTGACGCCCGCGTTCCTCGCGGCCAACACCGTGACCTCCCTGCTGGCGAAGAGCGATTTCGAACTGGAGGGCTATGGCCGCTTAACGCATCCTTTAGTCTACGACCGCGCCAGCGATACTCTGCGTCCGGTGGCGTGGGAGCAGGCCTTCTCCCGCATCGGCGAGATCCTTCGCGGCCTGCAGCCTGATGAGGTCGAGTTCTATACCTCTGGCCGGGCGTCCAATGAGGCAGCGTGGCTGTTCCAGCTGTACGCCCGCGAGTATGGCACCAACAACTTCCCCGACTGCTCCAACATGTGCCACGAATCCACCAGCGTGGGCCTGCCGCAGTCGATCGGGATTGGCAAAGGCACCGTCTCCCTCGACGATTTTGACCAGACCGAGCTGGTGATCTCCATCGGCCATAATCCGGGCACCAACCACCCACGGATGATGGGCACCCTGCATGAGCTTTCCCGCCGCGGCGTGCCGATTATCGTTTTCAATCCGCTGCGTGAGCGGGCGCTGGAGCGTTTTGCCGACCCGCAGAACGTGATGGAGATGGCGACCCGGCGCTCGACGCCGATCGCTTCGACCTACTACCAGGTGCGGGCCGGCGGTGACGCGGCGGCGCTGAAAGGGATCGCCAAAGCGCTGCTGCAGCTGGAGGAGGAGCAGGGCAATGTGCTCGACCACGCGTTTATTACCCAGCATACCCAGGGATTCTCTGCCTTCGCCGAGGATCTGCATGCCACCCGCTGGCAGGATATCGAACAGGAGTCCGGCCTGACGCGCGAATCCCTGACCCAGGTCGCCGTGGCTTACGCCAAATCCAGGGCCACCATCGTCACCTACGGCATGGGTATTACCCAGCATAATAAAGGCACTTCCAACGTCCGTCTGATTGCCGACCTGCTGCTGATGCGCGGCAACATCGGCAAGCCGGGCGCTGGCATCTGTCCGCTGCGCGGCCACTCAAACGTGCAGGGAAACCGCACCGTCGGGATCAGTGAAAAACCCTCTGCGGCCTTCCTCGACAGCCTGCAGCGGGTGATGGGGATTACGCCGCCGCGGCATCATGGTCACGATGCGGTGAAGGCCCTGGAGGCCATGATCGCCGGCGACGCCAAAGCCCTGATTTGCCTCGGGGGCAACTTCGCTGTGGCGATGCCGGATCACGAACGCGCCTTCCCGGCGATGCGCGGCCTTGAGCTTAGCGTTCACGTCGGCACCAAGCTCAATCGCTCGCACCTGCTGACGGCGAAAGAGACCTTTATTCTGCCGTGTCTGGGCCGCACCGAGCTTGACCTGCAGGCCAGCGGCCGGCAGTCGATCACTGTCGAGGATTCGATGTCGATGGTGCATGCGTCGTCAGGCAAGCTTAAGCCCGCCTCGCCGACGCTGCGCTCGGAGCCGGCGATTGTCGCCGGTCTGGCGAAGGCCACTCTGCCGGCCAGCAAAGTGGACTGGCTGTATCTGGTGGAAGATTACGACCGCATTCGCGATCTGATCGAACAGACCATTCCGGGGTTCGAGGAGTATAACCAGCGTATTCGTCATCCCGGGGGCTTCCGCATGCCGCTACCGCCGACCGAGCGCATCTGGCCAACGGCCACCGGTAAAGCGATGTTCTCGGTCTTCAAAGGGGTGCATGAGAACGTGGTGGTGGAGGGCGAGGACGTGATGCGCCTGGTGACGCTGCGCAGTCATGATCAGTACAACACCACCATCTACGCGATGGATGACCGCTACCGCGGTGTTTTTGGCCGCCGCGACGTGCTGTTTATGAATGAACAGGACATGGCTGCCCAGGGGCTGGAACATGGCGATCGGGTAGATATTCATACCGCGCTGCCAGACAGCGAGCTGACGCTGGAAGATATCACGGTGGTAGCCTACGGCATCGCGCCCGGTACCGTCGGGGCCTATTATCCGGAAGCCAACGTGCTGGTGCCTCTGAACTATCTGGATGAAGAGAGCGGCACCCCTTCATATAAGTCGGTTCCCGTTCGTCTGACGCTGCGCTCGAAAGAGATCCGTCCGCTGGCTGGCGTACGCTAAAAAAGCAGGGCGCAGGGCGGCATCGCGCCGTCCTGCGCCCCGCAGCCCCTCGTGATGTCCTCGCTTGAATTTATCGCTAGTGAAACTAACATTCTGGTAACCTGTGCGCGGCCCCGGGGGTGAACGGCGGGGTTCAAACGGGAAAGAGAATGGATATTAAGCAACTCAAGTATTTGATCGCGCTCGATCAGACGCGCCATTTTGGCCAGGCGGCGGCGGCCTGCCATATTACTCAGCCGACCCTCTCCATGCGCATTCGTAACCTGGAAGAGGAGCTGAACCTGACGCTTATTCAGCGCGGCCAGCGCTTTGAGGGTTTTACCCCGGAAGGTGAGCGGATCCTGGCCTGGGCGCGGGCGGTGCTGGCCGCCCATGATGGTCTGGCGGCAGAGGCGGCGATCTGCCGCGGGCAGATGGTCGGTCAGCTGCGGGTCGGCATGGTGCCGCTGGCGAGCCTCAACCCGATGCAGTTGATTAAACCGCTGGCGGAGAAATACCCGGCGCTGCAGTTCAGCCTGCTGTCGATGACCTCGGAGCAGATTATCGATGGTGTCAGCCGTAACCAGTTGGATCTGGGCATTTGCTATCTGCAGCATCTGGACCAGCGCCTGTTTAAGGTCGCCCGGTTGCCGCAAACCCGGATGGGGCTCCTGCATGATAAACGCCATTTCGACTTCAGCGGTGCGACGCCGGGGTGGGAGGCGCTGGCGACGTTGCCCCTCGGTTTTCTGACCAAGGGAATGTACTACCGGGAATCCATTGAAATCAGCTTTAAGGCTAAAGGGCTAACGCCGAAGTATGTTTTTGAAAGCGATTCGACGTTTCAGATTATCCAGGCGGTGCAGGCGGGGATCTGCTGCGCGATTATGCCGCTCAACAACGGCCTCGAAGCGCTGAGCGATAATCTTGAAATTCTGCCGATCGCCGAAACCCAGGTCGATTCACAGCTGGCGCTCATTATGCGCCAGCAGGAGCCGGTATCAACCCTGGCGGAAAAATGCTTCGCCGAGGCGCAGGGGATTTTTGGCTGAGGCCGGGCCGCCGACCTGGCGGCTTGTCACTAAAATGCCTAAACGACCCTCTGATGGGAGAGTGCCAATATAGCCCCGGTGGTGCAGGACCGTTGGTAAAAGTGGTATTGCGGTGCCGCTTAATGCTGTCCAGAAGATACAAGCTTTAATGACAATTTTTTATCCCTCCTGCAGTACACATCACAAATATTAACTACGGCAACAGCCGTCATGTAAGTTAACAACAACCGATATGTATTACTCCATAATGATATATTAGGCTGACTTCCTGGTTAGATTATGATGCATTAATGTCATGCCGGCATATGAATTGTTAAATGAATATGTCTGAAAACTAATAACATCACGGACTGTTTACATGTCATCTCATACCAACATTGTACAAGAAAAGGCTTTGCAACTGATGCAAAGCATTGGTCAAAATACCTATCTTAAGTCAATTATGAGCGGTATGATGCTCATATTGCCAGTAACAATTATGAGTTCTTTGGCAACTTTGGTTAAAGTGTTTCCATTCGCGCCATACCAGGATTTTTTGTTACGACACAACTTAACTCGCTTCTTTGATATCCCGATTACCTTCACGAATAATTTTTTAGCCGTGATTGTCGCTTTCTCCGTTGCCTATACGCTAGCGAAAAATTTCGATGTTGATGGCTTCATGTCAGGCCTGATTTCAATGATCTCTTTTTTTATTTTAACGCCGTATGATCTCGTTGAGATAGGGCCGTTAGGGCAGTCATTTTCAATTCCTGGCCAATGGCTGGGGCCCATGGGGCTATTTACCGCCATTCTGGTGGCGATAATTTCAACACGAATATTCGTGGCGATAACCCGTAAGGGGTTGATTATCAAAATGCCAGAAAACGTTCCGGAATTTATCTCCAAATCGTTCTCTTCATTGATTCCAGGAATCGCCATCCTGACGCTGTTTACAATTATCTCCGCAGTCATTACCAGTGTCGGTTATGGTAGCATTCACGAAATTATTTATAAATTAATCCAGGTTCCGCTAACATCACTTGGATCCGGAATCTGGTCACTCATCTTTGTTGCTGTTGTTGCGCAATTGCTATGGTTTTTTGGGCTGCATGGCCACGCTATCACCCTCGGTATCGTAGCGCCGATCTGGTTTGCCATGGATGCCCAGCAGCTTGCTGCATATGCTGCAGGCGTCGACTTACCCAACATCACAGGCTTTGCGTTCTTTATGACTTATGGCGCTGCTGGAGATTTATTGCCGCTGGCTATAATGCTCGCTTTTTTCGCGAAGAGCGCACGCTATAAAACGCTCGGTAAGATCGCCTTGCCGCCAGCTATCTTCACCATTGGCGAACCGATGGCTTATGGCGTGCCGCTGGTAATGAATTTTACTCTGGCGATTCCTTATATTTTTATCAATGGCATCATGCTCGGCATTGCATGGTATCTAACGGTCATTGGCGTATTGCCTCGCGTCGCTGGGGTGAGTACCCCGGCCGGCATGCCGATCATTGTTTCTGGTTTTATGCAGGGGAGCTGGAAAATTGCCGCTTTCCAATTGATAGGACTTTTTGCGCGATTTGCAGGATGGTATTTCTTCTTCAAGACTGCCGATCTTGTCGCTTGCCGGGAAGAAAATCAGACGGATACCATTTGAATGCTCCATAAAAATATGCCAGCAACGCCAATTTAGCCATGGTGGGAAAGATGTTAAGTATCAATTACCAAACGGAAAACATTATTGTCGATCATCTGCCAATTATGGTGTGCTGGTCTACCAATTATCCTCAAAAATCATTTTCGATAAAAGTTTATAAAGATGCCGAATTGGTATCTCTTATCACAAGAGAGGGTAATAATACAATTATCACTCTCGATGGAATATCGTTACAAAGCTTTACTTCTTATACCATAGAAGTCCTTACCCACGGTGACAATGGTGAGAATAACGTTTTTAGAAACAGTTTTACAACCAGTAATCTTGGCCATTTTTCTGGCCACTGGGTGAGCGGTGGGCATCACTTCACTAATGATATTCATTACTATCGCGGTAAACGTAATGTGGTGATGAGAAAAACAATTTATCTCGACGAAGACCTCCTTGATGCCTATATCAGCATTGTTGGTCTTGGGTTTTATAAATTGTATATCAACGGTAAAGAGGTCACACGCGGTGAGCTCAATACTGACTGGACAAATTATGCTAAAATTATTTATTATGATACTTACAGTATAAAGCCGTTTATTAATCAGCCGAAAAATGAAGTCATTGTTGAGCTAGCCGATGGCTGGTTTAATCCAGCGCCGCTTAAATTATTTGGTAAATATAACCTGAGAGAGACCTTAACCATCGGTGAACCACAGGTCATCGCTGACATTTATATGAAGTTTGCAGATCGCGAAATGATCATCGGTAGTGATGCCGACTGGCAATATTGCGAAGGTGCTTATACCTTCAATAATATCTATTTGGGTGAGCGCCTGGATATGAAACTATTTCGCGGAGACAACACCACCGATTTGCTGATGCCTGCCTGGAAAAATGTGGTGCTGAGTAACGGGCCTGAAGGCCGTCTGGTCTCGAGTTTTATTCCGAAAATTAACCATACGTTGTCCCTCGGGGCAGAGCATATCCACGTCGTAGACGAAGAGACATTCATTATTGATTTCGGTGCCATCGTCACCGGATTTATCGATTTATCCATTACCGCGTCTGAGAATCAACGTGTGGAACTGCTCTATAGCGAAGACGTTGATGAAAACTACGAACTAAACACTGACTCCACCCTTGCGGGATTTGTCGGCAAACAGGTTACTGAAGGTGTGATTATTGACGGCGGAATTGGAGCACCGGCGAGGGCGGAGCAGAAGGATGCCTTTGAATGCCGCAGTGGGAAGAATCATTTTATCAATGCCTTTACCTGTCATTCGTTTCGCTATGTGCAGTTAAGCGGTATTAATATTGAACAATTAAACAACGTTCAGGCGCTTTCAGTACATACTGTACTAAGGGAAAACGGGGGCTTTTACTGCTCAGATCCTTACATAAATAAGCTCTTTGAGGTTGCTAAAAGAACCAAACTGAATAACATTCATTCGGTCTTCGGGGATTGTGCCCGCGAACGTTTCGCCTATGGCGGAGACATTGTCGCGTTGGCCCGGTCGCAAGTGTATCAGTTTGACTCTGCCGCTATTTATAAGAAAACTATCTTTGATTTTATCAATGATATTCGTCCCTGCGGTGGTGTGACGGAAACTGCGCCATTTATGGGAATTAAAACTAATGGCGTCGGCGGGGAAACGGGACCGCTGGGCTGGCAACTGGTATTACCTTATTTGATAGCCATTCACTATCGACATTATGGCAATATCAATTTGCTGGCCGAAAGCTTGCCATTTCTTGAGAAGCAAATCCTCTCCCTGGAAATGCGCGACTTTGATGACCTGGTAACCTGCTGCCTGGGTGACTGGGGAAGCCGCGATCATGATATGCGTAATTACAAAAATGGCTCGCCAGCTCTCCATTTCACCAGTGCTTGTTTCTATTATTACTATTTGTTAATTATCGCAAAAATATGTGATGATCTTGACTTAAAAGAAAAATGGCTAAAATATATTAGCAAGGCCAATAAAATTAGAGAGAAAATTTTATCACTCTATAAGAATACGGATGGCAGCTTCGCCGATCGCAGTCAGACCAGCTTTGTTTTTGCAATGTACTTCGATTTGTGTGATGATATCGAGAGTTCATTGAACGCATTGATCGATCTCATCAAAAAAGAGCAAAATGTTATCACCTGTGGGATTTTTGGCCAAAGTTTTGCCTATGAAATATTTCATCGCTATGGTCATAATGAATTAATCCTTGAATGGTTAAGAGTCGAAGCCGGATTCAAGAAAATGCTTAAAAATGATGCCAGCACATTGAAGGAATTTTTCGGTGATAACCTGAATGGTTCAAATAATCACGCGATGTTCAGTTCTTATACCAGCTGGCTGTTTCAGGCTTTGGGCGGCATTACCGTCGCTGAGGAGGCGGTTGGTGCTGATGTTATTTTAATCAGTCCATCCTTTACTGACACGATTAACTTTGTGGATTGCTGGCATCAAACCATCAGAGGGCGTATTGAGTGTCGCTGGCGGCGCTATAAAAAAGGCATTGAATTAGTCATCAAAGTGCCATTTAACCTCAAAAAATGCACCCTTAAATTACCAAAAGTGTATCAACTTAATAAACAATTACCTGCGCCGATAGACTGTGATACCTATCATCAGTTTTATGACATTACCGATGCAGGTGAGATAAAAGTACTATTGTAATGATAGTGCATACCCAAACGTTCGCTCCAGTTAGGTACTTTTATGTTACACCATGATATTCATGAAAAGCTACTGGCTTATACCGATAGAGAACTCGAACTGCTTCGCGCTAACTATCAACTGTGTCATAAATTCAAAAGCCATATGGAGCGAAGGTTTTTCAAAGACAACTACATTCATATTGAAAAGCAGACCCGATTTACTAAAATTCCGTTGCATTCTCATGGCTTTATCGAGCTTATTTATATATATCAGGGTAAAATGCATCAGAAGATTAATGAAGAAAGTCTCACTTTGGGTAAGGGTGAGATCCTGCTTATCAACCAGTTTGCCAGACACGAAATTGAAGCCGCAGGGCAGAATGATATTATCATCAATTTTATTATTAAGACCGAATTTTTCGGTCGACTTATGTCCCTTTTTGACGAAAATAACATCATTTCCCGTTTTATCCTTTCAGCAATTAATGGCAGAAAAAAACATGGAGAGCATATTCACTTTAAGGTGGGGGAAATCGACGCAATTCAAAACATTATGCATGTCATCATCAGCGAGATCTACAGTAATAATCACTTAAAAGAGATACGCGTCAATTTCCTGGTGGGCCTGTTGATGACCGAACTGCTCTCGAATGTGCAAGCCAGCGATTACCATATCAACGGCAGTTACAATGAATCACTTGCCATGGCGGTGTTGAGATATATTGATACAGATTATAAAACTGCCAGCCTGAAAGAGATCTCCTGTCGTTTAAATCAGCCTAATTATAAGGTGAGTAAACTGATAAAAGACTTCACCGGTAAGAACTTTAGCGATTTGTTGGTTGAAAAACGCCTGGATGTGTTGATCCATCTCCTTAAACATACTAATCACTCTATTATTGACGTTATTAATATGACGGGTTATGAAAACGCCTCGCATTGTTATAAAGTATTTAAAGAGAAATATAATATGAGTATTAAGGAGTATCGTGATCTGAACTCCTGAATAGTAAATTGGCTCACAGCGTTCATGCTATTGCATGTTTTTGTAATAAGTAAAATCGGCAACAGCCGATATATAAAAAGGCAAACTGGGTTATAACACGAGTGGCATTCTTTAAATAAAATCAGATAAGCAATAAAAATAATAATTTTATTTATTTTATATCTCTTACCCGATGGAGTCTGAAGAATGAACCCCAGAATTATTATTCCAGGTGTTATCTCATGTTTTCTGCCTGCGACCTTATGCCATGCGGCCAATCTAAGCGACGACGGCAGCTTCCAGTTAAATGGATATGGCATGGTGGCTGGAGATTTTCAGAGCGAACTAAACCGTCCCAAAAACATGTCATTGCATACCGACCCCACCGGACCTAATCAGGATCCTCGTGGCAAAATGGGCGATTTAGGAAACAGTTTCTGGCACGATTACTGGACATCGCTGGCTATCACTAAAAAATGGCAGGGTCTGGCTTCTCCTGAGCAATGGGCTGATTACACCTATGAAATGGTGGGTTACGGCGATAAAACGGTAGAAACGGCACAGAATTATGGGCGCTTTGGTGGACTCTCTTTTCTTCCCGAGGGCGCAAACATTTGGGCTGGGCGTCGTTACCTCGATCAACGTATTAATATCTTCGCTTACAATACCAAAGAAGTGCATATTGATTCCGGCCTCGGTTATAACAGTAAGAATTTTGATTTGAACGTTGGTACCGACCAGATCGACTGGTCCAGCGATACCGCGCCGCAGGCGATAGAAGGCTCGCGGCGCATCGTTGATATGGCTTATCGTATCGATCAGACAGAACTGGGTATGACCTATGTTAAAGAAATTGATGACCCATTGGGCACTGGCAAGCAGAAAGCAATTAGTTTTTCCGCGAAATACAGCATGCCGTCTTTTTGGGGAGTGGCAAAGGGACAATCGACAGTCAAATTACAGTATGGTAAAGGGGTTATTGCTCCTTATCTGAACACCAGTCGTATTACCGTCCTTAGCGAAGAGGGCGATTCTTCAATGCGTTTTTCCACCGATGGAAATTTGACGTTGTTTGATGATTTTGCCGTCTCGCCGGCTTTCATCTATGAATATACCAAGCGTGAAAAAACTGCTGACCGAACCACCTTTATACCTGATACAGGTTATTCAGGGGGGGACATGACCTATGGTTCCGCAAATGAAACCGGGATCTTTACCGGCGTAAACGTTAAACAAAATATTCATCACCAAAATCTCTCCATGTTGTATGAAGTCATGGTGAATAACACTATCAATAAAAATGGCGTCGAAGGTGCCAGCGGCGTCGGCTACAAAATTGCCGCCGGCCCGGCCCTGCAGCTGGATGTTTTACCGTATGTCGCGCCGATTCTCAGTTTGACGGTTACCTATGCAGGCGGGGACAAAGAGGTCACGTTATTGCCGGAAGACTCGGAGTGGCGAGTCGGGTATCGAATGGAAGTCTGGTTCTGAATCATTACTACATCACTACAGGATATTACCCTATGAACAAACACGTCGCTGCTATGCTGACGATGCTTATTATTCCGTCTGCTTTTGCGCAAACACCTTTAACAGACAGCAAAACTATCGTTATTAAACCCAGCGCTCTGGCCGTCGAGATGGTGCCTGATATTGCCTATTCATTTACGCAAAATATCATGGGACGACCGCTCCAGTTAACGATGGATTTGCTCAAGCCTTATGCTGATAAACCGTTACCCGCAGTAGTATTTATTACCGGCGGCGGCTTTCTCGATGCGCCCAAATCAAAATTTATCGGTCAGCGGGTCGATATTGCCCGGGCTGGTTATGTCGTCGCCAGCATTACCTATCGGGTCGTACCAAATGTGACTTTCCCGGGCATGGTTGAAGATGCGAAAACGGCGGTCAGATTTTTACGCGCCAATGCTGAAAAATTAGGCATCGATCCCAACCATATCGCTGTGATGGGCGAGTCGGCGGGTGGGTATTTAGCCGCCATGGTGGGTACCACCAGCGGCCATAAGGAATTCGACCAGGGAGAGTATTCAAGTCAAAGCAGCGATGTGCAGGCGGTGGTTGATCTCTATGGCCTGTCCGATCTGACGAAAGTCGGCGCTGACTTTTCTTCGGACATTCAAAAAGCGCATCAGTCACCGGCCATACCAGAGGCGATGCTGGTTAATGGTATTCCCTGGCAAGGCGGTGGCGCGATCTCCGCCTATCCCGAAAAGGCGAAACGAGCTAATCCCATCACCTGGATTTCGAATAAAACGCCGCCTTTTCTGCTAATGAACGGCGATGCCGACAATGTGGTTTCACCCAGCCAGTCAACGCTTTTACACGAGGCACTGGTAGCGAAAAAAATACCGTCCACCCATTACGTGGTGAAAGGGGCGGATCACGCAGGTTTGATGTGGTATCAGCCTGAAGTATCAAAAATTATTATTAATTTTTTAGACCAAAATCTCAAAGATAAGCATCAATAATACGTTACAGAAAAAGGTAAATAAGATGAAAAAAATATTTTTGTGCTGCGCTGCCGGCATGTCAACGAGCATGGTGATGAATAAAATGAAGCAAGCGGCCGCAGCGAAAGACATTGCTGTCGATATTATTGCTGTTTCAATGGATGATTTTGACCGCACGTTACCAAATTACGATTGTTGTCTTTTAGGACCGCAGATTAAATATAAATTCGAAGAATTTAACAAAAAGGCCGCTGCGGTGGGTAAGAGAGTCGCCGTTATCGATAGCATGGATTACGGTATGATGCGTGGCGATAAAATTCTTGCTGCGGCGCTGGCGCTGCTGGATGAACGTTCACTCAACAAGTAGGGAAACCGTATGGATATGGAAGCAACCGTCATGGAACTCATCATTAACGCCGGTGAGTCCCGCAGTCTGGCGATGCAGGCGCTGCAAGCCGCCAGAAAAGGAGTGTGGCAGGACGTTGATAGGCTGATGCAGGACGCCGCAGATGCCGCAAAACGCGCGCATGATGTACAAACCATGCTTATCGGTATGGATGAGGGCTGTGGCAAAGTACCGGTTAATCTTATTCTGGTACATGCCCAGGATCATATAATGACTTCTATGCTCGCGCGGGAGTTGATCGCGGAGCTTATTGAGGTTCAGCGCCAGCTGCAACATCGCAACTGATAAAATATGTCGCCGCCTGCAGCTCCGGCGGCGACCGCCATCAAATATTCTCCAGTCGAATGCCCCGCGTTCTGGGGCCGAAGATCCCTACCGACAGCATCACCATCAGCATACTGACGACGATAAAGCTAATCACCCCCGGCGTGCCGGCGTATTGCAGAATAATGCCGATCAGGATGCTGGTCACCGCGGTGGAGAGCCGGCTGAACGAGTAGCAGAAGCCGACGGCGCGGGCGCGAATATGGGTCGGGAAGACCTCGGCCTGGTAGGCGTGGTAGCTGATGGTCAGCCAGGCGTTGGACCAGGTGATCATAAACCCGCAGATCACCAGCAGAATCGGGCTGTTTTGCAGGGCGAACAGGGTCCCGAAGATGACAGTCATCAGCGCGGAGAGGACAATTTGCCACTTGTTCTCAAAGCGATGCACGAAGCGGGTGCAGAACAGGCAGCCCAGCGGATAGGCGAGGGTGATAAAGAAGGCGTACAGCAGACTGTGAGTGATGCTGGCCCCCTGACCGGAGAGCAGCGCCGGCAGCCAGTTGCCAAAGCCGAAGAAGCCGATCGCCTGGAAGAAGTTCATCACCATCAGCATCAGGGTGCGCTGCCGATACTGCGGCGCCCAGATTTCGCGGAAGGTGCCGCGTTTGACGACGCTCTGTGCCGCATGCGCATGCTTCGGCGACGGCGTCAGGCCACAGCGGGCTTCCATCTCACTCATCACCGCATGCGCGTCATCATGCCGCCCTTTGCTTTCCAGCCAGCGCGCTGACTCCGGCAGCTTTTTGCGGATAAACCAGATCGCCAGCGAGAACAGCGCGCCAAAGATGATCACCCAGCGCCAGCCGCTGAGGCCGAAGAGGGTGGTTGGCACCAGCATCCAGGACATCAGCGCCACCGCCGGAACCGACAGGAACTGGATGAAGAAAGCGAAAGCAAACGCTTTATTGCGCAGATGGGTTGGCATCCATTCGCTGAGATAGGTGTCAATGGTCACCAGCTCAATACCGAGGCCGATCCCCACCAGAAAGCGGAAAAAGATCACCCCTTCCGCGCTGCTCTGCGTCGCCATCAGCAGCGAAAAGAGGCCGTACCAGGCGAGCGCCACCATAAACGTCAGACGTCGCCCCAGCCTGTCCGCCAGCGGCGCCAACAGACTGGCGCCAATAAACAGCCCCATAAAGGTGGCGGAGGCAAAAGCCGCCTGATCGGCAATCCCGAATATCCCCGCCTGCCCGGTGTGGAAAATCCCGTCGGCCAGCAGCCCTGCGCTGATATACCCGGTCTGGAACAGGTCGTAGAGCTCGAAGAAGCCACCGAGGGAGAGCAGGGTGATAAACGACCATAAACCGAAGGAGGCGGGCAGCGCATCAATGCGTCCGGTTAAGCTGGCGTGCGGTTGTCCTGGCGAGGCATAAGGCGCGCCGCCGAGAACCTGGGTGGTAGACATGGTGTTGTATTCCTCAGGATGAATGGTTTGCCTGCTAATGTTAATTGATTGTTAATAGTTTTATATTTTTAATCCTACGCGTTAGCTGCAATCTTTAGCGCAAGATATCGCGGTACACCATGAAAAATGAGATTCATGCTAGTTTTCGCCGCATGCCAGGCGAAGAATTGAAGTAAATCACCGCGGACGGTATTTCCCGTTGTGCGATTCGCCAACCCGCAGGAAAGCGGCTAGAATGGCCTCCTCGCAGGAGGTTATAAGAATGTTAAAAGAGGGATTTATGGCGTCGTATTCAGATCAGCCAGAGATGGCGACTGAGTTTCGCTTTACCCGTGTGATGGCCGAGCAGGCGGCGCGGGCGCGTCTGACGCTCGATGACGATCAGTTGTCGCTGATCGCTCGCCTGGATGCTTTGGGCCAGCAGCTGTTGTCCGCGGCGGGTACGCCGCAGGGGTTGTACGTCTGGGGGCGGACCGGGCGGGGGAAAAGTTTTATCCTCGACCACTTTTTTGCCAGCCTGCCGCTCGCCGCCCGGCGGCGGGTCCATTTTCATCACTTCTTCCGCGAGCTACATCAGCGGCTGAATGCCCCCGGCGCGCCCGACCTGCAGGCGGTGATGAGGCAGATGACTTCCGGCTGTCGCCTGCTGTGCTTCGACGAATTTCATCTTCACGACCCTGGCGACGCGATGCTGATCAAGGTCTTACTGGAGCATCTCTTTCAGCGCGGCATTGTGCTGTTGGCGACGTCAAACTATCCGCCGGAGATGCTGCTGCCCAATCCGCTGTATCACGATCGTTTTTTACCGTCGATCGCGCTGATCCGCGCCCACCTGGCGGTCGTCGCGCTGAACGGTGAGGAGGATTATCGCCAGCGTCATCTGAGCGTCGATAATGCCTTCTGCAGCGGGCGGATGTGGGTTAATCCGAATGCACAACAGCGTCAGCTGTATGACCTGCCGTCGCTGTCTGCCGAACCGGTTTCGCTGACGGTAGGTTATCGCACCCTGCTGGCGGCCGCGGCATCACCCACTCTGCTCCACTTCACCTTTGCCCAGCTCTGTCAGGCCGCCACGGCGGTGATGGACTATCTGACGCTCAGCGAAAGCTATACGGTTTGGTTACTGGATGAAGTGCCGCCGCTGGCTACGGTGGGGCCGGCGGCCCAGCAGCGCTTTATCAACGTGATCGATGTGCTGTATGAAAAGCAGATCCGCCTGCTGCTGGTAACCTGCTGCGATCTGGAGACGCTGGTGGCCGGGGTGGAACTGGAGGATATTCAGCGTACGCGGAGTCGCCTGCAACAGTTGCCGCGGGCGGTATAAGCAAAACGCCCCGGCGGGTGCCGGGGCGGGGAGATTACAGGTCGAAGCGGTCGAGATTCATCACCTTGGTCCAGGCGGCGACGAAGTCATGCACCAGCTTCTGCTGCCCGTCGGCGCAGGCGTATACTTCCGCCAGCGCGCGCAGTACAGAGTTGGAACCAAACACCAGATCCACGCGGGTGGCGCTGTACTTCGCCTCGCCGGTTTTACGGTCGCTGCCGGTAAACAGCTCCGCGTGGTCATCGGCCGCTTTCCAGACGGTGGCCATATCCAGCAGGTTGACGAAGAAGTCATTGCTGAGCACGCCGACGCGGTCGGTGAACACTCCGTGTTTGCTGCCGTCGTAGTTCGCGCCCAGTACGCGCAAGCCACCGACCAGCACGGTCATTTCCGGGGCGGTTAGCGTGAGCTGCTGGGCTTTATCGATCAGCAGCGTTTCCGTCGATACACCGCCTTCGATACGGCGATAGTTGCGGAAGCCATCCGCCAGCGGCTGCAGCAGGTCAAACGACTCGACGTCGGTCTGCTCAGGCAGGGCGTCGACGCGGCCTGGGGTAAACGGCACGTTAACGCTGACGCCGGCGGCAGCGGCCGCCTGCTCAACGCCGACCACGCCAGCCAGCACGATGATATCGGCTAACGACGCTTTGCCGGAGGCACGCTGGATCGCCTGCAGAGTCGGCAGCACCCGGCTGGCGATAGCATTGACCGGCCAGTCTTTCTGCGGAGCGAGGGCCAGGCGTGCGCCGTTAGCGCCGCCGCGCTTATCGCCGCCGCGGAAGGTGGAGGCGGAAGCCCAGGCGACCGAAACCAGCTCACTGACCGACAGGCCGGCGCCGGCGATGGCGGTTTTCAGACTGGCGATATCCTCAGCGCTCGGCTGGTGAGTCGCTGCCGGCAGCGGATCCTGCCAAATCAGATCTTCTTTCGGCACTTCCGGACCGAGGTAACGGGATTTTGGCCCCATATCACGGTGGGTCAGCTTGAACCACGCCCGGGCAAACGCCTCGTTAAAGGCCTGCGGATCGTTGAGGAAGCGGCGGGAGATCTTTTCAAACTCCGGGTCGAAGCGCAGGGTCAGGTCGGTGACCAGCATGGTCGGTTTGCGCTTTTTCCCCGGATTAAACGGATCCGGGATAATTTCCGGCGCATCTTTGGCTTCGAACTGGATAGCGCCAGCCGGGCTGCGGGTCTGCACCCATTCATATTTAAACAGGTTCTCGAAGAAGTAGTTGCTCCACTGGGTGGGCGTCTGCGTCCAGACCACTTCCAGACCGGAGGTGATGGCATCCGCACCTGCGCCGCTGCCGTAGCTGGAGTGCCAGCCCAGACCCTGCGCTTCCAGTGGGGCGGCTTCCGGCTCGGCGCCGACGTGGCTGGTTTCGGCGGCGCCGTGGGTTTTGCCCAGCGTATGGCCGCCGGCGATCAGGGCGACAATCTCTTCATCGTCCATCGCCATATTGCCGAAGGTGGCGCGAATGGCCGCTGCGGCGGACAACGGCTCGCCGCTGGCGTTCGGTCCCTCCGGGTTAACGTAGATCAGCCCCATTTCGGTGGCGCCGATGGCCTGTTTGGCCAGGCTTTCCGGGTGACGGTGGGCCAGCCACTCTTTCTCATCGCCCCAGTCGACGTCCAGATCCGGTTCCCAGACATCTTCACGACCGGCGCCAAAGCCAAAGGTGCGGAAGCCGGCGTTTTCCAGAGCGACGTTACCCGCCAGCATGTAAAGGTCGGCCCAGGAGATTTTCTGGCCATATTTCTGTTTTACCGGCCACAGCAGGCGACGGGCTTTATCGAGACTGACGTTGTCTGGCCAGGAGTTCAGCGGCGCAAAGCGCTGCTGCCCACGGCCTGCGCCGCCGCGACCGTCAACGGTGCGGTAGGTGCCGGCGCCGTGCCAGGCCATGCGAATAAACAAGCCAATATAGCTACCCCAGTCTGCCGGCCACCACTCTTGCGAGTCGGTCAGCAACGCTCTGAGGTCAGCTTTCAGTGCGGAGTAGTCGAGCTTTTTAAACTCTTCCCTGTAGTTAAAATCCTCACCCAACGGGTTGGAACGACTGGAGTGCTGGTTCAGCAGATCGACACGCAGCTGGTTAGGCCACCAGTCGCGGTTGCCGGTGCCGCTGCCGGCGCTCTGTTTTGGCGTCTCGGCGTGGAAAGGGCACTTTCCGGCGGATGCGTTGTTGGATGGGTCGTTAGACGTGCTCATATCAGGCTCCGTTTGCTTTTGTGAATGCCATTACGATATACACTGCTACCAATAAGCGATATTTGAATGAGTCTACAGATTTAATAGCTAATTCCGTTCAACGAAGGGTAAACATCCCCTTATATGACCAGGCAGACCTGGCGGTTAGTATAAACCTCACCATTAACCATAGACGTAACGAGACGGCAAAGGAAACGATCTGCGTCAATCAGGGAGCCGGAATGCTAATTGTTTGAGATATGACAATTTTCCTGCGAGAAAAGGATGAGGGCTGTCCGTTGCGCGAGCGTAACGAATGTCCGGTACGGGGGTTGTTGGCGGACACAGAATAAGCTAATACTTAGGCACCATGTGACTGGCGCTGAAGACAGAATACTGTCGGGGAGCATGGTCGACGTCGCCGCGCGCCTGGGCATTACCGATAGCTGGAGATAAGTTATGCCTGAATTCGCTTCATTAATGGCCTTTGCCGCGGTGGCGCTGGGGTTGGTGTTAACCCCAGGCCCCAACATGATGTATCTCACTTCGCGTTCGATTTGCCAGGGAAAACGCGCTGGCTTTATCTCCCTTGCCGGCGTGGCCGTGGGATTTTTCTTCTATATGTTGTGTGCCGCTTTCGGCATCACCGCGTTGGTTTTCGCGGTTCCATACGCCTACGATGCCTTGCGTTTATGCGGGGTCGCTTATTTGCTCTATCTGGCGTGGCAGGCGATCAAACCGGGAGGGCGGCCGATATTTGCGGTGCGCGACTTACCCGCGGACAGTGGGCGTAAGCTGTTTCTGATGGGATTCCTCACCAGCCTGGCGAACCCCAAAGTTGCCATCCTGTATCTGTCCCTGCTGCCGCAGTTTATCACCCCCGGACTCGGCAGCGTGCTCAGTCAGTCGTTAATATTAGGCTGTACCCAGGTGATCATCAGCGTGGCGGTGAACGGCATGATTATCTTGCTGGCCGGGCAGGTGGCGTTATTTCTTAGTCGGCGGCCGGGCTGGCAACAATTTCAACGCTGGCTGATGGCGACGGTACTGGCGGGAATGGCGGTTAAGATCGCTTTTGAGGCCAGAAAATAAGCGGGTTGATCGTGTAAACAGATGCCAGCCGTCCCCGTTGCTGGCTAACCTCGCACTCTGATGCCTTTCTCCTGCACAGAAAGGCTTCCCACGCTCTAACATGCTGAAACATTTCTGCCAGATCATTAGCAACCTTTCAGTAGGGCTGGCGCCGCGATAAGGCTATGCTTCCCGGCCGTTACGCTGTTGGCTTTTCTTGTGATTCAGGTGATGTACCGCTAATGCCCCTTTTGAGAGATGAAATTCGCGACCACTCCGCGGAAGAGATGCTGTTTATCCGCCGGGCCGCAATTGCTTTTCTGCTGGTGGTGGTCTGCTTTGGCGTGCTGATCGCCAACCTCTACCATCTGCAGGTGGAGCAGCATGATTTCTACCAGACCCGATCGAACCAGAACGACATTAAGATGCTGCCCATCGCCCCCAGCCGCGGGCTGATATTCGATCGCAATGGCATTCCGCTGGTGCAGAACATTACCCTGTATCGCCTGCAGGTGATCCCGAGCAAAATTCCCGATATGGCCGCGCTGCTGCAAAGCCTGACGCCGATCGTCGACCTGACGCCGGATGACATCGCCAGCTTCCGCGACGATATGCACCACAACAGCCGCTATAAAGCGGTGACGCTGAAGTCCGACCTCAGCGACGTGGAGGTGGCGCGCTTCGCGGTTAACGAATTCCGTTTCCCCGGCGTGACGGTGGAGAGCTATCAGCAGCGCGAATACCCGTACGGCGCCGAGCTGGCGCACGTGGTGGGCTATGTGTCGAAAATTAACGACAACGACCTGCAGCGGCTGGCGAAAGACGGCGAAGAGGAGAACTATGCTGCCGACCACAATATCGGCAAGCAGGGGATCGAGGGCTATTACGAAAAAGCGCTCCACGGCACCACTGGCTATCAGGAAGTGGAGGTGGATAACCACGGCCGGGTGGTGCGTCTGCTGAAAGAGGTACCGCCGGTGGCCGGGAAAAACCTCTATCTGACCCTCGACCTGCACCTGCAGCAGTATATTGAGTCGGTGCTGAAGGGGCAGCGCGCGGCGGTGGTGGTGGTCGATCCCCGGGATGGCGGCGTGCTGGCGATGGTCTCCAGCCCCAGCTACGATCCTAATCCGTTCGTCAAAGGCATCGGCTATCAGGCCTATAAATCGCTGCTCGATAATCCGGACCGGCCGCTGATCAACCGCGTCACCCAGGGGCTGTATCCCCCGGCCTCGACGGTGAAGCCCTATATGGCGCTGTCGGCGCTCTCCGCAGGGGTCATCACCCCGAACACCACCTTCTTCGGCGCGCCGACGTGGACGCTGCCGGGCACGCAACGCCGCTACCGCGACTGGCTGAAGACCGGCCACGGGATGCTCAACGTGACCAAAGCCATCGAAGAGTCGGCTGACACCTTTTTCTATCAGGTCGCTTTCGAGATGGGCATTGACCGGATCCATGAGTGGCTGAGCAAGTTTGGTTACGGCCAGTCCACCGGCATCGACCTTAATGAGGAGTATGCCGGCGTACTGCCCAGCCGGGAGTGGAAACAGCGGGTGCATAAAAAGCCCTGGTATCAGGGGGACACCATCTCGGTCGGCATCGGCCAGGGGTACTGGATCGCCACGCCAATTCAGATGGTGAAGGCGCTCACCACCCTGCTGAACAATGGCAAGGTGCAGGATCCGCATCTGCTCTATTCGATGAAGCAGGGCAACCATGTGGAACGTTATCAGCAGCCGGCGAACCTGCCGCAGGTGGGCGATCCGAAATCGCCGTACTGGGGCATTGTGCGCAACGGCATGTATGGGATGGCGAATCTGCCCAACGGCACCGGCTACAAGCTGTTCCATACCGCGCCGTACCAGATCGCGGCGAAGTCCGGCACCTCGCAGGTGTTCAGCCTGAAGCAAAACCAGACCTATAACGCCAAAATGATCCCGGTGCGTCTGCGCGACCATATCTTCTATACCCTGTTTGCCCCTTATCAGCATCCGAAGGTGGCGATGGCGCTGATCCTGGAGAACGGCGGCGGGGATGGGGTGGTGGCCGGACCGACGGCGCGCGCCATTCTGGACCACATCTTTGTTCCGCAGCAGGCGTCATCCGCGGCGGCTGACGTGCCGCAGCGTGACAGCGCCGATGCCCAGTAAGCGGCTGGACTTATTCCGGACGCGCATCGTTCATAGATATTGGTTATTTGTCCCGCGGCTTTCCGGGCGGCATAGTGATGGCAGGAACATGACCCGGAGCGAGGAGGAAGGGTGACACGTAACCGATTATTGCTGGTTCAGACCGGCACGCCGCCGGCAGCCATCCGCGAGGAGCATGGCGATCTGCCGCACTGGTTCCGTACGCTGCTGGCGCCGTGGCAGGCGCAGCTGACCGCGGTGCGGGTGTTTGAAGATGAACCGCTGCCGGCGCCGGATCGCCAGACCGTGGCGGTTCTCACCGGTTCGTGGGCAATGGTGTCCGATCGCCTGGCATGGAGCGAACGGACCGCCGACTGGATCCGTCAGGCGGTGGCTATCGGCATGCCGCTGTTCGGCGTCTGCTATGGTCATCAACTGATGGCCCATGCGCTGGGCGGTGAGGTGGCTTACCATCCTGCCGGGCGGGAAAGCGGCAGCAAAACGATTGCGCTTTCGCCGTGGGGTGTCGATGACCCGCTGCTGAGCGGCCTGCCAGCGACATTCCCCGCGCATTTGAGCCATTTGCAAACCGTGACCCGTTTGCCGGAGGGGGCTACCGTGCTGGCCGCATCCTCCCACGATCCCCACCAGATTGTGCGCTACGGGCCGCAGGCGGTCTCCACGCAATTTCACCCGGAATTCACCGCGCCGATTGCCCGCTCGCTGATCCGCTACCGGGAGGCGGTGCTGCAGGCGGAAGGCATCGACCCACAACAGTTACACGACGAGGTCCAGGAGAGCCCGCAGGCCGCGGCGATCCTCACCCGCTTCGTCAGCGACTTTCTGACCCCGGATGCCCCCGGCCATTAACTCCCTGTCGTGAACAGCACTCGCCAGCGACGACGCCGGCGGGTCATCTCACGCCACAGGGCGACCACCTCTTCAACGCGCAGCGCGTCAGCCGCCTGCGGCGTCACCCCCGGCAAGTTATACTCCTGGCGCAGCGCGTCCAGGGCGCGCACCTTCGGCGGTACCCGGGAGCGGGCCTGAGCGGCCAGCCGCTGCTGTAACAACCTGAAGGTCGCCTCATCCATGGGGTCCAGCTGGCGCAGAAAGGTTTTACAGCAGCGGAGGAGTTCTCCGGGACGGCGTTCCGGGGACTGGAGCGCCATCAGCAGCCCATCGCGATCGGCAACGCGCTGATAGCGGCAGCTCACCACATAGCCTATCTGCTGCTCCACCCGCAGGCGCTGGAAAAACGGCGGCTCGCAGAACTGCGCCAGCACCCGCAGGGCCGCCAGCGAAGCGCCTTCCGGCAGCGGAAGAAAGACCAGTAGCGCCGTGTCGCCCCGGGGATAAGCCAGCCGCTCGACGCCGCCGCGGCAGGGGGCCGGAGCGGGCATCGGCGGATTAACCGGGACGGTAAGCCGGCTCAGCTGACGCGCTACCCACTGCGCATCTTCCGCGCTGCCGCCAATCAGGGCCGCCAGCCAACCTTCCTGGTGCGCTGACGTACCCAGCCGTTCGGGGAGCTGGGCCATGAGATGACGGATCGCAATACTCTCCGGCGGTGGGGGCAGCGGGGCGACCAGGAGCGCGAGCTGCCGCACGATGGCCTGCAGAATCGCCTCCGGCCGTTGGCCGGACGCAGGCAACTGCAGGATCAGCTGCCAGCTGCCGTCGAACAGATGCCACTCGCCGTGTCCCCCGGCATGGCGCAGGGCGGCAAGAAATGGACGCAGCTGTTCCCCGCGCGCCAGCCCTTCGGCCGGCGTGGGCGAGCAGTAGAAGGGCGGTCGCAGCAGGAGCGTCGGCGGCTCTCCCGGTGACGGGAGGTGACGCAGTGGCGCGGCTTCCGCCGGGCTTTCGGCCACGAGCTCGCCAGCGGCCTGCGGATAAAAAGCGAATGCCAGCGCCGGGTCAGAGACCGGACGTGGCGACCAGCGGCTGAGCGGCAGGCTAAAGCCCTGGGTGGCTACCGTTGCTCCGGGGGGCTGCGTCTGGCAGGCCAGGCTGACCGTGGGGGCGGCCAGCAGGGCGGCGCAAAAATCGGCGAACCCGGTGGGCGGCGCCCCGGGGGCAAAGCCGAATGCCCGCTGGCGCAGCTGATCGAGGGGCGACAGCGCCTGAAAACGGCGCCGGGACAGCTGATAGTAGTGTTGCTGCTGCTCAGGCGTCGTCTGCTGTAGCGCCTGCAACCAGTGGGTTATCTGCCGGTCGACCTGTTCCGGCCGGTCGCTGGCGAAAATCAGCGCCAGCCAGCCGAAGTGCTGATCCTGATACAGCCAGTTCAGCGCCACGTCCTCGGCCATCCCGCGCTGGCGCAGGCCGGCCATCAGGCTACCGGGGGCTTCATCCAGCAAAAACTCGCGCAGTAACGTGACATTGTCACTTAAGGCGATCAGCGGGCAGCGCCACAGCGCGGGCTGGCTGGAGACGGCCAGCTGCAGTTGAGGGGGCTCGCCCAGAGTGAGCGGCGGCGCTGGCGGCGGTGCCTCGCCCGGGGCAAGCCCGGTGGCGAAACGGGTCGCCAGTTCGCCGAGCACCTCCAGCGACTGCGGCCCCTGCAGCCAGAGTTGCATCCGGCGGGCGACGTAGTGGCTGCGGTGAAAGTCACGTAAGGCCGCCTGTAGCGCGAGGAAATCCTCCCCCAGCGACCCGGCGTCGCCGACCTGAAAGCGGCGAAACGCCGCGGGCGCGATGGCGGCGTGACGCACGGCGGCTTCCCGTCGCGACAACTCATGCTGTTGGATCAGGCGGTTTTCGGCGTCGATAACCGCGACTTCGCGTTGAATATCGTCCCTGAGCAGCAGCGGCGCCTGCAGCATCTCCTGCAGGCGCGCGACGCCGTCAGCCAGATCCTCGGCGGCGACCTCGAAAAAGAAAGCGCTGTGGCGGGACAGGGTGGTGGCATTCACATTCCCTGCCTGGCGCTGCACCCAGCTCATCAGCCGTTCATCATTGCGGTAGCGCTCACCGCCGTAAAACAGCAGGTGTTCCAGCAGGTGCGCCAGACCGGGGAAGCACGACGGTTCATGGTGGCTGCCGGCGGCAACCCGCACCAGGGCCGCCGCGCGATCGGCCTGCGGCTGATGAACCAGGGTAGCCTGCAGGCCGCCCGGCAGAGTGACAGTGCGGGTCGCCAGCGTCATTACAGTTCCCGGGTTTTGTAGATCAGCTGCGAGCGGGTACGGTTGCGGAACTGCAGCTGGTTGACTTTGATGTCGCTGCAGGCCGCTTCGCGCCGGGCCTCAAGGATTTTGTGATGATGTGGGGATTTGCTGCACACCGGGTCGGCGTTATCGGCGCTGCCGGTCAGCATAAAGGCCTGACAGCGGCAGCCGCCGAAGTCTTTCTCTTTTTCATCACAGGAGCGGCACGGCTCCGGCATCCAGTCATACCCGCGATAACGGTTGAAGCCGAACGAGTCATACCAGATCGATTCCAGACTCTGCTCCAGCACCGACGGGAACGCCACCGGCAGCTGGCGCGCGCTGTGGCACGGCAACGCAGTGCCTTCCGGAGTGACGCTGAGGAAAATCGATCCCCAGCCGCCCATACAGCCTTTCGGGCGTTCCTCGTAATAGTCCGGGGTGACGAACAGCAGGTTGGTGAGGTTTCCGCTGGCGGCCATTTTCTGCCGGTAATCGGCGACCACCTGCTCGGCGCGGGCGATCTGTTCCCGGGTCGGCAGTAACCCCTCGCGATTAAGAAACGCCCAGCCGTAAAACTGGCAGGTGGCGAGCTCGACGTCATCGGCCTCCAGCTCAATGCACAGCTCGATAATTTTATCGAGCTGGTCGATGTTGTGCCGGTGGAGGACGAAGTTCAGCACCATCGGGTAGTCGCGCGCTTTTACCGCTCTGGCCATCGCCAGCTTCTGCTGGAAGGCTTTTTTATTGCCGGCGAGAGCGGCGTTGAGCACCTCATCGCTGGCCTGGAAGCTAATCTGGATATGGTCCAGTCCGGCCTCGCTGAAGGCGTCGAGTTTGCTCTCGGTTAGCCCAATTCCCGAGGTGATCAGGTTGGTATAGAACCCGAGGTCGCGCGCGGCGCGGATCAGCTCCGGCAGATCTTTACGGGTCAGCGGCTCGCCGCCGGAAAAGCCCAGCTGTACGCTGCCCATCGCTCGCGCCTGGCGAAAGACCTCGATCCATTGTTCGGTGGTCAGCTCCTTTTCCTGCCGGGCGAAGTCCAGCGGATTGGAACAGTAGGGACACTGCAGCGGGCAGCGGTAGGTCAGCTCCGCCAGCAGCCACAGCGGCGGATTGACGGCGGGTTTATTCTGGCTCACGGCAGGTGATCCACTTCTGTTGACAGGCGATCTGCAGGAACTCGACGACGTCGTCATCGACGCCGCCGGCTTCCGGGAAACGTTCGTTAAGCATGGCGATAATCGCCGCAACGTCGCGCCGGCCATCGACCAGCTCGAGGATCGCCGCGGCGGTCTCATTGAGTTTAGCCATTCCCTCCGGATAGAGGATCACATGGCTCTCCTGGGCGGCTTCCCACTGCAGTCGGTAGCCGCGACGAAAGGCAACGATGGACGTTTTTTGCATGATTACACCAGTCGGGTCGTGTGCCAGGCCGCCTTGTCGGTGACCGTGTGATAGGGCGGGCGCTGCAGAGCGTAGGCCATGGTCATGGCATCGAGCATCGACCACAGGATGTCGAGCTTAAACTGCAGGATCTCCAGCATCCGGTTCTGTTTTTCAGCGCTGTCACAGTAGGTCTTCGCCAGCGCCAGACCATGCTCAACGTCGCGGTTAGCCTGGCTCAGACGACTGCGGAAGTAAAAATAGCCTTCCTCTTTGATCCACGGATAGTGCTGCGGCCAGCTGTCGAGGCGCGACTGATGGATCTGTGGGGCGAACAGCTCGGTCAGGGAGCTGCAGGCCGCCTCCTGCCAGCAGGCGCGACGAGCGAAATTAAGATAGGCATCCACCGCGAAGCGCACGCCGGGCAGCACGTGACGCTCGCTGAGCAGGTCGTCGCGGCTCAAACCGACCGCTTCCCCCAGCCGCAGCCAGGCTTCAATCCCGCCATCTTCGCCGTGGCTACCGTCGTGGTCGAGGATCCGCTGCACCCATTTGCGCCGGGTCTGCGCATCCGGGCAGTTGGCCATAATCGCCGCGTCTTTCAGCGGAATGGTGGTCTGGTAATAAAACCGGTTCGCCACCCAACCCTGAATTTGCTCGCGGGTCGCTTCGCCGTTATGCATGGCGATGTGGTAAGGGTGGTGAATATGGTAGAAGGCGCCTTTAGCCCGCAGAGCCTCTTCAAAGGCCTGCGGCGACAGCGTGTCGGTGATCAGCATGCGGTATCCTGAAGGGTGATTGCCATCCCGTCCCAGCTCACTTCAATCCCCTGTTGCGTTAGCGCCTGGCGCTGGGGAGACTGTTCGTTAAGGATCGGGTTGGTGTTATTAATATGAATGAGAATTTTGCGTTTTGCCGGCAGGGAGGCCAGCAAGGCCATCATCCCGTGCTCATCGCTGAGCGCCAGGTGTCCCATATCGCGACCGGTATTGCGCCCGACGCCGGCGGCCTGCAGCTCGTCATCCTGCCAGACGGTGCCATCGATCAGCAGACAGTCCGCTTTTTGCAGCCACGGCAGAAGGGCTTCATCCGGCTCACCCAGCCCCGGGGCATAGAACAGCGTCTGCCCGTTGCGGCGGTTTTCGATAAACAGCGCCACGTTATGGCCCGGCAGCGGCCGGTCGCGATACGGCGAATAGGGCGGCGCGTTGCTGGCGATAGGCACGGCGGTAAACTGCAAATCAGGGCAGGCGTCAACGGTAAAAGGCTGCTGCGGCGCGATGGGATGATGCACCAGGCCGCCGTTCCAGTGTCGCAGCATGGTAAACACCGGGAAGCCGGTGGAGAGATCCTCATGAACCTCCGGCGTGCACCACACCTGGTGCGGGCAGCCTTCGCGCAGGCTCAGCAACCCGGTGGTGTGGTCTATCTGGCTGTCGGTGAGAATAATGCCGCCGATAGACGTCCCGCGCAGTACGCCGGGTTTATTTAACTCGGGGGTATGGGCAATCTGCTGGCTGATATCCGGCGAGGCATTGCACAGCACCCACTCTTGGCCGTTATCGCTGAAGATGATCGACGACTGGGTGCGGGCGCTGGCCTGAATGGTGCCGTTGCGCAGACCCTGACAGTTGGCGCAGTTGCAGTTCCATTGCGGGAAACCGCCGCCGGCGGCGGAGCCGAGGACTTTAATGAACATGAAGACGGACCGGGTAATGAATGAAGGTGCCCGCGCGAACGGCGGGCGGGGCGATTAACGGTTAGAAATGTACAGCGTCACTTCCAGACCGAGACGTAAATCGATAAAAGCAGGTTTCTTCCACATGTTGTGTTCCTCTTAAAAATGACGACAGGCCTCACGGATAATGCTGGATCTGTGACGGCCGCCGCATATTGCGCTTCACCGGGAGAGAGATCAACCCGGAATCTGTAAGGAATTAACTTTATGTTTACAATATAACCTATTGTTGCCAAACCTTTTTTAATACCCGCAGCCAGTTGTTCCACAGCAGCTTATCCAGCACCAATTGATCATAGCCATTGTCCCGCAAGGCATTGATAAGCCGCGGTAAGCCGGCCACATCCCCCAGCTCGTCGGGCAGGGTGATGCCGTCAAAATCCGAGCCGAGAGCCACATGATCCTCACCCATTATGTTAATAAGATAGTCGATATGCCGGACAATGGTGGTTATGGGCGTGTCGCTGTCGCGCCGTCCGTCGGCGCGCAGGAAAGCATTGCCGAAATTGACGCCCACTACGCCTCCGCTGTCGCGGATCGCCCGCAGTTGCCGGTCGGTCAGATTGCGCGGCTGTGGGCACAGGGCGTGGGCATTAGAGTGGGTGGCCACCAGTGGGGCGGTGGAGTGGTGGGCGGTATCCCAAAAGGCCTGTTCATTCATGTGCGAAACATCGATCTGCATCTTCAGGGCGTTGGCCTGAGCGATGAGCGCAATGCCCTCGCGAGTGAGACCCGGCCCGCTGTCCGGGCTGCCGGGAAAGGCGCCGGTGACCCCGCAGCCGAAGCGATTGGCGATGTTCCAGAACGGACCAATGCTGCGCACCCCGGCGCGATAAAAGGCCTGCAGATCTTCGCCTTGCGCGTCGAACCCGCCAGCACCTTCGATGTGCGCCACCATCGCCAGCGCGTTATCCTGGCGACAGCGTTCGATATCCGCCGCGCTCAGGCACAGCCGCGCGCGACTGGCGTCATGGGCGCAAATCGCCTTGAGGATAGCCAACTGCTGCCAGAGGATCGCCCGCGGATCCCACGCCTCGCTGGCGTACTGCGGCGCCACGCGGGCGATATACTCCTGCGGCGGCACAAAGAGGGCGAACAGGCCGCCGGCCAGCCCGCCCTGGCGGATACGCGGATAGTCGAGATGGCCGTTTTCTATCCCGGCAAAGAAGGCGCTTACCGGATCCTCACGATGGTGAAGCCAGAGATTCAGCAGCAGGTCATTGTGACCATCAAAAATCGCCATAGCGGGTTCCTGCGTTCTTAAGTGGTGAAAAATGCCTGCCACGGTAACGGATTTATCTCCTGGGGCAAGCATAAATTCACATGCCCGCAACAATTGCCAACCTCAACTCTGTATCACACTGTATCTCGCGGCGCAGCGCTGACATTAAGAGATAAAAATGGCCCCGGTCGGGCACATGGCAGATACAAATTTCCGCTTTACTGGTCACGTACTCTCTTGATGATGATAAAAGGTGAGAAAGTGATGAACAGATTATCCCTGATCCGCTATACCAGCGCCGCGGCGCTGGGGTTATCCACCCTGTGGTCCGCTACCGTTTGCGCCGCGGAAGACGCGGGGGCGTTCGACAAGATCCACCAGATCCGCGCCGGCGACCTGAATATAGGCTACGTGGATATCGGCCCGCGCGACGGCCAGCCGGTGATCCTGCTGCACGGCTGGCCCTACGATATTCAGAGCTATGCTCAGGTGGCGCCGGTTTTAGCGCAGAAGGGTTACCGGGTCATTGTGCCGTATCTGCGCGGCTACGGCACGACCCGTTTCCTCTCCGCCAGCACGCCGCGTAACGGTCAGCCGTCGGCGATGGCGGCCGATATTGTCCATCTGATGGACGCCCTGAACATCAGGCAGGCGGATCTGGCCGGCTTTGACTGGGGCGCGCGCACGGCGGATATCGTCGCCGCGCTGTGGCCGCAGCGGGTGAAATCCCTGGTCTCGGTGAGCGGGTATCTGATCAGCAGTCAGCAGATTGGCGAAAAACCGCTGCCGCCGCAGGCGGAGCTGTCGTGGTGGTATCAGTTCTATTTTGCCACCCCGCGCGGCGAAGCCGGTTACCGGCAGAACACCCACGACTTTGCGAAATTTATCTGGCATCAGGCGTCGCCGCAGTGGCAATTCAGCGACGCGACTTTTGCCAGAACCGCCCGGGCGCTTGATAACCCGGACCACGTGGCGATCACCATCAGCAACTACCGCTGGCGCCTGGGGCTGGAGAAGGGGGAAGCGAAGTATGCCGGCTATGAACAACGGCTGGCGGCGCTACCGCCGATAACCGTGCCCACCATCACCCTTGAAGGGGCGAATAACGGCGCGCCGCATCCGGCTCCCGCCAGCTACCGGGCTAAATTTACCGGGAAATATGAACACCGGGATCTGCAGGGGGCGGTGGGCCATAATCCGCCGCAGGAGGACCCGGCAGACTTTGTCCAGGCGGTGGTGGACGCCGATCGTTTGTAACCCGCACCTTGCCGGCGGCGCGACGTTGCGCTTCCGGCAACACGGCTTATGCTTGTGAAGAGTTTATTTTGCCGCAGGAGCACCCTTTGGAGCGTATTGACCACATCCTGGTCGTCGATGACGACCGCGATATTCGGGAACTGATTGTCGACTATCTGGAAAAATCGGGATATCGCGCCAGCGGCGCGGCGAACGGCAAAGCCATGTGGTCGGTGCTCAAAAATCATCAAATTGACCTGATTGTGCTGGATATCATGATGCCGGGCGAGGACGGCTTAACGCTCTGCCGCCAGCTGCGCGCCAACCCGCAGCAGGATATTCCGGTGCTGATGCTCACCGCCCGCACCGACGACAGCGACCGGATCCTCGGCCTGGAAATGGGGGCTGATGATTATCTGATTAAACCCTTTGTGGCCCGCGAACTGCTGGCGCGCATCAAAGCCATTTTACGCCGCACCCGGGCGCTGCCGCCCAATCTGCAGATCACCGAGGCGGGCAGGCTGATCGCCTTTGGCGACTGGCTGCTCGACACTGCCGCCCGCCACCTGCTGGATGAAAGCGGCGCCATCGTCGCCCTCAGCGGGGCGGAGTATCGGCTGCTGCGGGTGTTTCTCGACCACCCCCAGCGGGTGCTGAACCGCGATCAGCTGCTGAATCTGACCCAGGGACGCGACGCGGAACTGTTTGAGCGGTCAATTGACCTGCTGGTGAGCCGACTGCGCCAGCGGCTACGGGAGGATGCCCGCGAGCCGGCCTACATTAAAACGGTGCGCAGCGAAGGCTATGTGCTGTCGGTGCCGGTCTCCATCCGCGAGAGGCATGAATGAGGTTTTGGCCCGCCTCGCTGCAGTCGAGGCTGATGGCGCTGCTGTTTCTGGCGCTGCTGCTGGCGAATACTTTAACCCTGTCGCTGCTGTTTTATGAGCGCATGAGCAGCGCTCGCAGCGTGATGCTGGGCAATCTGGCTTCCGATGTCGCCACCAGCGTGGCTATCCTTGACCGCCTGCCGGCCGCTGAGCGCCCACAGTGGCTGCCGAAGCTGGCGCGCGGCAATTATCGCTATCTGCTGGGCTCCGGCGAGCGCGGCGACTACCCGGACAGCTGGCGCGCCCGGGACGCAGCCCGCTCCCTGCAGGAGGCGCTGAGCGCGCAGTACCCGGTAAGTATTGTGACGATCCCCGGCCCGCGGCAGCATATTCAGGCCCATATTACCCTCCACGACGGCGCCCCGTTGACTCTCGATCTGTGGCCGAAGCTACCGGCCATCGCCCGCTGGCTGCCGGTGGTGCTGATCGCTCAGTTTGTTCTCCTGCTGGCCTGCGCCTGGTATGCCGTTCGCCAGGTGTTGCTGCCCATCACCCGTTTTACCCGCGCAGTGGACGCCCTTGAACCGGCCAGCGACACGGCGGGAACCATGGCCGAGCAGGGGCCGGAAGAGGTCCGCCGTGCCGCTCGCGCGTTTAACGCGATGCAGGCGCGCATCCACGACCATCTGCAGGAGCGGGCGCGGATCCTCGCCGCTATCTCCCACGATCTGCAAACCCCGATCACCCGAATGAAGCTGCGGGTGGAGATGGCCGACCAGCCGGAACTGCGCGATAAGCTGCTGCAGGATCTCGACAATATGACCCGCCTGGTGCGGGAGGGCATCGCCTTCGCCCGCACCTCGCAGCCGCTGGCGGAGGCGCGCCAGCGGCTGAACCTTGACGCCTTTCTCGACACCATCGTCTGCGATTATGCCGATGTCGGCCGGCCGGTGCGTTTTTGCCCGGAGGAGACCGCCGGGGTGGTGTCGATCCCACCGCAGGCCCTGCGCCGGGTGATGACCAACCTTATCGATAACGGGCTGAAATTCGGCACCACGGTCACGGTAACCCTGACCCGCGACGCCGCCGGGGATGTCACCCTCCATGTACTGGATGAGGGACCGGGGATCCCGGAGGCCGCGCTACAGGCGGTGCTGCAGCCTTTTTATCGTCTGGAGGACTCGCGCAATCGCGATACCGGCGGCACCGGTCTGGGGCTGGCGATCGCTGCGCAGCTGGTCAGCCAGATGAACGGCGCACTGCGCCTGGCCAACCGCCCGCAGGGCGGCCTGGACGCCAGCGTTTGCCTTGCCGCGGCGGGATTGTATCCTGCTGTATCTCCGGCGCAGACGGATAACTAAGCCGACAATTCTCCCCCTTTCCCGACACATTCGCCTTACATGGCCTTGCGGTAATGTCGTGGCTGCCACTCCCGGCAGCGACGACATAATGAGGAGAAGGCGATGTCGATATTCATTGCATTTTTGGGCGGAATGTTAACCCTGCTGAGCCCCTGTACGCTGCCGGTGATCCCGCTGCTGTTCGCCAGCGTCCGGGGCCGCCGGGGGCAGCTGGCAATTATGCTGGCTGGAATGGCGCTGATGTTCGGCGCGGTTTCGTGGCTGGTGACGGTCGCCAGCGGCTGGGTGGTGAATCTGACCCTCGCAGGCCGCGGCCTGGCGCTGGCGTTCTTCGCCCTGGTCGGGCTGAGCCTGCTTTCGCAGCGCGTCGCGCAGCGGCTGACCTCACCCCTGGTGGCGCTGGGAAATCAGCTTAACAACGCCAGCTCACGCCAGCGCGGCTGGATCGGTTCGCTGCTGGCCGGGCTGGCGGTGGGCCTGCTGTGGGCCCCGTGCGCCGGGCCGGTATTGGGGGCGATACTCAGCCTGGGCTTTGTGCATCCGGGCCAGGTGACCACTGGCGGGTTGCTGCTGGCCTACGGCAGCGGCGGGGCGCTGATGTTATTCCTGCTGGGGGGGTGTGGTGCAGCATTGATCGCCCGTCTGCGTCGTGGGCTGGCGTTCGGCGAACGGCTGCGCCGGCTGGCGGGGGTGGCGATGCTGGCCTCGGTGGCACTGATCGCCAGCGGCGGCGATCGCTATCTGCAAAGTGCGGGAGGCTGGAGTCAGGCGCTGGAGCAGCGGCTGGCCGCCCGTCTGCCGCAGCCGGAGCAAAAGACCATCCTCCAGCCGATCGCCGCGCCGCAGCCCAGCAGCGCGATGCCCTCCCTGGCGGGAGGCAGCGCGTGGCTCAACAGCCCGGCGTTAACTCCGGAGCGTCTGAAGGGCAAAGTGGTGCTGGTGGATTTCTGGACCCGGGAGTGCATCAACTGTCAGCATACCCTGCCTTACGTACGCGACTGGGCGAACAAATACCGTGCGGCCGGGCTGGTGGTGATTGGCGTCCATACCCCGGAATATCCCTGGGAGCGTTCGCTGCCGCTGCTGCGCCAGGCGGTGAAGGACGGGCGGATAACCTACCCGGTGGTGGCGGATAATGAGTACGCCATCTGGAATGCCTTCGGCAATCAGTACTGGCCGGCGCATTACATTTTCGACGCTCGCGGACAGTTGCGTTATACCGCCTTCGGCGAAGGGGATTATGCCCGCCAGGAGCAGGTGATCCAGCAGCTACTGCAGGAGAACAAAGCCTGACCCGCGGCGTAGGCGTCTGGCGGACGGTTCCCTCCAGCCCTTATACCTGATGCCGGGCGGCGCTGCGCTTGCCCGGCCTACAGGAGCGCGCAGGGAGATGTAGGCCCGGTAAGGCGCAGCCGCCACCGGGCATCGAAGCGGGAGAGGCGCTGGATGCCCATTGTCGGTGACTGCCGAACGGTTCCCTCTCCCTTCAGGGAGAGGGTGAGGGTGAATGGAAGTAGCGTGACAACGTCACATCTCGACCCACCCCTGCAGGGCCTCGGTCATCAGGTCTCCTAGCAGCGCCACGGCGGCGGAATGCTGTCCCTCGCGCGGGGTTTGTTGCAGGTTAACGGCCAGGCTACCTGGCGATGGCAGCAGCCCGGCGACGGTGCGCAGGTTGCCGGGCATGCCGATGCGGGTGCGTATCGTCAGCCCCAGGCCAGCCTGTACCGCCGCCCAGATGCCGTTCAGGCTGTGGCTGACGAATACCACCTGCCAGGGGATCCCCGCGGCATCGAGACAGGCGATAGCGCGGGAGCGCATCAGGCACGGGCTATCGAACATCACCAGCGGCAGCGGCTCGCCGGAGGCCAGCAGTGCACCAATATCCAGGTCAGGATGCGCAATCCACGCCAGCGGGCAGCGGCCCATCCCGGGACCCTGATCTTCGGTTTGCCACAGCAGCGCCAGATCCAGCACCTCTTCCGCCAGCGCCTGGCGCAGCGGACCATTGCGATCCACCCTGGCGACTATCCGCACCTGCGGATGATGCCGTTTAAATTGCCCCAGGATCCCCGGCATCAGCGATTCGCCAAAATCTTCCTGCATACCAAGGTGGATCTCGCCGGTGAGCCGCTCGCCCTGCAGCGCGCGCAGGGTTTCATCATTGAGCGCCAGCAGTCGTCTGGCGTAGCTCATCAGCTTTTCGCCTTCCGCGGTGAGCACCAGATGCCGCCCCTGTTTGGCCACCAGCGCCGCACCGCACTGGCTCTCCAGCTTTTTAAGCTGGGCGCTGACGGCGGAAGTGGAACGCGACAGGCGCAGCGCTGCCTGGGCGAAGCTGCCGCACTCCATGCCGGTCACAAAGCTGCGCAGGGCGTCGAGATCCAGCCCCGGTAAGCGTTTCTCCATCATCATCCTCATTTTCAGGATGTTCATCCTGAACGTTGTTATTCTCGGGATAGTACTGTGGCATCGCGAAAGGCAGGCGTCAACGGGCCCAGCGACCAGCCAGGGAGCAGAGAACGTCAGTGGCGCGGAAAGAAATAAAAAAGCCGATAAGGAGATTATCGGCTTATTGCAGGTAAGGCTGACAGCGGGGCGGCAGGCGCCGCCCGCTAGGGCTGGTTATTGCGCCAGCAGCTCCTGAGCGGTGCGTTCCACCAGGTTAAGCAGAACCTTCACGTCATCCAGCGTCACCACCGGGTTCAGCAGGGTCAGCTTCAGGCAGGTGACACCGTTATGCTCGGTCACGCCAACGTTAGCGCGGCCGGAAGCCAGCAGGGCATCGCCGACGCGCTGGTTGAGCAGCGCGATAGCCGCCGCGTCGCTCTGCGCCATCTGCGCCGGACGGGAACGGAACAGCACGCTCGCCAGCTGCGGCTGCATCACCAGCTCCAGCGTCGGCTGCGACTTCACGTACTCCGCCACGTTTTTCGCCATCGTGACGCCGTGATCGATGATCGCCGCATACTGTTTCTGGCCCAGCGCTTCCAGACCCATCCACAGCTTCAGCGCATCGAAGCGACGGGTGGTCTGCAGCGACTTAGACACCAGGTTCGGTACGCCGTGTTCTTCATCGAACTCGGAGTTCAGATAGGCCGCCTGATAACGCATCAGCTCGTAATGGCGCGCGTCCTTCAGCAGGAAGGCGCCGCAGCTGATGGTCTGGAAGAACTGCTTGTGGAAGTCCAGGGTAACGGAATCCACCAGCTCCAGACCGTCAAGGTAGTCACGATACTGCTCAGACAGCAGCAGCGCGCCGCCCCAGGCTGCGTCAACGTGCAGCCAGATCTGATGTTCCGCGGCGATACCGGCGATGTCGCGCAGCGGGTCGATAGCCCCCGCGTCGGTGGTGCCGGCGGTGGCGACGATCGCCATGATCTGCTCGCCGTTAGCCTGCGCTTGCGCAATCTTCGCTTTCAGATCGGACACGTCCATCCGCGCGAATTCGTCGGTTTTCACCAGCGTGACCGAGCGGTAGCCGAGGCCCATCAGCGCCATGTTCTTCTGCACCGAGAAGTGGGCGTTTTCCGAGCACAATACTTTGTACTTGCGGATATCCCCCGGCAGCCCATCCTGCTGGATGGAGTGCCCCTGACGGGCGAAGAAGGCGTCGCGCGCCAGCATCAGGCCCATCAGGTTGCTCTGGGTGCCGCCGCTGGTGAAGACGCCGGCGTCGCCAGCCGGATAACCGACCCGGGCGCGCAGCCATTCAATCAGCTTCATCTCAATGATGGTTGCCGACGGGCTCTGGTCCCAGGAGTCCATGCTCTGGTTGGTGGCGTTGATCAACACTTCCGCCGCCTGGCTAATTACCAGGCTCGGGCAGTGCAGGTGCGCCACGCACTGCGGGTGATGCACCGACAGGCTGTCTTTCAGGAAGTACTCGATCGCACGATCAATCGCCGCCTGGTTACCCAAACCCTGTTCGTTAAATTCAAGGGAGATACGCTCACGCAGCTCGTCAACGCTTTTCCCCTGATACATCTCAGGTTGCTTCAGCCACTGCACAACGGCCTGGCTGGTCTGCTCGATAACCTGCTGATAGGCTTCAACGCTCTGCGCTGAACCAGCAAGAATCGGATTCAATGTGGACATGGTGGTCACTGACTCCACTCAGACCGGCTTTACGCCGGCGGCCAGCAGGGCCTGTTCGAATTTGTCGAGGAACACATCCAGTTCCGCGTTGCTGATCAGCAGGGACGGCAGCAGACGCAGCACGCAGCCGTGACGACCACCGCGCTCCAGAATCAGGCCCGCTTCGAAGCATTTCTTCTGCAGCAGGGCAGAGAGTTCGCCGTCAGCCGGGTAGCAGCCCATGTGATCCTGCGCTTCGTTCGGCTTGACGATTTCGATACCGATCATCAGACCAAGACCGCGTACGTGGCCAATGACCGGGTAGCGCTTCTGCAGCTCGGCCAGTTTGCCTTTCAGCCACTCGCCCTGGGCAGCGACTTTGTCGGCAATCTTGTTGTCGCGCAGGTGACGCAGGGTGGTCAGACCGGTAGCCATCGCCAGCTGGTTGCCGCGGAAGGTGCCGGTGTGGTGACCCGGTTCCCAGGCGTCGAACTGTTTTTTAATGCCCAGCACCGCCAGCGGCAGACCGCCACCGACCGCTTTCGACATCACGATGATGTCCGGCTGGATACCGGCGTGCTCGAAGGCGAAGAATTTACCGGTACGGGCAAAGCCAGCCTGCACTTCATCGACGATCAGCAGAATGCCATGCTCTTCGGTCACTTTGCGGATGCGCTGCAGCCACTCAACCGGCGCCGGGTTCACGCCGCCTTCACCCTGCACGGCTTCGAGGATCACCGCCGCCGGTTTACGGACGCCGCTCTCCACGTCGTTGATCAGGTTTTCGAAGTAGTAGGTCAGGGCTTTCACGCCGGCTTCGCCGCCGATGCCCAGCGGGCAACGATACAGGTGCGGGTAAGGCATGAACTGGACTTCCGGCATCATGCCGTTAACCGCCGCTTTCGGCGACAGGTTGCCAGTGACGGACAGCGCGCCATGGGTCATCCCGTGATAGCCGCCGGAGAAGCTGATCACCGCCGTACGGCCAGTGTATTTTTTCGCCAGTTTCAGCGCGGCTTCCACGGCGTCAGCGCCGGAAGGACCGGTGAACTGCAGGCAATACTCTTTCCCTTCGCCCGGCAGGCAAGAGAGCAGGTATTCGGAGAAACGATCTTTTAACGGGGTAGTCAGATCGAGGGTATGTAACGGCAAGCCGCTGGTAATGACACTTTGGATGCTCTGCAATACATCAGGGTGGTTGTGGCCCAGAGCGAGAGTACCGGCGCCCGCGAGGCAGTCCAGGTACTGTTTGTTATCCGCATCCGTCAGCCACACGCCTTCAGCTTTAGTGATAGCCAGCGGTAACTTACGCGGGTAACTCCTGACATTCGATTCGAATTCGGCCTGACGGGCCAAAAAGGTTTCGTTGTTTGCGTCTAATAAATCGGCACGTAAAGTATCAATACGGACTTTATCCGTCATCATATCACTCCCACAACCAGCATTGCGGTTGAACGCTGGTTGAATAATTGGTCTAAGGAATTGAATTGGCATTCATAAAGCGCGCACAATATATGGCTTTTTAAATCCGCATTCAACGTTTTATTGATTGCGTTATTTTGACGTTATTCTTACCGGGGCAATAATTAACGTAACCTGCTGAATTATAATAGAACAACTGCGTGTCACGATAACCCTTTAAAGTGTAATTATTAGTGAGAAAGTCTCTATATTTTTATTGCCGCTGCGTTAAAACGCTGACGGAATGCCTTCCGTCAGCGATAGCAAGTCTCAATGCAGTTCCACCGCATAATTTGTTAAAGGTGTGACTTTTTTCACCAACTTATTGTTATATAAAAACTGTTCATAAGCTTCGTAGCGCGGTTTATCCAGCGCCGCCGGATCGGTGGCGAACAGCGGCACGGTTTGCAGCCACGCCTGGTGGTTGAGTTCGGTTTTCAGCTCCGGGTGGGCGGCGGCAAACGCCTCCCAGCTCTCCTGCGGATGGGCGCGCAGATAGCTCACTCCGGCCTGCAGGGCGGTGAGGAATTTACGGATCTTGGCCTCATGAATCGCGTCGCGATGGGCGACAATCACCAGCTCGTCATAGGCCGGCACGCCGTAATCTTCGACGTTCATCACTACCGGCGTTTTGCCCTGCAGCTTCAGCTCCTGTGCTTCTATATTACGGTAGCCGCCGATGACCGCGTCCACCTGGCCCGCCAGCAGGGCGCTGGTCAGTTGGAAATTGACGTTAACCAGTTTGATACTGGCCGGATCGATACCCGCGTGTTGCGCCATGGTCGACAGGGTGGCCTGCTCAATGCCGCTGACCGAATAGCCCACCTTCTTACCTTGCAGATCTGCCGGAGTTTTGATCTGCTTATTGAGAGCGATCACCGTGTTCAGCGGCGAGTTAATCAGGGTCCCGACGCGCACCAGCGGTAACCCTTCGTCAGCGAAGAAGTGCACCTGCGGCTGGTAGGTGATGGCCAGATCCGCCTGACGGGCGGCCACCATGCGGGGAGGCAGCGCGGGATCGGAGGGAGGGACAATCTTGACGTCCAGCCCCTGAGCCTTAAAGGCGCCGATCTGCTCGGCCACCATAATCGGCGCATGGTCGGGGTTAATGTACCAGTCCAGCACCAGCGTCAGCGGTTCATTGGCCAGCGCGTGGCCGCTGACCAGTGCCGTCAGGGTTGCCCCGGCGAAAAGCGACTTTTTCATCTGTTTTCCTTTATTACTTCATCTTTATTCCGGTGACCAGTCGATCAGCCGGTGTAGCAGGGTATCTACCGCCAGCCACAGCAGGAGGGTCAGTAGCACTAAAATAAACAGCGCGGCGAAGCAGATATCGGTTTGCAGCCGCGCATTGGCATTGAGCATGACGTAGCCCAGCCCCTCAGCGGAGCCGACCCATTCGCCGATAATCGCGCCGATGGGCGCCACCGCCGCCGCCATCCGCAGGCCCGAGCCCAGCGCAGGCAGGGCAGCCATCAGGCGGACATGCCGCAGCTGAGCGCCGAAGGAGGCGTTCATGCTGCGCGCCAGATCGAGATACTCCTGGTTGACCCGTCGCAAGCCATCAAAGAAGGCGGAAGTCACTGGAAAGAAAATCACCAGCACGGCCATCGCCACTTTGGCGCTCATGCCAAAGCCCAGCCACAGCACCAGCAGCGGGGCGAGGGCAAAGACCGGGATCGCCTGACTGGTGAGGACCAGCGGCATCAGCCAGCGCTGCAGACGCGGAGAGAGGATCATACCCAGCGCCAGGGTGACACCGAGCGTCACGCCCAGCGCCAGGCCGCTCAGGATCTCACTGAGCGTGATAAGCGTGTTCCAGCCGAGATAGGCGCGATTAACCCACAGCGCCTCGGCGACCGCCATCGGGGAGGGTAAAAGAAAGTGAGGAATGCCGCTGCGGCTGGCCAGACCCCAGAGGATCATTAGGCCGCAGAACACCATACCTCCCCGCCAGAGACGTCCGGTCATGGATGGGCCCTCATCAGTTGCTGCAGCAGGGCGGCCTGGCTAATCAAGAGATCGGGCGCGTCCGGCGCGCGCGGAGGTGTGCCGGCAAGGTGATGGCTGTCATCGATGTCGCCGTCTGCCGCCGAGAGGACCAGCAGGCGGTGGCTCAGCCGGCAGGCCTCCTGCGGATCGTGGGTGATCAGCACCACCGTGCGACCAGCCAGCAGGGTGGCGGCCAGAGTTTGAATGCGCGTGCGGGTGAGGGTATCCAGCGCCGAGAAAGGCTCATCCATCAGCACGATGGGGCGGTCCTCATACAGGGTGCGGGCCAGCGCGGCGCGCTGACGCATGCCGCCGGAGAGGGTTGCCGGCCGGGCGTCGGCCCAGGACGAGAGCTCCACCTGCTCAAGCAGGGCGGCGACCCGGGCACGATCGACTTTTTCACCGCGCAGCCGCGCGCCGAGGGCGACGTTGTCCCGGACGCTCAGCCAGGGGTAGAGCAGATCTTTCTGCCCCATCCACGCCAGACGGCCCTGAATCGGTTGCCCATCGCTGGCGACCACTTCTCCCCGGGTGGCGGGCGCCAGACCGGCCATCACCCGCAGCAGGCTGGTTTTGCCGGCGCCGCTGGCGCCGAGGAGCGACACCCACTGCCCGCCGGGGACCGTAAACGACAGGTTGTCGAACAACCGACGGTCGCCGAAATGCAGGCTCAGGCCACGGACCTCAATACCCGGCGCCGTCACGCCCGGGTCTCCGCCGTCGCGTTGAGGCCCATCTGCCAGAACTGCGCCTCAAGGCGGGTGGCAGTGGTTAAAATCTCGCTCAGCTCAGTGATCCGGGCCTCGCTCCCGCGCTGCTGCCACACCGTTTCCAGCAGCGCCAGCGCGGCGTTGACGCCGTGCAGATAGCCTTCATCGCCATAGTTGCGGATCCACGAGGCGTAGTGGTTATCGTCCAGTCGGGTGGCGGGATGCTGCAGCAGGCCGAGACCGATTTCCGCATAACCGGCCACGCAGGGCATCAGCGCGACCAGCAGATCCAGCGCGTCACCCGAGTGGCCAATATCCAGCACGTAGCGGGTATAGTTAATGGTTTCCGGCGCTTCAGGCTGGGTAGCCATCTCCTGCTCGCTAATGCCCCACTGAGCGCAGTAACCGACGTGCAGCGGCAGTTCGTTGAGGATGGCGTTCATTGAGGCGGCCGCGGCCCGCATCTCCGGCAGCGTGCGCAGTTTACTCACCAGCAGCGCATAGCTGCGGGCAAAGTGGATCAGAAACAGATAATCCTGGGTCAGGTAGCGACGAAATGCGCTTTCCGCCAGGGTGCCCTCGGCAAGCTGCTGGACGAAAGGATGCGCCACATAGTGCTGCCAGTCAGCGGCGGCCAGCTGGCGTAAACGGCCATAAAGACCATGGCTAAACGCGGGAATTATCACAGGACCTCCAGATATTCAGGGGAGATCCGGGCGTGCAGGGGTGTGAACAGGCAATGGCGGTAATGCAGGCAAAATTGCCGACCCGTCCCTTCGCTGGCATGACCCAGATCAGGTTCAAAGGGTTCGGCTTGCGCCATCTCAGCCCTCACGGGACACCCCTCGGTAGCGCTATGTTATACGATATTCACCTTTTGAATACAATCACCGCGCTGCCCTGTATCGCGATGGCATTTTTCTGTGATAGCCAGCACTTTTTCGTTTAAAAATACCCGAAAAACAGGCGACTGCGCGTTGGTGAGCATTATTCTCATACGTTATATTTTCATTACCCCGTTGTGATAATCCTGTTCGCCACGCGTGTTGTGCGCGCCCCAAAGCCCCGGAGTGAGCATGAAATTTCCGCTGTCCACGCTGGCGCTTCTGTTCCTGTTGTGCCCGCCTGGTGATGCCGCCGATCTGTTCGATGCGGAAGATGGCATGCTCGATATGAGTCAGTATCTCGCGGAAAACCGTTATGGTTTTCTGCCGGTGCCGCTGGCGATCACCGAGCCGGCGATCGGCTATGGCGGAGGGCTGTTTGGCCTGTTTTTACACGGTAAAGGCAGCCGGGAAAGTGGGCAGTTTATTCCTCCGCCGCTTACCGCCTTTGGCGGGGCCGCCACGCAGAACGGGACCTGGTTTATTGGCGGCGGTCATCGCCACACCTGGCAACATGACCACATTCGTTACCTGGTGGGGGCGGGTTACGCTAACGTTAATCTGGATATCTATTCCGGCGATACGGGCGGCTTCAGTCACGGTAAATCGGTGCAGACGGAGACCAAAGGCATCGCTGCGCTGCAAAAACTGCTGTTTCGCGTGGGCGACACGCCGGTATTCCTCGGAGCTTCGCAGGTATATGCCCGAGCGGATGTCTCTAGCGACAACCCGGTGGTCAATCGGGTCTGGCAGCAGGTGCTCGGGCAAAACAGCACCTCTTCGGCGCTGGGGGTGGTGGCGGAATATGACACCACCGATAATATTTTCTATCCTCAGAGTGGGCTAGCGCTGAAGGGTGAATATCGTTTTTTCCGTTCGCTGCTTGGGGGCGATTATCACTACAACACTTTCTCGCTGGACGGGAAGGTTTTTATTCCGCTCAGCCACACGCTGACGCTGGCGGTCGCGGGCAATTATCAGTCATTAACCCACCATGATAACCCTCTGATGCCGATGGCACGTCCCTATATCGAGCTGCGCGGCATTTCGCGCTACCGCTATCAGGGTGACTACGTGGTCACGGCGCAAACCCAGCTGGCCTGGGCCTTCACCCCGCGCTGGATCCTGCAGGGATTCGTTGGCGCGGGGAGCGCCGCTGACACGGCGGGCACGTTAGGGGAACAGTCAGAGGTGGCATGGGGGGCCGGTTTTCGTTACCTGATTGCACGGCAGTACGGTTTGCGTACCGGGATTGACGTGGCGTTCAGTGAGCATGAGCAGGCGGTCTATTGCAATGTCGGTTCGGGTTTATAACTACACATGAGAATAACAATGAGAGCATCCGGAACGGTGTTAACGCTGCTGTTGGCGGCCTGTGGCGCGTCGGCCGCGGAGCAGAGCGAGAGCGACAGCTATTTTCCGATATGGGGCGATGAGGCGCGCGCCCGGGGGTATTCGATCCCGTTACCCTACGGCGTCAACCTGAGCTATATGAATATCCGTCAGGATATCATGGTCGACAGTATTACCTTTTCCGGGCTTAAGCTGGGCAACCATCCCATTCCCAGCGATATGTTCGCCATCGATGCCGGGCACACCCGCGAGAAGAGCAAAACCGAAAACCTGCGCCTCGATATGTGGGTCTTTCCGTTTCTCAACGTTTACGGGCTGGTGGGGCATACCCGCGGGTCGTCTGTCTCCCAGGTCTCCGTGGATTCGGATCCTTCGCAGTTTCGCGGTCTGGATCGGGTGATCGCCGGCGCGGTTCACCAGCTTTATCAGAGCGGAAAACTGCAGAATATTGATTTTACGCTTGATTTCAAAGGAACCACCTGGGGAACCGGCTTTACGCTCGCCGGGGGATACGGCAACTGGTTCGGGTTAGTAGACACTAACTACACCCGTACCGATTTCGATATTCTCGACGGCAGCATCTCGGCGGTCACCGTCTCGCCGCGCGTCGGCTACCGCTTCAGTTTTCAGGGGATCGACGGGCCGTCCCACCTCAGCCTGTGGGTCGGGAGCATGTATCAGGACGTGCAGCAGGAGTTTAAAGGCGATCTGGCCGACCTGCATATGCCGCCAGAGCTTCAGCCCCTGATTGCCGCAGTCAATAAAGACGGCGAGGGGAAATTCGACGTCAAGCAGAAGCTAACCTCACCCTGGAATATGCTGATTGGCGCCCAGTATGAAGTCACCAAAAACTTTAACGTGCTGACTGAATTTGGTTTTAACGAGCGCAATAGCTTCTTTGTCTCCGGTGAATACCGTTTTTAACTAAAACTGCTGGCGTCATCTGCCGGTAAGATGCGCGCTCTTTTGTTGTTGTGGAGAGGCTGTTGATGCGTAAAGCCTTATGGCTGCTGTTTGCACTGTCGCTGCCGGCGCTGGCGCAGGATCCGGTGCTGCCCGCTGTGACGGCGATCCATCCGGTGCCCACCCTGGGTGAGCTGCCGCCGCCGGAGTCGCTGCGACCGTGCTGCGCTTTTGGTTACGACCTGCACGTGCGCGCGGTGGGCATCCCGATCCCGGTATACCAGATTGGCAATGTGCTGACCCTGGATACGCTGGGCAAGCACCATTACAACGATAGCGCGTTCGGGGCGGTGAAAAACCTGCTGGGGCTCAGCGAGGAGCAGAACGGGCTCATCTATACCCGTCGCGGCGGGTTTATTGATATCGCCCATGTGCGCGATACGGCGGACTACACCTTCTATCTGTTCAATCGTATTGCGCCGACGCTGGGCCAGGCGGGGCGGATCTTCTACAGTGAAGAGCTGGGCGTACGCCGCGTTCAGCTGAATGCCTTTACGCCGCCGGCGGGCGTCAGGCAGCGCTATCAGCTGGCCGCCTGGCTGGCGGGTCATCTGGCCTTCGAAATTGCCCAATGGCATGAGATTGCCCAGTGGTATGGCTTCCAGTCGGTCCCCGGGTTTTCTGAGGAGATCTCCGCTTTTTCGCCGGAGGATCTCTACTCCAATTTACTCGGCGCCAGGCTGGCGATTAACGTGATCCTCAGCGGCCACGGTGGTTCGCTGGAAGACTATAACCAGGCCATGGATACGGCGCTGAAACAGGTGCTGACCCGACTGATGGTGGCGACGAGAGGGGAGACGGAAGCGATGTTTCAGCGGATCGACGGCGACTGGTGGAACAGTCACCGGCGGGTGCCGGATAAGTTTCTGGTGCTGAAGCGTAACTATGATCTGCAGGAGAATCGGCTGCCGACGCCGGTCCCTTTCGAAACCCTGCCGCCGTATCGCCTGACTATGCCGGAGCAGGTTGGGGGGGTCCGCTTACGCGACCTCGGCGAACTGCAGATCTACCCAGGGCATGATATGCAGGCGCTGCCGGTTCCCGCGCATTACTATGGCGCCGGCGCGTTCCAGGCGCTGGCGGATAGCGCACGTGAGGCGGATAAGACCCAGCTGGCACGAATTGAAAAATAGCCATAAAGGCTCAGGGCGAGCGCCCTGAGCCAGTGAGTTAGCGGAAGTCGACCCAGCAGGCGCCGTTGTCGGCAGACCGTACGCAGTTTTCCACCCAGCGCACGCCGAACGCGCCGGCGCGAGCGTCCGGATACCAGAAGTCGGCCAGCAGCGCTTCGTCGCGACGGTCGGCGGCATCCATGGCGATGGCGAAACGGCGATAGAGATTCGACCATGCCTCAAACAGCCCCTCCGGATGGCCGCCGCCGATGCGGTCATCCTGACGCGCCAGCGGATCGAGGTAGTCCATGCCGCGCTCGAGGATGCGCACCGGCTCGCCCTGGATTTCATAGCGCAGCTGATTGGGCTGTTCATCCCACCATTCAAGGCTGGCTTTTTCACCGACGATACGCACCTTTTGCCCGTGCATGGAGCCGCAGTTAACGGCGGAGCTCCACAGCGAGCCGACGGCGCCGTTGTCATACTCCATCAGCACATGGGCGTTATCTTCCAGCGGCGCGCGGCTTTTGACGAAGCTTTGTCTGGCGCACATCAGCCGGGTGATGTTCAGCTGTGGGGCCATGGTTTCAACCAGAAACAGTGGATGAGTGGCCAGGTCGCCCAGAACATAGCTGGGGCCGACAAAGCGAGGATCGACCCGCCAGCGGGTACTGGCGTTTTCCAGCTCCACGGGCTGGGCGTGAAAACCGTGGGCAAACTGCATATTGACGATACGGATGTCGCCCAGCAGCCCGTCGGCGATCATCTGTCGGGCCTGCAGGATCAGCTGGTGGCCGGCATAGCCGTAGGTCACCCCGATGATCTTGTGCTGCCGCTGGCTGAGCGCCACCAGTTCGTCTGCTTCCTCGCTGCTGAAGCACAGCGGCTTTTCGCACACCACGTGCAGCCCAGCCTCCAGCGCTGCCCGGCAGATGGCATAATGGGTGTTATTTGGCGTGGCAATCGACACCGCCTGAATGCCGTCCGGACGCTCCGCCTCGCCGCGGAACAGGCTCTGGTAGTCGGCGTAACAGCGCTCGGGATCCACCCCCAGCTGTTGGCCGAACTGGCGTCCGCGCTCGGCATCAATATCAAAGGCGCCGGCCAGCAGCGTAAAGGTATTATCACGCAGCGCCGCTGAGCGGTGAATATAGCCGATCTGGCTGCTGCCGCCGCCGCCGACCATGCCCCAGCGCAGGGTGCGGTCGAGAGGTTTTAAACCGTTAATCATGTTGCGTCTCCTGTCAGAATCCCACGTCGCGCAGATAGCGCAGACTTTCCGTGACCGCCTGCAGGCTGCCTGCGGCATGGCGCGGATCACGCTCTTGTTCAATGGTTATCCAGCCCTGATACCCCCGACGGGCAAGAAAGTCTTTGATGGCCGGATAGTCAATGGCGCCGCTGCCGAGCGGGCACATTACCCCTTCGGCGCAGGCGGTGAAAAAGTCGATGCCCTCGGCGATGGCGCGCTGGTAAACCTGCGGATCCACATCCTTGAAGTGCAGGTAGTCGAGTCGTGCGTAATAGCGATCCAGCCAGTCGAGCGGATCCATACCGGCGTAGTAGAGATGCCCGGTATCCAGACACAATCCCGCGACGTCGTGTGGAATATCGTTCGCCAGCCGCTCGATTTCATCCGCAAATTCGATGCAGCCCCCGGCGTGGGGATGGATAACCGCCCGCACACCGTACTCCTGCCAGGCGAGGGTGCTGAGGGCGGTAATGTGCGCCATCATGCGCTGCCAGTCTTTGTCATCAAGACGTGGAGCGAGCGCGCCGCGCCCGGCAAAGCGCGCCCGTTCAGGGTTGCCGAAATCAATAATTACCAGGTAAGGCGGCTGAACAGGATGCCCTGGCGTGGGTTCGGCGGCCGGAACCTGCGACAGATTGCGGCAGATCTGATGGGTCAGCGCCACCAGGGTGGGGAAATGGGCCTCGCTGACCAGATCGTCAAAGATCGTACCGGCCACCAGCGACAACTGATGCTGCTCCAGCGCCGCGCGCAGGCTGGCCGGGTCGGTGGGCAGGTAGCCCCAGGGCCCCAGCTCAATGCTGCGATAGCCGGCCTGCGCTGCCTCCTTCAGCACGGTAGCCCAGGCGGGAAGGTCAGGGTTTTTCGGGTCATCCACGCCCCAGCTGCAGGGGGCATTGGCGATTGAGAGTGTCATGTTGGCTTCCTTTTTACACAGGGGATGCCGCTGAGTATTGAATAAATATTTCATTCTCAACAATGATGGAATGATGATTTTTTGATGGCCATCATGCTTTGTATTGATGGAGTCTTTGATAGTTTTTTATCAAATTGAGGGCGGGCGCGGTCTGCCCGTTAACTGGCCCCGGCGGCGGCGGGGCCGGGAGTTTACATATTTTCTTTGGTGATGATATCGAAAGGCTGAGGGAGAGAAATCACCTCGCTGTGCGAGCGAGAAACCGCGTCCGTTATGGTGCGTAGCGTGGCAGCGGCAAACGCCTCCAGCCGGTGGTTAAGCATGATGTCGATGGTGCCATCGATCAGCGCCAGTTCACTGTCGTTTAGCGGACCGTGGCAGACCAGAGTGATCGCCTGCTGACGGCCGCTGTCGCGCAGCGCCTCGACAATGCCTTCGACGCCGCCGCAGGGGGCATAGATCGCCTGCAGGGCCGGGTACTGACTCAGCATCTGCTCCGTCACGCTCCTGGCGATATCCGCCCGTTCATGGCTGCGAACCGGCTCCAGGATCTGCTGCCCCATGCCTTGTTCACGCAGGCAGGAGCGGAAGCTGATCTCACAGCTTTCCTGACAGGTAAAACGATTGTCGCCAATGATAATGCCAATTTCGCCATTACCCCGACATAAGCGCTCAATAAACCAGGCGGCGGTGCGCCCGGCTTTTTGATTATCGAGGCCGATATATCCGCTGCGCTGAGGGACCGACAGATCCGAAAGCAGGGTGAACACGCGAACGCCACGGGCGGCAGCCCGGGCCACCGCGTGGCGAATCAGCGGGTGGTCCAGCGCCACCAGGCCTAACACGTCCACCTCATCACTTAGCCGGTGAATGGCCTGAGCCATCGCTTCCACCGCATCGATGGCAAAATGCAGTATCACCGGCACCTGGCCCGCCGGTAGCCATGGGGCTGCCTCTCGCGTCAGCGCCTGGGCCAGCGGCAGGTAGAAGGAGTGGGTCTCCTGCAGCAGAATAAACCCCATTCTGACCGTGACCGGCGCTTTACCCGCCGCCAGACGATAGTGGGGTTGCTCGAGGGTAAACCCCAGTCGTCGTGCCGCCTCCAGTACGCTCAATGCCGTGGACTCCTTCACCGCCGCACGCTTGTTGAGCACCCGGTCGACGGTGGCAATACCGACGTTGGCTTCACGTGCGATATCGGCAAGCGTGATTTTAGTAGCGGATCTTTTCACTGTGATGGCCGTTTGTGATGAGAGTTATGATAGAAACTATCACGATTAGTCTGGGCATAAAAGCCGTAATGCGGGCATCCTGGACAAAGCCAATACGCAGCCAACGGGCGAGAAGACCGATAGACACACTCTGTGATCAAAAGCGACTACCAGTTCTGGTATTGCTGCTATGCTGTTGAAATAGAATTAATAAAAAAGACATTATCGCATCCAGACGGTTAAACCACGCGCAAAGTCGCCTCGGGTGGGCGTCGCTGCGTGCAGAACCGACTATACTTGCCGCGCACGCGCGTCATTAAGGCTATTCGGTTGTTTTGTTATCACTTTATACCAGCGTCAGGGACGCATATCGTTATGTGTCGCTTCTGCGCCGGGAATTGGTCGGTTTGGGGCCTGTATGTTATTAAAAGAACTGGCTGTTTTTGATGTATTAAGTACCCCGATATGGGTAGTCCATCCTTTTACTGAAAGTGTGGTCTATGCCAATCCGGCTTCCCGGACATTGAGCGGCGATATGTCGCTGAAGGAGATGCGTAACGGTATCTATTCGACCTGTCCTGAAACGCAGTTACAACATTATCTTCGCTATCTCGATACGATGACCGAGATATTTGAAGTCTGGACGTTACAGACGGGCAAGGGCCTGCAGTCGGTATATTGTAAAACCACCCTGGTCGACACCGACGACAGCGGTACCTTATTGCTGTTTGAAGCCGTGAAGCTGCTGGCGCAAAATCAATCCATTCACACCGGCTCCCGCCGCTACCAGCGACGCAACAATGGTTTTTTTGCCCGCTTTTTTATGACCAATACCGCGCCGATGCTATTGATCGATCCCAGTAAGGATGGTCGAATTGTCGATGCCAATATTGCGGCGCTGCGTTTTTATCATTATTCCGATGAGGAAATGCGCAATAAACATACCTGGCAAATTAATACCCTTGGTCGGGACGTGATCCCCATCATGAATAATATTGCCAATATGCCAGGCGGGCATAAACCGCTTAATTTTACGCATATTTTAGCCGACGGTACGCTGCGCCATGTCCAAACCTACGCCGGGCCCGTAGTGCTTTATAATATTCGACTGATGTTGTGCATTATTCACGATATCACCGAGGAAGTGCATCTGAAAAAAGAGCTGGAATTCTCTGCCGCCCACGATCCGCTCACCGGATTGCTTAATCGCCGTGAATTTTATCGCCTCGTCGAGGCGCCGTCATTTATCGCGCAAGGCTTTTGTCTGCTGTTAATCGATATCGATCATTTCAAGAGCATTAATGATATTCACGGTCATCAAAAAGGGGATGAAGTCCTGCTGGTGATCTCCCGCATTCTGGAAACGTCGGTGGATCGCGAAGATAAAATTTATCGCTGGGGGGGAGAAGAGTTTCTGCTCTTTTTACCTCATTCGCCGATAGCGCGCGCCCTGATACTGGCGGAAGGGATCCGCCAGGCGGTCAGCGAGTATCAGACGCTGTCGGTGACGGTGAGCATCGGAGTGGCCGAACACCATGACGGGGAAGCGATTGATCAGCTTTTTTCCCGCGTCGATAAAGCGCTGTATGTGGCCAAAAATGGTGGGCGCAACCGGGTCTCGCGCCTGCCGTTTGAAAATGTGGAACTGCTGCATAGCCGCGGAGGCGCGGCCTGACCAGCCCGATGCTTTTTCTCCCCGCCGGACGCGCAGGCTGACTCACCGACTATACTGAGTGAACGCCAGCCTGCTGATTTAGGTGGCAATATTGTTAGCCTGTCGCTGAGGTGGCAAACGACATATGGTGCGTCTTTTCGTTCTCCTGTCGGTACTTTCGCTTTCCGCGCCAGCGACGCTGGCGGCGAACGGCCACGCCATCAAACAGCGTGCCGATGCCGTATTGACTCTGATGAGCTATACCGTCGTCCCTGACGTGACCGCCAGCGATCTCAACATTGGTTCCGGCAGCAACGACAAACATAATCTGGCCATCACCCAGTTTGGCGGCGGGGCAACCCTCAGCGAGTCGTTTCCTCTGTACCTTGAAGGTACGATGGGTTACAGCCGTTACGACCCGCGCTTTGTGGTCAGCAATGGCGAACAGACGCGGAATGTGCCGACCAAATGGAACAGTCTGACCACCACCGGCGGCGTCGGTTGGGATTTTTCGCTGCACCGGGACAGCCTCGGAGGCAACCTGGTACTGCGGCCGATCGTCAATGTGATGCTCGGTACCCTGGCCAGCGATGCGCGTATTGGTAGCTGGGCAATTGAGCGAAAAACCAACGCCGATCTGCAATTTCTCGACGGCGGTCGGTTCAACGCCTGGGGGCTGGGCGGGGCACTGATGCTGGATTACGAACGCTTCTCTGCCACCCAGGATATTGATGCCGAACTGCGTTACTCCTATATGCATCTGCAAAGTTTCGGCAGTAGCGCCGAGGTGGTGCAGGGCGAGGCCAGCGCGGAGAATCTCGGCCTGTATCTGCGCCGCCGCGCGCCGATAGCCGACTGGACGCTGCTGGGCAACCCGCTGCGTTATGTGCTGGAGGGGGCGCATACTGAATTTCTCGGCGAGCAGCGAGGGGCGCTGGGCTTTACCGGTTTGACCTCCCTGGGGGTTGGCCTCGAGCTGGACAGCAGTAAATACCCGGTCTTTATCACCCGCACCCGACTGGTGGCGCGCTATATGTTCGGCAATAACACCACGGGCTATGGCGTAGGCCTGGCAATGAGTTTTTGATGACCTCAAATCTGGTGCCGGACAGTTCCCTGGCTCTCAGGGAGAGGGCCTGAGTCGCAACGATTATCGGACGATTCCCTCTCCCTTTGGGAGAGGGCCAGGGTGAGGGTCAATCCTGACACCACACCCGCTCGCCATTCACCCACGTCTCGCTGATATTGCGTTCATCTCCCAGGGTCATCAGCACGAACAGCTGCTCATAAATGTCATGGCAGCGGCCTATGCGCAGACGCTGCAGCGGGGTGACCGCCGGGTCAATCACCACAAAATCTGCCTCTTTGCCCGGCTGAAAATTGCCAATTTTATCCTCCAGCCGCAGGGCGCGCGCCCCGCCGAGGGTGGCGTGATAGAAGGCCTCGCTGGCGCGCAGGCGATAGCTCTGCAGTTGTCCTACCTTATAGGCCTCGCCCAGCGTCCGCAGCATGCTGAAGGTGGTGCCAGCCCCGACGTCGCTGCCGATGCCCATCCGCACCTGGTGCTGCCAGCAGGCGGGCAGGCGGAACAGTCCGCTGCCGAGAAACAGATTCGAGGTCGGACAGAAGGCAACGGCGGACCCGGTGTCATGCAGGCACTGCCACTCGGCATCATCGAGATGGATCCCGTGAGCAAACACGCTGCGTTCGCCGGTGAGCTGATAGTGATGATAGACATCCAGATAGCGCGCATGCTCAGGCCACAGCTGTTTAACCCAGGCGATCTCCTCGCGGTTTTCACTGAGATGTGTCTGCAGCCAGGTGTCGGGAAACTCAGTCCGCAGGCGCTGCACGGCCTCCAGCAACGCCGGTGTCGAGGTAGGGGCAAAGCGCGGGGTGATGGCATAGCCCAGCCTCCCGCGCTGATGCCAGCGGAGGATTAACTCCCGGGTCTGCTCGTAGCTCTCCCCGGCGGTTTCGCACAGATAATCCGGCACATGGCGATCCATCATCACTTTTCCGGCGATCAGCCGCATATTCAGACGCAGCGCCTCGCTGAACAGCGCCTCGGCTGAGGCCGGGTGCAGGGTACAAAAAACCAGCGCGGTGGTGGTGCCGTGGCTAATCAACTGGTTAACAAAAAACTGCGCAATCTCCTGCGCGTAATCCGCATCGGCAAACTGACTCTCCACCGGGAAGGTGTAGGTGGTGAGCCACTCCAGCAGCTGTTCACCAAAGGCGCCGATCATCTCCGTCTGCGGATAGTGAATGTGGGTATCGACAAACCCGGGCAGCAGCAGCTTGCCTCGCTGATCGACATAACCCTTCAGTGGATGCAGAAAGGCTTCGCCCTCCAGCCATGGCAGCAGCGCGATAATTTTCCCGTCCCGCAAGAACAACAGGCCATCATCGAGATAACGGGCCTGAGCAGCCACCTCATCCGGGGTCTCTGCCACGCCGGCGATATCAAAAAATGCACCGCGTACCGCGGTCTGGTAATCCATCATCGAACCTGCCTTCTCTTAACGCCTGGGAATAGTGATAAACAGCAAGATTGGTGCCAGTTTGCAGCCTGCCGCGGCCAGACGCCGCGGCAGGTGGGGAGGGTTACTCTTTTTGCGCTACCGCGCCGGAATGAAAGGCTGCGGTCGCCTGTACTTCACGCTCGTCGCGGGCCAGCCAGCGGTAGAGGGTGGCGCCGAGGAAGACCCCGATAAACCAGCTAAAGTTCGCCACTTCATGCAGGGCCGGAATAAAGCTGATGATCAGCCCCAGGCCTACCGAAGGTAGCAGGGCGGCAATCGCTTTCGGGTTAAAGCCGTTGCGGTACCAGTATTTGCCCTTCGGCGTATCGTCAAACAGATCGTCCACCGACACCCGGCCGCGTTTGATCAGGTAGAAGTCGGCGATCAGGATGCCAAACAGCGGGCCAATAAAGGCGCCCAGTACGTCGAGGGTATAGTGGATCAGCTCCGGAGAGTTAAACAGATTCCACGGCGTCAGAAGTATCGATCCCACCGCGGCAATCATCCCGCCGGTACGGAAGCTGATTTTCTGTGGCGCGCAGTTGGAAAAATCGAAGGCCGGAGAGACGAAGTTAGCCACGATATTAATGCCGATGGTGGCGGTAATCATGGTCAGCAGGCCAATGGCCACCGCCAGATCGTTACCCACGCGGCTGACGGTTTCGATCGGGTCAGTGATCATTTTGCCGAACAGCGACTGGGTGCCGGAGACAATCACCACGGTGACCACCGAGAACAGCAGGAAGTTAAACGGCAGACCCCAGCGGTTACCGCGGCGGATCTCGCCCATGCTTTTGCCGTAGCGGGAAAAGTCACCGAAGTTAAGCAGCGGCCCGGAGAAGTAGGAGACCACCAGCGCCGTGGCGGTGATCATCTGCCAGGTCTGCTCGCCGGCGCTCAGGGATTTGCTGGCGAGGGTAAAGGAGATCCCATCCAGACCGGTCTTGTATACAATCCAGCCGGCCAGCGCCAGCATCACCACATAAACTGCCGGACCGGCGATATCGATAAAGCGTTTGATGGCGTTCATGCCATGCCAGAACACCATCGCCTGCAGCAGCCACATGGTGGCGAAGCACAGCCAGCCGAGCGTTGACAGCCCGAGAAAGCTGCTGCTGGTCAGCGAGGCAAGGGAGGGCCAGAACTTGAGCAGAACCAGCATCAGGGCATTCGCCGCCAGATAGGTCTGAATACCGTACCAGGCGAACGCGATCAGCCCGCGGATCACCGCCGGGATATTGGCGCCGAAGACGCCAAACGCCTGACGGCAGATAACGGCGTATGGCACCCCGGCCATCTGGCTCGGCTTCGCCACCAGGTTAGCGCACAGCTGCACAATACAGATGCCGACCAGCAGGCAGAGCAGAACCTGCCAGCTGGCCAGTCCAAGCGTAAAGAAGCTCGCCGCTACGACGTAGCCGCCCATGCTGTGCACGTCCGACATCCAGAATGAAAAAATATTGTACCAGCTCCAGTTCTGGTCGCGGGTGGGCGCCAGATCCTCATTACATAGCCGCGGACTGTAGCTGGCGGCCGCCTCGAGAGTCTTCTTCTGCTGCGTGTGGGATGAATGTGGCATGAAACCTGCTCCTCTGAATGAAAACCCTGTGAAATGGATTGCTGAGGCTATTGCAGGATCCAGGCCAGAATGATGAATCTTGTATACAAAAAATAAATTTTATGTATACGATCTGCTATCGATAAGTGAAACCGGAGTGGGTTAATGAATAATGAACATCGTCTCCAGGCCGCGCCAGCGCTGCAGGATAAGGACGAAAGCATTTACCAGGCGCTGATGACGGCCATCGTCGAACATCAGTTGCCGCCGGGCAGCAAACTACCGGAAGAGGCGCTGGCGGAGGTGTTCGCCGTGAGTCGCACCGGCATCAGAAAGGTGCTGCAACGACTCGCCGCTGTGCAACTGGTCACGTTAACGCCCAAACGTGGTGCACACGTCACCAGCCCGAGCGTGGAAGAGTCCCAGGCGATCTTTCGTACCCGGGCGCTGCTTGAGGTCGCTAATCTGCCGGATGTGATCGCGCGCTGCCAGCCGCCGCATCTGGCGGCGCTGGAGAACATTATTCAGCGTGAACAGCAGGCCCATGAGGCGCACGACGGCCCGGCGGCGATCCGCCACTCCGCTGACTTTCATATTCAGCTGCAGGCTATCTCCGGCAACCCGGTGCTCACCGAGATGGTGACCCGCCTCAGCCAGCGCTCCTCTTTAGTGATTGCCGCCTGGGGCGCTCCCTGGCGACAGGGCTGCCGTTGCGACGATCACCAGCAGCTGGTGGGTTTGCTACGGGATAAAGCCCTGCAGCCGCTCAGCGAGGCGCTGATGCACCATTTTGATCATATTGTCGCCAGTCTGTGCTTCGAGCGCGATGGCGTCAGCCTGCCCGATTTTTCCCGGCTGTTCGCCGGCCACAAGGAGCCGTGATGTCTGCCATATGTATACAAGTGATCAACCCTAATACCAGCCTGGCGATGACTGAAACGATAGGCGCCGCCGCGCGTGCGGTCGCTGCGCCGGGTACCGAGATCCTTGCGGTCTGTCCCCGCGCCGGGGTGCCGTCAATTGAGGGCCACTTTGACGAAGCTATCGCCGCGGTCGGCGTGCTGGAGCAGATCAAGGCCGGACGCGAGCAGGGGGTGGATGGGCATGTGATCGCCTGCTTCGGCGACCCGGGGCTGCTGGCGGCGCGGGAGCTGGCCCAGGGGCCGGTGATCGGCATTGCGGAAGCCGCGATGCATATGGCGACGATGGTCGCCACTCGTTTCTCCATTGTGACCACGCTGCCGCGCACGCTGATCATCGCCCGTCATTTGCTGCACCAGTACGGATTTCATCAACATTGCGCGGCGCTGCACGCCATTGATTTGCCGGTGCTGGCGCTGGAAGACGGCAGCGGCCTGGCGCAGGAGAAAGTGCGTGAGCGCTGCATTCGCGCGCTGAAAGAGGATGGTAGCGGGGCGATTGTCCTTGGCTGCGGCGGGATGGCGACCCTGGCGCAGGAGCTGACCCACGAGCTGCGGGTGCCGGTGATCGATGGCGTCAGCGCGGCGGTGAAGATGGTGGAGTCACTGGTCGCGCTGGGCCTGGCGACCAGCAAGCACGGGGACTTAGCGTTCCCGGAGAAAAAAGCGTTAAGCGGACAGTTTCAGTCGTTAAATCCATTTTAAAAGGGGCAGGAGATGGGAGAGAACCAGGAGCACTATCCTCGCGATCTGCGAGGCTATGCAGGGCAGCCGCCGCACGCGCGCTGGCCGGGCGGGGCGCGGATCGCGGTGCAGTTCGTCCTCAACTACGAGGAAGGCGCTGAGAATCACGTCCTGCATGGCGATGCGGGGTCGGAACAGTTCCTGTCCGATATTATTGGCGCCGCCAGCTACCCGGCACGCCATATGTCGATGGATTCACTCTATGAGTACGGCAGCCGGGCCGGGTTCTGGCGCATCCATCGTGAGTTCAGCCAGCGCGGGCTGCCGCTGACGGTCTTCGGCGTGGCGATGGCGCTGGCGCGGCACCCGGAGATTGTGGCGGCGATCAAGGCCGCGGATTACGATGTGGTCAGCCACGGCTGGCGCTGGATCCACTATCAGCACATGGATATTGCCGAGGAGCGCGCGCATCTGCAAAAAGCGGTGCAGGTGTTGACCGACCTGTTCGGCAAACCGCCCACCGGCTGGTATACCGGCCGCGACAGCCCTAACACCCGCCAGCTGGTGGTGGAGCACGGCGGCTTTGACTACGACAGCGATTATTACGGCGATGATTTACCTTTCTGGAGCGAAGTGGCCTGCAGCGACGGCAGCCAGCGGCCGCACCTGATCGTGCCTTATACCCTCGACGCCAACGACATGCGCTTTGCCACCGCCCAGGGGTTCAATACCGCGGAGCAGTTTTATACCTACCTGAAAGACAGCTTTGACGTGCTGTACGCCGAGGGTGAAACCGCGCCGAAGATGATGTCCGTGGGGATGCACTGCCGACTGCTTGGGCGTCCGGGCCGTTTCCGCGCGTTACAGCGTTTCCTTGACTATATCCAGCAGCACGACAAGGTGTGGGTCTGCACCCGGCAGCAGATCGCCGACCACTGGCGCGAAACCCATCCGTATCGCGGGTAGCTTGCTGCCACTCATCTGGCCCTCTCCACAGGGAGAGGGTACCGCCCGGTCGCGTCTGTTGAACCGGTTCACCAGGATGTATTTTGATTATTGAATGAGCATGGCGAGGAGTACCAGGCACAGCAGCAGCACATAGATGCGTGCATACCATACATCAGGTACCGCAGGGATTGCCCGGCGGCTAAACACTATCCCGGCCCAGCCGGTCAGGACGAGCAGGCCTAAAATTTTCAGGCTGATAAACCCCAGAAATCCGCTCAGCGGAATGCTGTGCCAGCCAATGACGGCATAGGTCACAGCCCCGCATAGCGCCACGGGCAAAGAAAGCGGGTTGGATGCGCTAACGCACTCCTGCATCTCATACCCGTGTCGCCGTAGCAGGGGCACCGTCATGACGCTGCCACCCACGCCCAGCAATGCGGCAATCATACCGATAACCATACCGCCGCCAGTGACTACTGGCAGGGACAGCCGACGCCGAGCGCTGCCCCTGAAAAAACCTTTGCGCAACAAACAATCGCTGATGGTTGCCAGCATATAGAGAATAAACAGCGCGCGAACGATCTTCTCGCTCAATATCCCCGCCAGACAGGAGCCGACCACCGCCCCAATGGCAATAAACCATAACAACGGAAACAGCGTCTGCGCGGCAAGCTTACCCGCCCGCCAGTTTCGATAGCTGACCCAGCCGGCGTTAAATATCATCACCGCCGTTGAGGTAGCCACCGCGACATGCATGGCGTTTCCCGCGAGTTCCGGCTGCCGAAGCATCAGTTGATAGACAAAGGGCACCACCACAAAGCCCCCTCCGAAGCCGAACAGCACGGTGGTAATGCCGGTCGTAAAGCCTGCCAGCGCAATAATAACGATATCATTCAAGAGAATATCCCCGCCCTGAAAATGAGCGAGCAGCTTATACCGGTCGCGTACGGCTTCCCATTTGCGTAGCGCTCAATTACCTTTGTAAATCGGTCAGAGGGGGGCAGGTGTGCGCAACGTAAAAATTGACGAGGTCGATCGGCTCGATCGCGAAGTGGTGGCGTTAGGCAATGACTATGCGCAAGGGTATATACTGCCACCGCACCAGCATCGTCGCGCACAGCTGCTGTATGGCGCGACCGGACTGATGTATGTCACCACTCAGGACGGAGAATGGGTGGTTCCTCCGCAACATGCTGTCTGGATCCCTCCTGAAACCGTGCACGCCGTCAGATTTGTGGGGGTGACCACGCGTAGCTTATATATTGAGCCAGATTATGTGGCCGCTTTCATTAAACACCGTCGTTGCGAAGTGATCAGCGTCTCGCCGCTGTTGCGCCAGCTACTGCTTGAGGCTGTGGATTTACCACCGTTGTACGACAGCCCACGCGATCGCACGCTGATACAGTTGATGTTGCTGGAACTGGCCGCCATGCCGGTCCGCGAATTTGACATTCCGTTGCCGCAGCATCCGGCGCTGCTGGCGCTTTGTCAGGCTTTTTTGCTTAACCCCTCTGTCCATGATCCTGCGGCGCGCTGGGCCAGGGCGCTGTTTATGAGTCCTAGTACCTTTCGCCGCCATTTCCTGAAGCAGTTGGGCCTGTCATTTTCCGCCTGGCGTCAGCGAGCCTGCGTGGTGAGCGCCCTGGCATGGTTGATAGCAGGGAAACCGGTGAACGAAGTGGCATTATCCCTTGGATACGACAATGCCTCCTCTTTCGCCACCATGTTCCGCCGCGTGACCGGGCAGCCGCCATCGTTTTATCACCCAGCCTGATGCGTCGGGGAAGGGGACTCCGGCAGCATGTGTCGGAAATGAATGTCGCTTTTATGGCGTTGCTATGCGCTAACGTAGTCATAAGACAGACAATCCGGGAATGCCTGGCTTGCGTCTTCAGGTACCCCTACATTTAGTGGTGGCTACATCCAGGCGGTTTATCTATTCTGCCTGTAACCGTGAGAAGACCGGAGTCTCTCTTTGTGAACCATCTTATCGTTGAAAAAATCATCATCATCTTTCTTCTCATCCTGTGGGGATTCGATACATTCAGAACCAGGAAAAGAAAACGTTATGATCCCGCCATTGAAGCCGCTGATGCCAGCGAACGTTATCAATGGCGCTATCTGAGATGGGGGTTTCGGATCATACAGGTGGTAGCGGGAGTGTATATCGTCGTGCAGCTGATTCAGGTTTTACTGAGATAGAGGCCGCCGGCAGGGCGACGGGACAGAACATCTGGCTAACCAGAATGAGGTCAGACAATAGCGGTTTTCACGTCGGCAAAGGGGAATGTCCGCTCTGTGCCAGGAGCGGACGTTGATAAAACAGCACTCAATCAGTTAGTGATCATGACCCGCACTCCGTTGATTGGAGAAGAGAAAACAAATCTGCATATTTTGAGATATGGCAAATTGCTTTTTTAAAATGAGATAGATTGAGTTGGTGCTAATAAAGTAAATTAATTGCAGGTTAATTAGATGGACGGTTGCTTGAGGCAACTTCCCTTGTTGCAAATTGAACTTTCTGTTGGGGATTGGGATGGGACGGAGATCAGGATTTGAAGGTTTTATACGTGCTACAGGCAGAGCCGTAGCAGCAGCAGAGCGTGAGCGTAAGAGAGCAGAGCGCCATCAGTTTGCCGAGGCTCGCCGAATAGAGCGCGAAATAAAACGTGATAATGCTCAGAGACTTCGCGAGCAAAAGGAGGCTGATAAGTTAGCAAAAGCCATGTATTTGGAAGAACGTCAAGATGAAGTTTCCGATCTTAACGCTGAGCTGAACGAGACTATCTCCGCGCTTTCAACACTTCTGGAACATACACTCGAATTTGATGATTCGATTGATTTTTCGGCGCTGAAAAAACACCCAAAATTCGAAGAATTCAAAACACCTAAGCATCTCTTACCAGACCCGGAGCCAGAGATAAAAGTTGTGCATGCTCCAGCTGCATGGAAGACTATTTTCCCATGGGTAAAGAACAGATATTATCGAGAATTGCAGCAGGCAGAAGAATCTTTCAATAAAAGTAAGGAAGATCATTCAATTAAACTTTTAAGCCAGAAAGTTGAGCTTGATGCTTTAGTTGCTGATTATCAGGCCCGAAGAACTGCTTACCTCGAAGAAATAAAAAGTCAGCACGACGAAGTTGACCAGTTTGAGCAAGACTACCTCAACTGCGATCCTGACAGCGTATTGGCATATTGCGAAATGGTGCTGACACGGTCTGAATATCCTGAGAACGGCTTCCCACAAGCCTTTAGGTTGGCCTATTTACCTGACAGTAAGGAGTTGGTGGTTGAATACAACTTACCTGAAATTGCAGTAGTACCGCGCGAGTTGGAATATAGATATGTCAAAACGAGAGATGCCATTGATGCCAAGGCGCGAAAGATTGGCGAGATCAAAGAACTCTATCAAAACATAATCGCCGCGATCACACTCCGCACAATGCATGAACTTTTCGAAGCTGACAAGGCATCTGCTTTAACATCAGTTCTGTTTAACGGTGTAATCGAAACTATCGATCCTACAAGCGGGCATGACACTAAAGTCACATTAGTATCTGCCCGTGCTTACAAGGACGATTTTATGCAAATAAAACTCGAAAGGGTCGAAAAGAGTGCATGCCTTAGAAGTTTAGGTGCACAAGTTTCAGGGCGGCCAGATGAACTCCAGGCAGTAAAGCCTATTATCGAATTCAACATGGTTGATAAACGCTTTATTGAACAAGGTGATGCTTTATCTGCCCTTGAAACACGACCAAACCTTATGGAACTTTCACCTTCAGAATTTGAGGTGTTAGTATCAAATCTTTTCAGCCAAATGGGACTGGATACCAAACTCACCAGAGGTACAAAAGACGGTGGCGTTGATGCGGTGGCATTCGACACACGTCCGATACTCGGTGGCAAAGTGGTGATTCAGGCTAAAAGATATAAAGACACTGTCGGTGTCAATTCTGTTAGAGATCTTTATGGAACAATGATGAATGAAGGTGCTAACAAAGGTATTCTGGTGTGTACAAGTCAATACGGTAAAGATGCATATCGTTTCTGCGAAGACAAACCAATCGAACTCATAGATGGAGGCGGGCTTCTCTACCTCTTAAAAGAGCATGCTGGGGTATCAGCACGTATCAACCCCATTTTTTAATTACTGTTCCAGGCTCGGTCTAATGTTTGTCGCGAATGTTTGAAATTAGAAATTCAGCACAAGATTTCTAGTCGAGTAATTCAAGGATATTAGCTTAGGGCAGAATTTCCTGCCCTTTTTGTTATCCCATTAAACTAACCTGCTCCCCGTTGATTACTATATCGCAATACCTGTAAATACCCCTCAAATCCGCATATTCTCTTTAGAGAGTAGATTACGCTACTTTGGAAGCGAGCATGGAGAACTATGTGCCTACGCCCATTCCTGATGATTTCAAGATTTAGCGAACGTCCGCTCTTCGTTCAGAGCGGACCTCACGGCGCTTCAGAGGGGCCGCGCTTTGTCAGAAATAGCCATTCAACATGCCGATCGTTTACTTAATGCATTAAGCAACACCTGCGTGCCGGAAGCGGACGCTGCATATCCACAATAACACTATGGAAACATTGCAGTGCAACTTATCCCAATCGTTAAAAAATGGCACTAACTGAAAGATGCCAATCTGCTTCTTCATGTATATCTCCATCAACCTATAGTTATTAATAAAGGATGGATGAAGATGCTGAGAGGTAAAAGAGCTGTAATTACCGGTGGCGGCGGCGGATTTGGTCAGGCGCTGAGCGTGTGGCTGGCGCGAGAAGGCGTCGAAGGGATTTTTGCGCGAGGTGCGCTGATGATATTCAAAAAACTTGCAGTGTCATCACGGCTGAAGGTGGAATGGCGAAAGGGTATCTCTGTGATTTAACCCAGCCTGAATCCCTTTCTCAGTTTTCTTCACAGTTGTTAACTTCAGACAAACCCATAGACATTTTAATCCTCAATGCTGCTCAGTGGCTTTCAGGAACGTTAGACGACCAACCAGCCACAGAAATTATCAATACCATCAGTTCAGGACTGACAGGTTCTATTCTACTGACTCAGGCGTTACTACCTGGTTTAAGACGTTCAGAAAGCGCAGATATCGTTTCAATTATATCTTCATGTGGGATTCCTAATTTTACAGATTCAATCGCGCACCCCGCTTTCTTTGCCAGTAAACACGGGCTTAGCGGGTTTACAACTAAACTTTCGTACCAGTTGTCTAAAGAAAATATACGTGTGACTGGGTTGTATCCCCCGGATTTCGAGCTGACAGGGTTAGAGGCGTTTGTCGATAGCCAGCCCAAAATGGGGGAACGTCTGATGAATGGGCGTTCAGTCTGGGAAACAATTCGCTTTGTGCTGACTCAACCCCGTAATTGCCATATCAGGAGCATCTACTTTGAAGGCCCAACTCGCGAAAAACTGGCAGTCAGAAGCTGAGTCTGCGACGTTTAACAGTGTAGCCAACGTCCGCTTTTCGCTCATAGCGGACCTTCAAATCAGTTAGTTTGTCCGCTCTGTGCCAGGAGCGGACATTAAAATCAAAACTGATGGCAAGCTTACCGAGCATGACATTATGCTTGCGCTGCTTTGTAACGTGCTTCCAGCTTATCCAAAAAACCAAAAAGTACTTGATTCATTTCACTGTAATCGTGCGCCCGGAGCGCTTCAGGCGTGTCAACGAAACGATATTCTGCTGCACGGCTCAGGTCTTTCTCAGAATGAGCGATCAACCGTTCTACAACGTCCAATGTGAGCTCCATGTGGCACTGGAAACCAAAGACGCGGTCTGAATAGGCAACGATCTGCCGCGGACAGCCTTCGCTGTAAGCAATAATTTTGGCCTCTGGCGTCAAACCTGGCATGTCGTTATGCCAGTGACCCACTGCCAGTGTTTCCCCAAAGTGAGAGAACATCTCATCCTTCCCGCCGTCTTCGGTCAATGTGATCGGGAATTTACCAATCTCTTTTTCCGGGCTATGAGAGAACGGCGCGCCCAGCGCTTCACCGATTAGCTGTGAACCCAGGCAGATACCGATCACCGCCTTACCGGTTTTAACCGCGGAAGCAATCAGCGCCTGTTCCGCTTTAGCATTAAAGTGCGGGCACGCTTCGAGCGTTGTGTCCGGATCTTGCGGACCGCCCATAACGATAAGAAAATCGATGCCTACGGCGTCATCAGGTAGCCGATCGCCCGCATAGACGCGTGAGTAAGTTACATCATGACCCTGGTTTATTGCCCAGGTTTCATATGCGCCCGGGGCTTCAAAACTTTCATGTACGATAAAGTGTACGCGCATGAGGATAAGCTCCTGTAATATCTTTGATGATCAGAATGATAAGTCACGCACCCATTGCCTAAGGCTCTACTCCGGGTGGTTCCAGTTCCGATATGATAATGGCAGGGGCTAAATCTGAAATGCCAGGTAGTATAGATAAAGCGCCAAGACATGATGAGGCCACAGGCTGGTCCAGTACTGCGATAAGCTATCAACGCGGCGAGGCAGATCCTCCCCATCATCATGTTGAGGGGCAGCTACTCTTCGCCACCAGAGGGGTTATGTTGGTGCAAACAGAGAGCGACCGTTGGGTGATCCCTCCTCAGCGGGCATTATGGCTACCGCCTTTGCATATCCATAGTTATCATCTGCTTTCACAAACTGATCTCAGGGCGATCTATTTCAGCAGTAGCCTTATCGCAGAATGTACGAGCTTTACGAAGAGTCAGCAGGTACATGTGATCACGGCTACGCCGTTAGTCAAAGAGCTTATCGCTGGGCTGTTCAGTGAGGACTACGCCAGACCGAGTCAACGGAAGATAGCTTTGTTGCTTCTGGAAATTCTCAGCGAGGCTCCACCTTTAACGATGGCGCTTCCCATGCCGAATGATGAGCGATTATTTAGCGCGGCCAGATCGCTACTGGTCAATCAGCGCTGGGAGGCATCGCTGAGCGAGCTGGCTTTTATGTCGGCCATGTCGGAACGGACCTTTTCCCGCTTGTTTATGAAGGATACAGGCTTTAGTTTTAGAACATGGAAGCAGAGAGCCAGAATTTGCGCTTCGTTGGATCTTCTCGCGAACGACGTTCCAATCAAACAGGTCGCTTACCAGCTTGGTTTCTCATGCCCGGCGGCATTTACCGCTGCTTTTCGCTGCATTCTGGGGTCAACGCCACGCGATTTTGTGCCTTAAACCGGGAAACCCTCAAAGCGGTCTTTGAGACTGTCATGGGCATATTACCAGACGCAGAAACCCTGCGAGGGTAGGGGTATCCCGCCTTTGCTGTTGAGAAAGGTAGTTTAATTTGCACCCGACACACTCTCATTGATTAAAGCACGGAGTGGAGATTACTGCGGTCCACAGTTCTGACAAACCGTGAAAGAGAAGGCCTGCGTAAAGAAAAAAGGTGTCGCGATGCGTGATGAAATTACCTTATGACAGACCTTGCGGTGATTTACGGCACCGGGTGGATTCCGGACGCTGTGAGCCGACTCATTGCTACGAAGCCTGATTCTGCTGTACCTCAAGCCATATGATAGCCTGCACAACAATCACATACCGTCCATTAATGCGTCCAGGGGAGTACTCCCGGGCCCTGGACGTCCCCTGTGTGCCAAAAGCGGAAGTAGGCTGAAGATAAATTAGCATTGCTGTTAGTCGTGGGTGCTGCAGATGGGTAGAAATTGATAACTTAGGATGCAAGTTCGTCCCGCTCTTTCTGCAGTTTTCATCGAGGGTATATTCTCCGGAATAATTGTGCCCATATACAAAGATAGTTCCGAATCGGAATGAGTTAATAATCGGTACAGCAGGCGTTGCGCTCGGGCCGACAATGATCGACCACGAAAAGCAGGAAGTATTACTTTGTCAGTAATACGATATCCTCTCAGAAAAGCGAGGTTTCCTTTCTGGCATATTAGCAACCCGGCGCGAACATCGTTTTCATAGATAATATATACTTCTCTCTCAGAAATATGGTCACACAACTCTTCGTCATCAACTGCTACCAAATTACTTGCAGACAGTTCACGAACTGTCTGCCATGTATGCTTATAGGCATCGCCCAGAGCCTGACAACACCAGTCAAAATCTTCGTATGTCGCCACTTGCAAAGTAAGAGATTTATCATTGAATTCAGGGGGTTCAGAAAAAGACGTGGCATATATATACTGGTCGGGAATACCCTGCGGGAAGGACTGGCCTGGCACAAGAATGCGGACATACTGAGCTCTGAGTTGTGACCATTCCTTACTAATGAGTTCTAATGCAGTATGATTTAGGTCAGAATCCATACCTACAATATCAATAAAAGGTTTGTTAATATTTCCGCCCTGATAACGGGGGCCAGTAAGAAATTGCTTTCCATCAATTTTGAGTTTTCGTTGTAAAAAATATTCCTGACATAATCCAGTTTCTCTCCAGGGAAATCGCGCCGAGAAACTTCTGTCCGTACACCTCGATTCCTGCTCTGACAACCATTGTTTTAACCATGAACGTAGAGTAACTTCAGGCACAGGTAGCCTGGCATATTGAGATAGCATGTAAGATAGCATAAAAATATTTTGCCCTTGGATATAAAAATGTTTTTTTAAACAAATCAGAATAGTTCTACTCTCATTTTATTACCAATTATAGCTGGCACGTCCGCTCCTTGCTCAATGCGGACCTTTAGCTCGACAGCTTGTCCGCTCCGCGCCAGAAGCGAACAGTGTTATCAGTGGCCAGTGATAAAACGTCAACCCGTTGCCCTTGCCTTACAGCACCTCAACCACTTCAAATTCTTCTGCGATCAACTCCATATCCTCAGAAAAATGACCTTCAGAGCTGAAAAATCTCTGATGCTCTTTCTTCCAGTATTCAAGGCTTAAATCGCCTTCACCTTCTTTGCGGGCGAACGCTTCAGTCACATCACAAAAACGAACCAGCTGCATCGAAATCAGTCTGATCACGCAAACTGGAACATTCTGGCCATCAAGAATAATGTGATAACTCCCTATCCTCGGAGCAGATTCTTCCTGCTGGTAAGAGGCAAAAGATCCGCAAGAGGCCGTTTTGATCCCTTTTTTGATCAGTTCCGCAAGCTCGTTAGCCAGCTCCGGACTGTCACCCATTTGCCAGGCGTCTGCGCCGGGATACTTCTTTTTTATTTCCTCAACCTCAACCATGAAAATCCCTTCGTTATCGTCAATGAAAAGAAATGGCATACCTTTTTTAACAAGAGCGGTCCCAACATTATCAGCGATATCTTTCTTTAGATAGTGTGGTCCGTTCTTCGCTCAAAACAGACCTTAAGGGCATTTAACGCGTTTGCTCTGTGCCAGAAACGTAAGTTAACTTCAAGACGAGCCATAAAGTCGCCTGTCTTATTCAGACTGCCAGTAAAGCGGTGAACCGAACGCGTCCAGGTAGTAATCGATAATCGCCCGCACGTTCAGTGGAGGGTGGCGGGCATTCGGATAGATTGCCGCGATGTGCTGTGGCTCCGTTTTTATGGATGTATCCAGTTCCGGCAGCAGTCCGACCAGCTCTCCGCTCTTCAGCCGGTCTCCAATCAGCCAGTCAGGAAACAGCACAATCCCCATCCCCCCGAGTGCGGCAATCAGCAGGGTTTCCGCATTATTCGATGACATCAGGGGCGAGACGGGATAGTGCACCCATTCCTCTCCGCGCCTGCGCAGCAGCCATTGGTTTGGTCCTGATGAACCGCGATAGACCAGGCATTGATGCCGCGAGAGCTCTTCGGGTGATCCCAGCATGCCGTGCCGGCGGATGTAATCCGGTGACGCGGCAAGATGATAGAACTGCTGGCCAAACACGCGCGCATGAAAGGCGGAATCCGTCAGCACGCCAATCCGGAAAATCACGTCAGCCGGCTCCCGGTGCGGATCGATGTAATCATCCGTCAGCGTAAGCTCAATACTAAGCTTCGGATATCGCTCCGTCAGGCCGGGTAACGCGGGTGCGACATGGCGCTGTCCAAAGAACACCGGTGCGTTTATGCGGACCATTCCGGAAGGTTCAAGCGTTCTCTCATTGAGTTCCCGCCGCGCCTCTTCCATGCTGCCAGTCATCGCTCGCGCATAGCGGATAAAAAGATGGCCGCTTTCCGTCGGGATTATAGCCCGGGTATTGCGGTAAAAAAGCTGCTGCCCGAGCACATCCTCCATCTGATGGATGACGCGTGATACCTGAGAGGCCGATATCCCTTCCCGCCGGGCCACCACAGAGAAATTCTGCGTTTCATAAACGTCTATAAAAATCAGCAGGGCGCGAATACTGATGTTCCCAAGGCCATTCATTAATGCATATCCTGCACAGGTGTTTATCTCATTATGGCATTTTTCTCATCCATGTTAAGTCGTAATCTTCTCCGCCTGGACTTTGGGAGACTGATTGCTATGCAACTAATATTGATTTTTATCGTCATTGCCGGAGGCATGGGACTGTCCATAGAGGCAGGATTGCTCGGGCCACTGGGTGGGGAGGTCGGTGACCTCTGGGCTACCTTCAGCATATTTGGCGTGGGCGCGGCGCTGACCTTCCTGCTGATGCTTTTTTTCAGCCCGCGTAACAGCCCGTCATTCTTTGCGCAACCAGCGTGGCAGCTGCTTGGTGGCGTGCTTGGGCCGATTTACGTCATCATCCTGACCGTGGTAACGCCGGCAATCGGCATCGCCATGACTATGATTGGCATCCTGGCAGGCCAGGTGTTCAAGAGCCTGATTATTGATCACTTCGGTCTGCTCGGTACGTCGCGCCGGAAAATTGACAGTAAGCGTATCATTGCGCTGATTTTCATCATTGCAGCGCTGGTTATGGTTGCACAGGGGTAAAGTAACATTATGACTATTATCATGATTCTGCTCGCCGTTGCCGGTGGCGCCATGCTGAGTATCCAGGCGGCTATCAATGGCCAGCTGGGCAGCAAGGTCGGCGTATTTAAAAGCGCGTTCCTGACATTTTCTGTCGGCGCCCTGGTGACGGGGCTGCTGATCTTCTTCTTCGAACCCAAACACTCCCTGACGTTGATGGACGTGCCTAAATGGCAGCTGCTGGGCGCAATGTTTGGCGTACCGTATATCGTCATTATGGTACTGGCCGTCCAGCGTATTGGCGCGGCAGTGGCTACGGTCGCTGTCATTTTTGGCCAGTTAACCATGAGCATGCTGATCGATAACTTCGGCTGGCTGGGCAATGCGTCGATTCCATTCTCGATGAGCCGAATCGGCGCCATTATCTGCCTGGGTATCGCGCTGTTCTTCATTTACTCCAGCAGTAAGTCAAAAGCCGCAATGGCGAAAACTCCCCGGCAGCAGGAAAACGCTAACACATAAGCCCGGCCAGTTCAGGTGTTCTCTCTGAAGAGTGCCAGAAATATCCTGACACTCTTCAGGTGTTACACAGCGATGCCATGGGCATATTACAGGGACAGAAACCCGGTGCGGGTAGGGTTTATCCCGCTTTTGCTGTTGAGAAACGTCGTTTAATTCGCATCCGGCAACGGTTGAAATTTGTAAGACATGTCACATTTTAAAAAAAATTCAAAGTAAGCTATTGTAAAACCCTCCTACAAAATATTTAAATACACGGGCAGAACGACAGGCGTGTAACTGGTAAAACAGGCAAGACCTGAGATGAGCGATGAATTTAGACCTATTCATTGCTCATCTCAGGTCTTTTTTTTGCTTCTGGGGTGGCAAATGGATTCCAAAAAAACAGCGCAGAAAATACGTAAATTGAACAGCGGGGCAAGCAATTTTGAACATATTGAACATGGTTCTACCCGACGACAGCTTAGCTTAAATGAAGAAAAATGCTGCTCCTGATAATCCAAATAGCGTCAAGCTTACTTTTATCGGGCAGGGCGGTCATTTGGGTTCATTTGTAAAAACAGAACTGTTGTGACGAGATAAGACAAGAGAAGTCTCCGTTCACGTTGCGAATCGGCACAGTTAAAGGAGTGACAACAAGCAAATAATTTTTATGAAAACAATTTTTCATTTCAGAATTCAATATTAATGTTAAGCATCGATCCATTTCGCTGGAGTCAAATAGCTATGAAATGATCAGGCTAAATAGGCTTGCTTACTATATATATTTCTACCCTGGGAAGGTGAAGTATGATTTTATTTTAATATACGCTTTACCCCTGTAATCTACATGAGAATATTTAAAATATGAACAAGACTATTCTATTTTGCCTTATCTCTGCCATGTTCAGCAATGCTTATGGACAGAGTTTAACAGTGGAAGAGAGACTGGCTTTGCTTGAAAAACAACTCCAGGAAAACACTGCAGAATTAAAAAGCACAAAAGCAGAATTAACCAGGTATAAGCAAGCTGATAAAGCAAACAGAAACCCGGTCAGCTCAGCAGATGAAAAAATTCAACCAACAACAAATTCTGCCACTTCAACTATTGCAGCAACATCGAGTAATAGCAACACAACAGGCAATAGTGCCACAACTAAAGTTAATAATGTTCTTACGTTGAAAGAAATTAGTGACTTTGTTAAAAACGATATTGGGTTTTCGTACAATGGCTATTTCCGTTCTGGTTGGGGAACGGCTAATCATGGATCGCCAAAAGAGTATGCTATTGGATCTCTTGGCCGTTTCGGCAATGAATATACCTCATGGTTCGATCTTCAACTCAAGCAGAAAGTGTACGACCAGGATGGTAAAACTGCACATGCTGTCGTTATGCTGGATGGCAATGTGGGTGAGCAATACAACAATGCAGTCTTTGATAAAGATACAGAGAGTAACTTACAATTTTCTGATATCTATCTCACGACGAAGGGATTTCTTAATTTTGCCCCTGAAGCTGATTTTTGGGTAGGTAAGCACTATCTGCCTAAGTATGAGATACAGATGCTTGACTGGAAAAGCGTCAGAACAGAAAGCGGAGCAGGGCTCGGTATAGAAAACTGGAAAATGGGTCCAGGCAAATTTAACGTTGCTGTAGTGCGTCAGGACCTGAACGCGCGTGCTCTTGATTATGATACATCAGGAAATTCATTACAGATCAATACGAATGCGCTTGATATACGTTATCGTGAAATTCCCTTATGGGACAAGGCAACATTAGAACTAGATGGGCGCTATAACATGGCAAACAAATCAGACGTCGTGAAGTCAGGGGAGGCTGATGGTCAGTATTATCATGTAAAAGATGCCTGGCTGGTAGGTGCGATTTTAAGGCAGAAGTTTGACGCAGGGGGTTATGACGAATTAACCCTGCAAGCTGCCAATAATTCTATTGCCAGTTCTTTTGCAAAAATTTCTGGAGCAAACCCAACATTTGGGAGTGGTGATAATTATTATGGAAATCACACAAATGGCAAGGCATTCAGAATAATTTCTCAAGGGGAATTTTACCCCACGGAAAACACTATTGCTGCACACGCACTAGTATATTCAAATGGTAATGATATATTTAGCTATGATACTGGTGCTCATACAGATTTTGAAAGTTATCGAAGTGTCATCCGTCCCGCTTATATCTGGGATAAATTCAACCAGACCGGGGTAGAACTCGGATGGTTTAGACAGGATAACAAAACTCAAGAGCAGACATATAGTGAATCCGGTTACAAAACAACATTGTATCATGCGCTCAAAGTTAATACATCAATCCTAACCTCAAGGCCAGAAATTCGGTTCTATACAACGTATATCCGGGCAAACCAAAACGAGATATCGAATTATACATTCAACGATAATAAAAAAGATCAATTGTCTATTGGCGCTCAGGCTGAGGTGTGGTGGTAACTATCGGTTAATATAAAGGAAATATAATACAGGAAGAAAATACTCCTGGGAGGGTTTTATATCGTAGTCATTCACGAGGATTATTATGTGATAACTATCACGTTTTGACAAAAGATGGGTTAATTTTATTGCCTGTAACTATGTATATAGTATATTGTTGGCAAATATGTAGTACAGGCGTGTAACTGGTAATGCAGGCAAGACCTGAAATTCTCCCCCTGATTTGGGGTGAGAATTTCAGGTCTTTTTTTTTGCTCATGAGGCAACTTATGGATCATCTAAATACTGGGCGTACAATTCTCAAATTAGTCGGCGGAGCAGGCAACATCGAACACATTGAACATTGCTCAACCAGATTACGCTTAAGCTTGTATGACAATGCTAAAGTTGAAGTGTCTGACCTCAAAAAATTACCTGATGTAATGGGTGTCGTGACAAATGTGCAGTGTCAGATAGTCATTGGCAAAGACGTTGTTAAAGTGTTTGATGCGATTAGATCGTTAATGGCTAATGATGCTGACGCGAAACAGAAACCAGTAACCAAGAAAAAATGGAATGCATGGTTGATTGATTTTGTTATCAGTATCTTTCAACCACTCATACCTGCAATTGCAGGTGGCGGCGTGCTGAAATCCATTTTAATTATTTTGAATATGGCTGGATGGCTGACTAAAGACAGTTCGACATATCAAATTTTGGACTGCATCGGAACCGCGCCTATTTATTTTTTACCCTTACTTATCGCCATCACTACTGCGAATAAGCTTAAAGTTAATCCATTAGTTGCATTGACTGCTGTCTCAGTCTTGTTGTTGCCCACATTTACTACCCTGGCAAAACAAGGTGCAACGTTAATGACTTTCGATATTACGAACGTCTCCTATGCAGCGCAGGTGTTTCCCGCAATTCTCTGTGTTATTTTTTATGCACAAACGGAATCTCTTTTTAATCGTTATACGCCTAATGCGTTACGTGGTTTCTTATCGCCCATGTTATCGCTGGTTACGACGGTCCCCGTCACATTGCTTATCCTTGGACCATTAGGTTTTGAAATGGGGTCTCTGTTAACGCATCTGATCCTTTGGATGCATGGCAAATTTGGATTCATCGCAACAGGCTTACTTGCTGGCGGACTGCCATTTATTGTAGCGGCCGGTATGCATAAACCTTTCCTCCCTTATGCCATAATGTCAATGGGGCAAACAGGTAAAGAATCTTTGTATAACCCAGCTTCCTTAGCTCACAATATCGCTGAAGCAGGAGCTTGCCTTGCCGTTTCGCTAAAAAGTAAAGATAAAATGTTTAAAGGGACTGCTCTTTCCTCTGGAATATCAGCGCTGTTTGGCATTACTGAACCTGCACTTTACGGGATTACTTTACTGCATAGGCCAGTACTGATCTCTGTGATGTTGGGTGCAATGGTCGGTGGCTCCTTCATGGGATTTATGATGGTCTCAGCTTATGCAATTGTAGCGCCGAGCCTTGCCAGTATCTCAATTTTTGCGTCACCGGATAATCCAACCAGTTTGATATATGCAATCATCGGTGCACTTGTTTCATTCTGCCTGGCATTTTTATCAACATTATTCTTCTGGAAAGAAAAAACGACAACGCCCCATCCAGAGGAGGAGATGCCCAAATTTGAGAAGACTGAAGTCACTGCTAATCCAGTCTTAATGAATGACTTTACCTTTACCAGTCCGGTTGAAGGGAAAGTCATCCCCCTGACAGAGGTCAACGACGATGTATTTTCTTCAAAAATCATGGGGGATGGTATCGCTATCGTTCCAACGGTGGGAGCACTCTATGCACCTGCCGATGGCGTTATTGAGCATGTGTTCGAAAGTGGCCATGCAGCCAGCATGATGACTACCCATGGAGTAGAGGTTATCTTTCATATAGGAATTGATACGATACAAATGAACGGTCAAGGCTTTCACCCGAAAATTACAGATGGCCAACACGTTAAAGCGGGTGAACTATTAATCGAATTTGATATTGATGAAATAACTAAAGCGGGTTATGACCCAGTTGTAATAATGGTTATTACCAATAGCGATCGTTTTATGATGAAGCCGTCGAACGATCATACCAATACACTCCAGCAGTTTAATATTTTTTCATTAAAAGAGGCTTAATATTATGTCGAAATCTATTCTTCCCAAGAATTTTTTATGGGGTGCAGCCATTGCAGCCAATCAGGCAGAGGGTGCATGGAACGTTGACGGCAAAGGGCCTTCCGTTGCAGATGCAGTTGCCTATAAGGCGCATCTGAGCACGAGCGATTATGCCGGCCATATGGCCGTATCTGATCAAAACGTGAGTGATGCGCTTGAGGGGAAGAATGATCAAAATTACCCTAAACGCAGAGGCATCGATTTTTATCATCGTTACAAAGAAGACTTAGCGCTTTTTGCCGAAATGGGTATAAAAGTCCTGCGCGTATCAATTGCGTGGTCACGAATCTTCCCAACAGGTGAAGATGAGCAACCGAATGAAAAGGGATTACAGTTCTATGAAAATATGTTCACTGAAATGCGCAGACTTGGCATTGAGCCATTGGTTACGCTCTCACATTATGAAATGCCATTAGCATTGAGTGAGAAATATAATGGCTGGGTCCACCGAAATGTTGTTGATGCGTTTGTACGCTATTCAAATGTGTGCTTTGACCGTTACAAGAATTTGGTACGTTACTGGTTAACATTCAACGAAATTGATAGCATTCATCGGCATCCTTTTACGACTGCCGGTGTCCGCGAAGAGAAAAGTCTACCAGGAGAAAGCACGCAGGATATTTATCAGGCGTTGCATCATCAGTTTGTTGCTTCGGCGTTAGCGACAAGAGACTGCCATGAAAAGATTCCTGGCAGCCAGGTCGGATGCATGCTTACTAAGTTAACAACGTACCCACTGACCTGTCATCCTGCTGACGTGGAAGCCACTCTGAAAAAAAATCTCGAAAACTATTTTTATTCAGATGTTCAGATTAAAGGCGAATATCCACCATTAATTAAGCGGGACCTGGAGCTGCGGAATATCAAGATAAAAATGCAGCCGGATGATTTGGAAACGTTACGTCGCTATACTGTAGATTTCCTTTCATTCAGCTATTATATGTCCATCACGGAATCTGTTCAGTCCGATGCAGAGCGCACGGCAGGAAATACTATCATGGGTGTAAAAAACCCTCATCTACCGGCTTCTGAATGGGGATGGCAAATAGATCCTGTAGGGCTTAAAATTTCGCTACTGGAGCTTTACGATCGATATCAAATCCCTTTATTTATTGTTGAAAACGGGTTTGGGGCAAAAGATACAGTGGTTGATGGGAAGATTCATGACGATTACCGTATTAATTATTTCCGTGCGCATTTTGAGCAGATGATTGAAGCTGTCAAAGAAGGTGTCGATTTAATAGGGTATACGAGTTGGGGAACAATTGATATTATTAGTGCTGGCACGTCGCAAATGACCAAACGCTATGGTTTTATTTATGTAGATCAAGATGACGAGGGGAACGGTTCTTTGAATCGGTTACGCAAAGACTCCTTCTATTGGTATCGCAAGGTTATAGCGACGAACGGGACTGATTTAAGTTAATCATTGCTACCGCGGGAACTGAGATGAAAGTTAAAAAGTCCTTAAATAACAGCATGCTGCTTGCTGAGAATGACGGAAAAGAGATGATACTCTTTGGCAAAGGTATCGGTTTTAACACCAAGCCAGGGACAATTATCGACTTGCAAAGTGTCGAACAGGTCTTTATGCCTTTGGATACCCTCAAGTCGCGACATTATCTGTCACTAACGGACACAATTCCCGCGGATTTCTTTGAGATCACTCATGAAATTGTTAAGATGGCTCAAGCTCATTACAGCGAAAAGCTTAATTCAGTTTTACTATTCACCCTCGCGGAACACTTGCATTTTGCTGTTGAACGCTGTAAGACAAATACGAACATTGCGAATAAACTGACCTGGGAAATAAAGCGTTACTATCAGAAAGAGTATAGCATTGGCGAGCTGGCAAGAGATTTGGTATCAGCTAAGTTTGCGGTGAGTCTTCCTGATGACGAGGCTGTACACATTGCTTTTCATATTATCAATGCAACTTTTCAATTTGATGAGACTAACGCACATAAGCAAGTAGAGTTAGTTAACAGAATTGCTGAAATTGTTCGTTATAAACTCAATCAAAATATTGATGTGAATTCAATTCACTATGCCAGATTTATTACGCATTTAAGATATTTCGCTGAAAGGGTATTAAATAATAGCCTTGCAACAGAAGAAACTGACGACTTCTATAATGAGTTAATTCGTTTCCATCCAAAAGCGATGGTGGTTGCTGAGGTGATTCGTGACTTTATAAAAAGCAATTACGCCATTGCTATTCCTAATGATGAACTTACCTGGTTAGGTATACATATCAGTAAACTCAGTAAATATTCAAAGTGAAATTTTAGTTTGGGAACAGGAGATAGGTCAGAGATTGATGCCATGGCGATAAGATGATTCACTCTAGCGCTCATCTTCGTTTACGTAGCGCATTAAGCAGCGCCTGTGTGGCATCAGAAGACGTTCCGGATGGCGAACAAACCAGCCCAAATTCACGATGAATAGCCGGCGTCACTGGCACCACGCACAGGTTGCGCAAGGTCTCCGGCAGGGCGGATTCCGGTACCAGCGCGACGCCCATCTCTTCACCGACCAGTTTACAGGCGCTTATCCAGTCGCGAACCGTCACGCGGATATCAGAGAGTTGCAACCCGGCCTTTTCCATCAGGCTTTTGCCATTCACGACACAGCCGCCCGTCGCCAGAACAAAGGGCTGGTCCGCCAGCGCCTTTAGCGTTATGCCATCAGCTTTCGCATGCTGTGCCAACCGATGGCTGGCGGGCAGGACCGCGACCCATGCATCCTGTCCTAGTACCACCTCTGCACGTCCGGGAACGGGATTCATGACCACCCCAAGTTCAACGGTGTCTGCGGCAAGCCACGCTTCGACTTCTTCGTCAGAGCCTTCCAGCACAACAACGTCAATACCCGGATGCAGGCGCTTAACGTCGCGCAGCAGGCCGGGCAACAAGGTAGACGTCACGGAGGGAAAACTGGCCAGCCGAATGCGCCCGCGGGTGACGTTCCGGCCCCGATCAGCCAGTTCACGGATGGCGTTCAGCTGCGAAAGCATGTTTCTGGCATGTTCCACCACCTGCTCACCCAGGGCGGTAATCCCGATGTATCGTCGCTCACGGGTAAATACCGGAAAGCCCAGAGAAGCCTCCAGCTGGGCAATGGCCTGGCTGGCGCCGGACTGGGTCATGCCTATCTCCTCGGCAGCACGTGAGATATTGCCGGCATCCGCCACGGCTACCAGCAGGCGCCAGTGTAAAAGATTCATCATGATTATCAGTAGCTCAGCTAATAGTTCTTTTCTATATCATTAATTTTACAGTGCGATCGGCGTTAAATACAGTGTGCTGAGGATCGTGCAGGACGTTGTCCGACGGCTTTACACATTAACGGAGACGAGATGAAACTTTATTACGCGCCAGATACCTGTTCATTATCACCGCACATCGTGCTGCGCGAGCTGAACCTTGAATTTGAACTGGTGAGAGTCAACAACAGAAGCAAGATCACCGCTGATGGTCGCGACTTCCTCACCATTAACCCGAAAGGATATGTTGCTGCGCTTGAGCTGGATGATGGGCAGATCCTCACCGAAGGGCCGGCGATGGTGCAGTACCTCGCCGATCGTAAACCTGAATACGGCCTGGCGCCACGCGCGGGCAGTTGGGAAAGGGTGCGCCTGCAGGAATGGCTTAACTTTATCACCAGTGAAATACACGCGGGTTCGGCGCCGCTGTTTAACTCCGCGCTGGCGGAAGATGTCAAAACGATTTTTCGAGACAAGCTATTCCGACGCTTCGATTTTCTGCAGACGACGCTCAGCGAAAAAACCTATCTGACTGGCCCGTCCTTTAGCGTGGCGGATGCCTACCTCTTCACGGTGCTGGGATGGTGCAAATTCTTCGCGATCCCACTGGATCGCTGGCCAGCGCTATCGTCGTATATGGAAATAATAAATGCCCGTCCTGCTGTACAGGCGGCATTACGGGCTGAAGCGTCTCAACAGGGCAGGTAGAAGGCGACATGAGTAGAGAAGGCCGCACAAGAGAGGCGGCCTTTGGCGTCAGATTGCCAGTTCAGGCATCTGCGCCATCACAAACGCGAAAACTTTTTCCGCGTCGAGTGAGGCATAGGGCAGACTTTCAATCACCGCAATAGAACGAGCGTCGCCAACAATCCCTCTTATCTCCGCGACCTTATACTGAATATGCGGCGCAATGAGAAATCCGTCGAAAGCGGGCGCCACGCTGGCAAAATTTTCCAGGCCCACTGCGCTGACAATGAGAGGATGGCCCTTTTTTTCCGCCAGTAACTGTATCTTTTTGGCGAGAGAATTGGCGGTGTTGCCAAACAAACAACATATCAGAAGCTTTTTCATGGTTTTACCTCCTGAGGATGAATTTCAGGATATGACTCGCCATGCGTATAAAATGAGCGCCACCTCATAATTGCGTGAAGAATTCATCATGATGATGCTTTCCAGGCATGTGAAAGACTATGGGGCCTGATTTTTGATCCGCTCTTTGTAATTCCCTGGGGACATGCCCATGATACGACTGAAAGCCCGCCTGAATGCGGTCTCATCACTATATCCGCAGGCGTTGGCGACCTGAGAAATCGTTTTGCCAGGGATTTCCAGCATAAGCGCCGCCGTTTCAATACGAACCCGCGTGATAAAGTTTTTCGGACTCTGCTGGATCAGCGCGGTCATTTTACGATTGAGGGTGCGGGGTGTCAGGTTCAAGGCCTCAGCCAGCTGATCCACCGTTATGCCCGGGTTTTGATAACGCACCAGCTGTTCAGCCTTCATCAGAAGAGGATGCCTTGAATTGAGAAATCCCGCAGGCGCATAAAGCTGCTGTGATAATGGCTGGCTATCCGCAACGGCCATATCAGCCGTCAGTTTGGCAATCTCATTGCCCGCATATTTGCGAACAATATAGATAACCAGGTCAATCCACGAAAACGGGCCTCCTGTGGTAATGATGTTGTCCTGTTCAGCCATGACTTTCCCCCAGACGGGCTTCGCCAGTGGGTATCGCGATCGCAAGGTATGATACAGCCACCAGGTCGTGGAACAGGCGCGTCCGTTGAGTAACCCGGCTTCACCCAGGATAAATCCGCCGGCGCAGGCCCCTGCAATGCAACTGCCCTGAAGATATTTTTCTTTCACCCATTCTGCGGCAGCGGTAACGGCCTCTTGCGCGAGGGGAAGCTTCTGCTCGTCAAGCTGCATACCGCTGGCAATAACCAGATCAACAGGTTGGGCATCATTGAACGAACCATCGCTAACGATTTTTCTCCCCTGAACGTCCATGACTGGCAGACCATCGGAGGTGACCACCATGACCTCAAAAAACGGTGACGTCCGTGCAATATCCGCGTTGACTTGCGGATTTTGGACGATGATCTGATTGGCGAGCCAGAACATGTCGGCTATGCCGGCAAGTGCCGATCTCATGCTGCCCGGTATAGCCAGTAACGCAATTCGCATGGTGAGTCCTGGTAAAAATTATGTCTGATTTAGCATCATAACTGTCATTTAAGACACTTTATGGGTTTCATCCTGCCGCGTTAAAGTGAGCGACGTTCTTTTAACGTCAACGGTAGAGTGAGAGTCGATGAACCCTTTTCTTAAGAAAAACATTCGCCTGGGAGCATTCGTTATGTCTTTGATGATTTCATTCGCATCGCCTCTCCGGGCAGAGGCGACGGATATTAAAAACATTGTTCTGGTCCACGGGGCGTTTGCGGATGGCTCCAGCTGGTCTGCCGTTATCCCGTTGCTTCAGGCTGACGGTTATCACGTCACCGCCGTGCAGAATCCCTTGACCTCATTGCAGGATGACGTGACGGCGACGGAACGCGTCCTCGAGCGTCAGAAGGGCGGCGTTCTTCTGGTGGGGCATTCATGGGCTGGCGCGGTTATTACCCAGGCAGGTAATGCACCAAACGTGAAAGGACTGGTCTACCTTTCTGCCCTGGCGCCGGACTCAGGAGAATCTGTCGCCGAGGCTCTGACACGGCTTAATGCGCCGATGGAGGGGATGGAGGCGGATAAAAACGGCTTGATCTGGCTGGATGATGCGAATGCTTTTCATCAGATCATGGCGAATGACCTTTCTGCATCACAGGCACGCCTTCTGGCGGCGCAGCAGCAGCCCATCGCCGCGGGCGCCTTCAGCGAAAAGATAGAGACCGCCGCCTGGCATAGCAGGCCATCATGGTACCTGATCACCGAAAATGACCATGCGCTGAATACGTCGGTCCAGGCGCGTTTTGCCCACGAGATAGGCGCCCACATTTCGCGGATTCATTCCGATCACCTGTCCATGATTTCCCATCCCGCTCAGGTCGCTGAACTGATTAATCAGGCGGCGCTCAGCATAGAATAAATTCAGCGTTTGCTGGAGTTATGAAACCCGTTATTCAGACAGGTGCAGTTAAAAGAAATAAGTCAGACATTGAGATCAGTTTCTCAGAACATCAACGACGATTTGCTAATGAGGTGTAGGCCATGATGCACGCGATAACATTGACATACCTGCGTTCGGAAGAGGAAATCTCAGCCCATCTTGAGGCACACAAGCAATGGCTTATGCGCGGAATCAAAGAAGGAAAAATTCTGTTTGCCGGCCCTGTTGATAATCATGCCGGTGGGTTCATTCTTATGCGCGGAAACGATAAGCCCTTGATTCACGCTTTTCTGCAGGAAGATCCTTTTATCGAGCACAACATTGCTGAGGCGGTGCTGCTCAGTTTTGAACCCCTGTTATGCGCTCAGGGCGTGCCTGTTGCATGGGCAGATAAGGCTAAATTTATTTAATCCATGTGGCGCGTCCGTGTTCTGATTAACCCCGCCGGTCAGTGCTGGCGGGGGAGTTGACGATTATTCCCAGCGTTTCAGCAGCAGGCTGGCGTTAACGCCGCCAAAGCCAAAACCGTTCGACAGCGCATAACGCATTTTCTGCGGGCGGGCCTGCAGCGCCACCAGATTGAGACCTGCCGCCTCTTCATCGGGGTGATGCAGGTTCAGCGTCGGCGGCACCACCTGATCGCGCAGGGCCTGAATGGTGAAGATGGCCTCGATCCCGCCGGCCGCGCCTAACAGATGGCCGGTGGCGGATTTCGTCGAGGTAATGGCGACCGGATGGGCGCCAAACAGCGTTTTAATCGCCGCCAGCTCACCTTTATCACCTACCTGCGTTGAGGTGGCGTGGGCGTTGATATGGTCAATCTCGTCGACGGTCACCCCGGCCTGGCGAATAGCGGTCTCCATGGCCCGACGTGCGCCGTTCCCGTCTTCCGGGCCAGCGGTCAGGTGATAAGCATCTGCGCTGGTGCCGTAGCCCACCAGCTCGGCCAGCGGCGTGGCGCCGCGCGCCAGCGCGTGCTCCAGAGATTCGATCACGATAAGCCCCGCGCCTTCTCCCATCACAAAACCATCGCGGTCACGGTCAAAGGGGCGGGAAGCGGCTTCCGGCTGGTCGCTGGAGGCGCTGGACAGCGCCCTTGCTGCGGCAAACCCGGCAAGGCTAACGCGATGAATCGCCGCTTCCGCGCCGCCGCAGAGGGCGATATCCGCCTCGCCGCTGCGGATCATCCGCGCCGCATCGCCAATGGCCTGGGCGCCAGCCGCACAGGCGGTGACCGGCGCGCCGATGGGCCCCCGGAAACCGTGGGCGATAGACACATGCCCGGCGGCCAGGTTGGCCAGAAAAGAGGGGATGGTGAACGGCGAGAGGCGACGCGGCCCGCGTTCATCGGTGGTATGTACCGCATTGGCGATCTCGCTGAACCCGCCGATCCCGGTGGCGATCACCGTGGCGGTGCGTTCCTGTTCGGCCTCGGATGCTGGCGACCAACCGGCCTGGGCCAGCGCTTCGCGGGCGGCGACCAGCGCAAACTCAATAAAGCGATCCATCTTTTTGCGCTCTTTCGCCGGGATGGTCGCCAGCGGGTCGAAGCCGTGCAGCGGATCGCTGTCAATGGACGGCACCTGGCCGGCCACTTTGCAGGGAATATCCGCGACCAGCTGCTCGCTGAGCCGGGTGATCCCTGACTTTCCTGCCAGCAGCGACTGCCAGACGTGCTGTACGCCGCAACCCAGCGGGCTGACAATCCCCATCCCGGTGACGACAATGCGTTTAACGGAAACGCCCATAGTTAACTCTCCTGTAGTATTAGTGTGCCGGCGGCTTTTTCATCAAGGGAACCAGCAGCGCGGCAAGCAAAAAACCCATCATGATGAGGTAGAAAGCATCGGAAAATGCCTGGGTTCGCGCCTCCCGCAGCGCCAGCGCGGAAAGATTTTTCAGCGCCGCCGTCTGCGCGGCATCCGGCGAGATCCCCTGGACGGTGAAGTTTGCCGCGCTGCGCTGAACAAAATCGCTCATCGCCAGGTTGGCGTTATTCAGATGGTCCGCCAGGCGGCTGTAGTGCAAATTGGTTCTGTCGTTAAGCACCGTGCCGCACAGGGCGATGCCGATGGCGCCCCCGAGGTTGCGCATCAGATTAAACAGCCCGGAGGCCAGCTTGAGGCGCGCGGGCGGCAGGCTGCCCAGCGTCAGGGTCACCGTTGGCGCGACGGCAAACTGCTGCGCCAGTCCGCGAAAGGCCTGCGGGAGCAGCAGTTGATCCGCCCCCCAGTCGTGGGTGATCGGAACAAAGCTGTACATCGACACCGCAAAGCCGATCAGCCCGGCCATCAGCAGCCAGCGCAGGTCGACGCGGTTGGCGAGCCACGAATAAAACGGAATAGACATGACCTGGAACAGACCGGTGGAAAATACCGCCAGGCCGATCTCCAGCGCACTGAAACCGCGCACGCTCCCCAGATACAGCGGGGTTAAATAGATGGTGGCGAAGATGCCGACGCCGGCCATAAACGAGAAATAGCAGCCGAGGCTGAAGGTTCGATCCTGCAGGGCGCGGAGATCCATCACCGGCTGCGGATGGCGCAGGGTGCGGATAACAAAGGCCACGCCGCAGAGCAGGGCGACCCAGGCGGTGGTCGTCAGGGTCGCGTCATCAAACCAGCCCCAGCGCGGACCTTCTTCGAGGGTATATTCCAGGCAGCCGAGGGACAAGGCCAGCAGCAGAATACTGAGATAGTCGGCGCCGCGCAGCAGCGAGGGGTCGGCGCTGTCTACTTTCACCAGCAGCGGCACTGCCACCGCGATGTAAATCCCCGGAACCACGTTGATAAAGAACAGCCAGTGCCAGTTGTAGTTTTCGGTGATCCAGCCGCCCACCGTTGGACCCAGCGTAGGGGCGAGGGAGGCCAGGCCGCCGATCGTCGCCGCGGCAATAACCCGCTGTTTGCCCTGGAAAAAGGCGAAAGCGGTGGTGAACACCAGGGGGATCATCGACCCGCCCGCCAGTCCCTGCAGGGCGCGGAAGGCGATCATACTCTGGATGTTCCACGCCCAGCCGCACAGTAGGCTCATCAGCGTGAAGCCCGCCGCGGAAGCGGCAAACAGCCAGCGGGTCGACATGACCCGGGCCAGCCAGCCGGAAAGCGGGATAATAATGATCTCGGCGATCAGGTAGCTGGTTTGTACCCAGACGGTTTCATCGTCGCCCGCCGACAGGCCGCCGCCAATATCCCGCAGCGAGGCGGAGACGATCTGGATGTCGATAAGGGCAATAAACATCCCCACGCACATGCTGGCGAAGGCGAAGATCTTCTTCGCCGTCGGCATCGACAGACCCTGCGGGGCGGACAGCGCCTGAACGGTGCTCATCGAGGGCTCTTTTCGTTCACGGTGACGATCACCGACAGTCCCGGGCGCAGGACGTCAAGCTTTGCCCCGTCACCTTCCAGCGCAATGCGGACCGGCACCCGCTGCACGATTTTAGTGAAATTCCCGGTCGCGTTCTCCGCCGGCAGAATGCTGAAGCGTGAGCCGGTCGCCGGCGCCAGGCTGGCGACATGGCCCTTAAAGGTATGGTTCGGCAGCACATCGGCGACGATGGTCACCGGCTGGCCGGCACGCATATGCGCCAGCTGGTTTTCCTTGAAGTTGGCGTCAATCCACAGGCCGTGCGCGGGCACCAGGGAGAGCAGTTGCGTGCCGCTGCTGACGAACGAGCCGGACCACGCGCGGCGGTTGCCAATCACCCCATCGAACGGCGCGCGAATGTCGGTATAGCTGAGGTTCAGCCTGGCCATCTCGAGGTTAGCCTGGGCCTGCGCCAGGGCAGCCAGGGTTTGCTGCTGGCGAGCATCCAGCACCGCCAGCTGACGTTCGGCCACGGTTTTATCCGCTTTGGCCTTCTCCTGCTCGGCGTGCGCCCGGCGATAATCGGCGGAGGCGTTATCGCGGATCTGTGCGGAAATCGCGCTCGACGCGGCCAGGGCGTTATAGCGTCGGTTGTCGTTAGCCAGTTTTTCGGTTGCCGCCGTGGCGGCCAGTAACGAGGCCGCAGAGCCGGCAATGGTCGCCTGCTGAAGCTGGCGGGTAGCCTGGATATCGGCCAGCGCGGCCTGCTGCGCCGCCACTTCTCCGGCGGCTTTCGCGAGGGCGGCGCGATAATCGCGGTCGTCAATGCGGATCAACAGGTCGCCTTTTTTCACCGCCATGTTGTCCTGCACCGCCAGCTGCTGGATATAGCCGGAGACTTTGCTGGAAATGGCGCTAATGTCGCCGCCGACATAGGCGTCATCGGTGGTCTGCATAAAGCGGCCGGTATGCCACCAGTAAGCGCCGTAGCTCGCTGCCGCCAGGGCGGCAGCGCCGAGGGCCGCCAGGACAAGAATATTTTTCTTACTGGTCGGATTCATTGCTGGCATCTCTGTAAGGTTCAGGCTGGAATTTTTGCCCGCTATCGCCTTCGCGTTTGCGCAGCAGATATTCATGACGATATTTCATCAGCGGCGAGGCGGCGGGGCCCGGCACCATGGCGTACTTACCCGGAATAATCTCTTCCCCGGTCGCTTTATCCACCATGACTGGCTCCACCCGTCGCTGGGTGGCGGTTTCCACCAGCTGCATCTGACGGCCTTCGGGGGCGAAGTGGCGGTTACCCCATTCCGCCAGCGCCAACAGCACCATGCGAAAATCGCGGCCGCGTTGCGTAAGGTGGTATTCGTAGCGCGGCGGGGTGCTGCTGTAGCACACCTTCTCCAGCAGCCCGTCGTCGACCAGCGCCTTCAGGCGGCGCGACAGAATATTGGGCGCGACGTTGCTGCTTCTCTGGAACTCGTCAAAGCGGGTAAAGCCCGCGAAGGCATCGCGCAGGATCATGATGCTCCAGCTGTCACCGATGCGGCCAAGGCTGCGGGCGATGGGACAGGGAGCGTGGCAAAGCGGTTCATTTTTCATGGGCTGTCCAGTAACCAGGTGGCTTTTGCCAGCAAATTGACATAGTAACTATCAAAATGCAAGTTACTCTTCATGGTACCCAGAGAGGAAGCCGCTCCCGTTTCACTACGCCGTTTCTTCCTCTGAATGCCGAAAACTGGACAGTCGCCGCCGCCGCTTTATTCCTGCTTTATCGTAATAAGAGATAAATATCACTGATGGCGGATGAAACATTTTAATAATGATAGAAATCGATGTGGTGGGTAATGACCTTTATGGGGGGATGCGATATAAAGTATGGCGAAATGCAAATTAACATTCTCATAACTTATAAAGGTTAAATAAATGAAGCAGGTGGGTATTGTTGGCTGGCGGGGAATGGTAGGCTCTGTATTACTGCAAAGAATGATCGAAGAAAATGATTTCGAAGATATTTCAGCGCATTTTTTTAGTACCTCCAGTGCGGGCGGTGTGGGCCCGGTTATTAATGGTAAAAGCGACATCCTTAAAGATGCGAATTCCCTTAGCGCCCTCGCCGAAATGGATATCATCATCACCTGTCAGGGCGGGGATTATACCAAAGCCATCTATCCAGCGTTAATTAACCATGGCTGGCAAGGTTACTGGATTGACGCCGCTTCGGCGCTGCGGATGGATGAAAAAGCCTGCATTATTCTCGACCCGGTCAACCGCGATAATATCGATCGCGCAGTGAAAGCGGGAGTGAAACTGTTTGTTGGCGGCAACTGCTCCATTACGCTGAGCCTGATGGGGCTGGCCGGGCTGATCAAGGCTGACCTGATCGAATGGATGAGCGTGATGACCTATCAGTCTGCCTCCGGAGCGGGCGCCAAACAGGTGCGGGAATTAATCGCGCAAAGCGCTTATATCAGTCAGCATTTATCTGCGGATGAACTGACGGCATCAGGTTCAGTACTGCCATTGGTAAATAAAGTGAGTGAGCTGATTAACAGCGCGGGTATGCCGGTGGAGAATTTTGGCGTCCCGTTGATGGGCAGCATCATTCCCTGGATCGACAGCGATTTAGGCGATGGAAACAGCCGCGAAGAATGGAAGGGCGAGGCGGAAACCAATAAAATTCTTGGCCTTGCGCCCGGCACCATTCCGGTCAATGGCTTATGCATTCGGGTCGGCGTGATCCGCTGCCACAGCGCTGCCATTACCCTTAAACTTAAACGTGAGGTCAGCGAAGCGGAATTCGCTGAGTTAGTCACCCATTCCCATCCATGGGTAAACTATGTCCGCAATAATAAGCAAGAGAGTGTCAGTCAATTGACCCCGGCTGCTATTAGTGGTTCGCTGCAGGTAGGAATTGGCCGCTACAAGAAAATGTCGTTAAATAATGAACCCGTCTACTCGGTGTTAACGGTTGGCGATCAGCTATTGTGGGGCGCTGCGGAACCCCTGCGCCGCATGTTAAATATCCTGCTGGGCAAAATATAGTTACGGTCATCCGGGGAAAGCCCTCGCGCGCAGGCGGTTAAGACAAATGTTTAACGAAGCGTTTGCGGACCTCCTTGTAGCCGTTATTTTCATAAAATTGATGCGCTCTGATTCTTTTTTCACTGCTTGAAAGTTCGATCTGAGCGCATTGTTTATCGCGGGCGAGGCGCTCTGCGGCATGGAGAAGTTGCTGGCCTATCCCTGATCCACGTGATGATTCCTCGATGACCAGCGCGGAAATTAATGCCCATAAACGGTTCTCATGTATCGGTAAAATAAAATTGATAACGATTACGCCACACACGGCGTTTTCTGTTTCCGCCACCAGCGCACTCATCATACTCTGCGGGGCAGTGATGCGTTGTTCTAAGATCGCCGTCTCCGTCTGATAGCCCAGCTGCAGAAATAGCGTTTTCAGCGAGGGGATATCTTTTGATTCAGCCGCTCTGATGAACACCATGGTCTTCGACTCCAAATAGCGTGTTACCGGACCGGAAGCGGGCCGGTGGATACCTTATTCTCCGGTCCGCTCCCGTATACGCCACTCAGTCCATCAGACTGACCTGGGCGGCGACAATGCGCCAGCCGTAGGGGAAGCGTACCCAGGTCTGCTGCTGGCGGCCCAGGCGGGCGCTGCCTTCGCGGGTGAACTCGGTGCTGCACACCGCCATATCCGCGCCAAAGGTGGTAATGGTGGTATGGCGCAGATCGCGGGCCAGACCGGCGGCGGGGCGGGCGGCGCGAAAGGCGCGGATCGCCTCGATGCCATACAGATTTTCGCCGGCTCCCAGCCGTACGGTGCGCGGGTCGTGCCAGAACAGCGCATCCAGCGCCTCGATGTTATTGCTGACCAGCGCCTCTTCATACTGATAAAACGCCGCCGTCACCTCGGCGAGGATCGCCGGGCGGTCTACATTATCCAGATTGATCATGCTGCACTCTCCGCCACTCGGGCATCGGTAATGCCCATCGCTTCCAGCGCCCGCGCGGCGCGAAGACAGGCTTGTTCGTTAAACGGCGCGGCAATCAGCTGCAGGCCAATCGGCTTACCGCTGGCGGTACGCAGGGGCACGGTCACCACCGGCAGACCGAGGAAGGAGATCGGCTGCGTTAGCATTCCCATGCTGGCGCGCACCGGCAGCGGCTGGCCGTTAATTACCATCTCCTCCGCGCCTATCGGCGTGGCGCTGCATGGGGTGGCGGGGGCGATCAGCACGTCGGCCTGGCTGAACAGGGATTTCATTGCCTGGCGAGCATGACGGCGAAAACGCTGAGCCTGCAGATACCATGCGGAGGGGATCATCGCTCCGGCAAGCAGCCGCTCGCGGGAGTGAGGTTCAAAACGCTCTGGCGAGTGGCGAAGATCCGTCAGGTACTGATTGCCGCCTTCGCTGGCGCTGATGATAAAGGCCGCCGAGCGGGCCAGCGCGGCATCCGCGAACTGCAGCTCGCTGTCGGCGCCCAGCGCGTGGGCGACCCGATCCACGGCCGCCTGGGCGTCGTCATCGCACCAGGTGGTGAAATAGCCGCCCAGCCGCGCGCAGCGCAGCCCCTCCAGTCCGCGCTCCAGCAGATTACCGGTGCGCTCGCTGGCTTTATCAGCCTGAAAGTCATCGGCCGGGTCGCGCCCCTGCAGGGCGTCATACACCGCGGCGAGGTCGGCCACCCGGCGGGCAAAAGGACCAATATGATCCAGACTGGCGACAAACGGATGGCTGCCAGAGCGCGAAAGGCGACCGAAAGTGGGTTTCAGGCCAAAGATCCCGCACAGCGACGCGGGGACGCGGATCGAGCCGTTGGTGTCGCTGCCGAGGCTGAAATGGACCAGCCCGGCCGCCACCGCCGCGGCCGAACCGCCGGACGATCCGCCGGCGATCCGCGACAGATCGTGCGGATTGCGCGTCGCGCCATAGTGGCTGTTTTCAGTGGTAAAGCCGTAGGCGTAGGCGTCCATATTGAGCATCCCGCTGAGCAGGGCGCCGGCGCTGTGCAGCTGGCGCACCGCCCAGCTGTCGCTGGTCGCCGGCGGCCGGTCGCTCAGCAGTTCCGCCCCGGCGAGGGTGGTATGCCCGGCGACATCAAACAGATTTTTCACTGCGTAAGGAATCCCTGCCAGCGGCGGCAGGGGGCGCTTTTCCCGGCGCAGGGCGTCAATGCTGTCGGCCTCCGCCAGCATGCGCTGGGCGGTGACCTCGGTCCAGGCGTTGATCTGCGGATTCACGCGGGCGATATCGTCCAGCGTCTGGCGGGCGATCTCCCGGGCGCTGAGTTCGCCCTCGTGCAGCGCACGCTGGATCTCGGCGATGGTGAAGTGATGAAGAGTCATGCTTTATACACCCCCGCAATCTCCTCGCGCGGCCCGAGGGGATAGTCCATCAGCGGCTGCGCCATGGCGGCGATGCGGGCAAACTGGCGCTCCAGCTCTTCACGACGGGGTGCATCCAGCTCCAGGTGCAACAGGTGAGTCATCTGCGTCAGATACTCGCTCCAGTCTGGCTGTGTGGTCATGGTCTGCTCCTTAGTATCCGGCGGCGGCGCCGTTGCTGCGTGGATCGGTCGCCCCTTCAAGCAGGCCGTTGGGATGGCGGACAATGGCGCCGGCGTGGCCCATCGCTTCGCTGAAATCAGCCAGCACTTCCACTTCGTGCCCCAGCTCGCGCAGTCGCGCGATACAGGCGGGGGCAAAGCGTCCCTCCAGCTTCAGTGAATCGGAGGACTGGCCCCAGGTGCGGCCCAGCAGCCAGCGCGGACGGGAGATGCTCTCCTGCAACGGCACCCCCTGCAGGATATAGCGAGTAAACAGCGCCGCCTGAGTTTGCGGCTGACCGTCGCCGCCCATCGAGCCATAGACCATTACCCGACCATCGTTCAGGCGGGCGGCGGCAGGGTTGAGGGTATGGAATGGCTGTTTGCCAGGGGCCAGCGCCAGGAGATGCTGCGGATCGAGGCTGAAGGCCGCCCCGCGGTTTTGCCAGACGATCCCGGTGTCCGGGAGCACCACGCCGCTGCCGAACTCGTGATAGATACTCTGAATAAATGACACTGCCAGTCCGCTGTTATCCACGACGCCCATCCAGACGGTATCGCCCGGGCCTTTGCCGCGGCCCCAGGGGGAAGCGCTGGCGTCGTCGATGCTGTCGGCCAGCGGCTGCAGGGCTTCCGGGGTGAGCAACTGCTGTACATCCACATCCAGATGGCGTGGATCGGTGATATGCGCATCGCGCAGGGCAAATGCCCGCTTGGTGGCTTCGACAATACGGTGCACCGTTTGCGCGTCGTCGGCATCGGCCATGTTCAGGCGGTCGGTGATGCCAAGGATCGCCAGCGACACCAGTCCCTGCGTCGGCGGCGCAAGATTCCACAGCGTGCCCTGCTGGTGCTGGAGCGTCAGCGGCGCCGGACGCCGGGCGCGGTGGGCCTGCAGGTCGCCGAGGGTGATCGGCATCCCCAGCGCGGCCATACCCTGCGCGAGACGCTCGGCCAGCGGCCCGCGATAGAAACTGTCGAGACCGTCGCTGGCCAGCATGCGCAGGGTACCGGCGAGGGCGGGCTGGCGAAAGCGGCTGCCGGGCCGCGGGGCCTCGCCCGATACCAGCCAGGTTTCGCTGAAGCCCGGCTGATGGCGCAACTCTTCCAGTTTGCTGGCGGTGGCGTGGGCTTGCGAGGCGGTGACCGGAATACCGTCTTCGGCATAGCCGATCGCATCGGCCAGCAGGCGGGCCACCGGCAGCGCGCGGCCGGTTAAGTCCCGTGAAATACGCAGCGCCTCGTCCCAGCCGCTGACGGTGCCGGCGACGGTCAGCGCGGCCTGCGGTCCCCGGTGGGGAATATGCTGCTGTCCGGCGTAGGCCTCGAGGGTCGCCAGCGATCCGGCCGCCCCGCTGGCGTCAATGGCGATGGGGTCTCCCTCAGGCGGTACGATCAGCCAGAAGCCATCGCCGCCGAGGCCATTCATATGGGGATAGACGACGGCGATGGCCGCCGCGGCAGCCACCATCGCTTCAATGGCGCTGCCGCCCTCGCGCAGGATCGCCAGCGCGCTCTGACTGGCGAGGTGATGGGGGGCCACCGCCATGCCGTGGGTCGAAACGTTGCTACTGTGCATAAATTACCCTTTCTGAACGAATCACCCGCAGAACACTGCAAAAGCTGTTCCATCTCTGAACGTTTCGTTTCATTGATAAAAACAATGACCAGAATTTTCCCACTGGCACGCTATGTGTAAGGCATAGCAGATACAGTATGATGAGGGATGGATGATGAAACGAAAGTTACAGGGGCGCTATGCAACAACTCGATGAACGACTGAAAGGGCAATACGCCTCGCTGTCGCCGCAGGAGCAGCGGGTGGCGGATTTCATCTTTGACCACTTTGATGACCTGATAAGCTACAACAGCGCCGAGCTGGCGCAGCTGAGCGGCGTGTCGAAAGCCACCGTCAGCCGGCTGTTCAAGCGCCTCGGTTACGACAAATATAAGGATATGCGCGATGAACTGCGCACCCTGCGCCAGAGCGGGATGCCGCTCACCGACCAGCGCGACGCGGTGCAGGGTAACACGCTGCTGGCGCGCCATTATAAGCAGGAGATGGCGAATCTCACCCAGTGGGTCAACGCCCTCGACGCCCGCCAGTTCGCCGAGGCGCTGACGGCGATGGTGGCCGCGCGCCGCATTGTGGTGGTGGGGATGCGTAACGCCTATCCGGCGGCGCTGCACTTGCGCCAGCAGCTGCTGCAGGCCCGCGGCCAGGTGCTGGTGCTGCCCCAGCCGGGTCAGAGTCTCAGCGAAGAGCTGGTCGATCTGACCGCCGATGATCTGGTGGTAATGATGGCGTTTCGCCGCCGGCCGCGAATAGTACGCCCGCTGCTGCAGCAGCTGCAGCGCGACGGGGTGCCGGTCCTGTTAATGTGCGAGCCGCAGGCCCACAGCCTGTTTCCGCTCTCCCGCTGGCAGCTCTGCGCGCCGCTGGACAGCGTCTCCGCCTACGACAGCTATGCCTCGGTCAACAGCCTGATTAATCTGCTGGCCAATGCCTTTCTCCATGAAACGCTCGACAGCGGTCGTCCGCGCATCCACGATATCGCCACGCTTTATCAGCAACTGGACGAGCTGGAACAACGCTAATGGGGCGCCAGCGTGGTGCTTTGCATTATTATGGTGCAAGAAAAACCACGTGATGGCGCCGCCGCTCGCTGAACACTTTCCCGTTAACGCTTGTCCTTTCTCACTTTTTGTTTTAATTCCTCGCCAACTCTCGCCTCGTCTGTATCTGGCACATTAGTTGCAAAAACAGATTCAAAGAATCTTTTGTTTCATGCTAACGTAACGGGTAAACATCATGAAGAAACTGTTGATCGCACTGGCCGGGGCCGCTTGTCTCCTTTCGTCTGTTTCTGCCGCGCAGGCTGACCAGCTCCAGGATATTGAAAAACGCGGCGTCATTCGTATTGCCGTGCCTCAGGATTTTCCGCCGTTCGGCTCGGTGGGCACCGACCTGCAGCCGCAGGGGTATGACATCGATATGGCGCGCTATCTGGCGAAATCGATGAAGCTCAAGCTGCAGCTGGTCCCGGTGACCAGCGCCAACCGCGTGCCGTATCTGCAGACCGATAAGGTGGACCTGGTGATCTCCAGCCTCGGCAAGAACGCCGAGCGCGAGAAGGTGATCGACTTCAGCCGCGCCTACGCGCCGTTCTTCCTCGGCGTGTTTGGCCCGAAAGGGGCGGAACTGAAGGACGCGGCCGCGCTGAGCGGCAAAAGCATCGGTGTGACCCGTGGGGCAGTGGAAGATATGGTACTGACCAGCGTGGCGCCGCAGGCAGCGCAGATTAAGCGCTACGAGGATAATAACACTACGCTGTCGGCTTACCTGTCCGGTCAGGTGCAGTATGTCGCGACCGGCAATCTGGTGGTGGCGGCCATCTCCCGGCAGAACGCCGACAAAGCGCCGGTGCCGAGCTTTATGCTGAAGGACTCGCCGTGCTTTATCGGTCTGAAAAAGAACGAACCGGCGCTGAAGGCGAAAGTGGATACCCTCATCGAGCAGGGCATTAAGGACGGCACCCTCAACGGTCTGTCTGAGAAGTGGCTGAAAGCGCCACTGCCTGCCAGCCTCGGCGCGTAAGGTCTGGGGATGACGGAGCAACTTCATTTCTCTGAGCTCTGGCCGCACTGGCCGGAGCTGCTGGCCGGCCTGTGGGTGACGGTGCAGTTGACGGTGCTGGCGACGATCGGCGGACTGGCGATCGGCATCCTCGGGGCGGCGATCCGCAGCGGGCGCCCGGGAATGCTCAGCCGGGTATGGGGCGGATATGTGGAAATCATCCGCAACACGCCGTTTGTGGTGCAGCTCTTTTTTATCGTCTTTGGTTTACCGAACCTTGGACTGAAGATGACCGCCGGTGAAGCGGCGCTGCTGGCGATGGTGGTTAACCTCGGCGCCTATAGCACCGAGATCGTCCGCGCCGGTATTCAGGTGACGCCGAAGGGCCAGTGGGAAGCCGGTCGCGTGCTCGGGCTTAGCCGGACGCAAACCTTCGTTCGCGTCGTATTGCCCCCGGCGCTGCAGCGGATTTACCCGGCGCTGGTCAGCCAGTGCATCATCGTGATGCTCGGCTCGTCAGTGGTGTCGCAGGTCTCCTATGAGGAGCTGACCTTCGCCGCCAACCTGATCCAGTCGCGGACATTTTTGAGCTTTGAGGTCTATCTGGTGACCACCGGGATCTACTTAGCGTTATCGATAGCGATGCGCCAGCTGCTGATGGCGGCGGGGCGTAAATGGCTGGGGGTACAGGCCTGATGACCACTTTTACTGACTGGGACATTATCCGCAACCTGCTGCTGGCCGGCCGCTGGACGGTGCTGCTGTCGCTGGTCGCGTTCACCGGCGGGGCGCTGGTGACCTTACCGTTACTGCTGCTGCGCCTCACCGGCGGACGCCAGGTGAAACGGTTGATCCGCGGCTACATCGAGCTGTTTCAGGGCACGCCGCTGCTGATGCAGCTGTTTCTGGCATTCTTTGGCGTGGCGCTGTTCGGCATCGACGTCTCGGCGTGGACCGCCGCCTCGGTCGCTCTGACGCTCTACACCAGCGCCTTTTTGCTGGATATCTGGTTCGGCAGCATTCGCGCGCTGCCCAAAGGCCAGTGGGAGGCCTCGCGGTGTCTCGGGCTGAGCTTCGGCCAGACCTTGTACCGCGTGGTGGCGCCGCAGGCGCTGCGCATTGCCATCGCGCCGACGGTGGGCTTTGCCGTACAGGTGATCAAAGGCACGGCGCTGGCATCGATTATCGGCTTTGTGGAGCTGACCAAGGCCGGGACGATGCTGACCAACGTCACTTATCAGCCGTTTAAAGTGTTTGCCCTGGTGGCGCTGGGCTATTTCATTCTGTGCTATCCGCTGTCCCGCTACAGCCGCTATCTGGAGAACAAATTCAATGCCTCTCATCACCATTAATCAGATGCAGAAGTACTACGGCGACAACCATGTGTTGAAGGGCGTCGATCTGGATATCGACATGGGGGAAGTGATCTCGATCATCGGCCGCAGTGGCTCGGGTAAAAGCACCCTGCTGCGCTGTATCAATGGTCTGGAGGGCTACCAGGAGGGCAGTATCAAGCTCGGGGGCATGACCATCACCGACCGCGATTCACAGGCCCGGGAGATCAGCCGCTCTATCGGCATGGTGTTCCAGAATTTTAACCTGTTCCCGCACATGACGGCGCTGGAGAACGTCATGCTGGCCCCGCGGCGGGTGCTGAAGAAGTCCCAGGCCGAATGCCGGGAGCTGGCGCAGCGGATGCTGGAGAAGGTCGGTCTTGGCGACCGTCTGGATTACTATCCGGCCAATCTCTCCGGCGGCCAACAGCAGCGCGTGGCCATTGCCCGGGCGCTGGCCATGTCGCCGAAAGTTTTACTCTGTGACGAAATCACCTCGGCACTCGACCCGGAACTGGTGGGTGAAGTGCTGAAGGTGCTGGAGCAACTGGCGGCGGAAGGTATGACGCTGATCCTCGTCACCCATGAAATGAACTTTGCCCGCGAAGTGGGCGACCGCGTGGTGTTTATGCATCAGGGACGCGTCTGGGAGCAGGGCGACAGCAAAACGCTGTTCGCCAGCCCGCAGACCAGCGAACTGAAACAGTTTATCTCCTCGGTGCGCGGTCTTAACTAACGTAAGGAATGGCAGATGGATATCACTCAGTTTTCGCAAATTAACCCGCCGCAGCGCCTGCTGATGGGGCCGGGGCCGATCAATGCCGACCCGCGCGTGCTGCGCGCCATGTCGAGCCAGCTGCTTGGCCAGTACGATCCGGCGATGACCCACTACATGAATGAAGTCATGGCGCTCTACCGCGGTGTGTTTCGCACCGAAAATCGCTGGACGATGCTGGTCGACGGCACCTCGCGCGCCGGGATCGAAGCGATTCTGGTGTCGGCGATCCGTCCGGGTGACAAAGTGTTGGTGCCGGTGTTCGGCCGGTTTGGACATCTGCTGTGCGAGATCGCGCGTCGTTGCCGGGCAGAGGTGCACACCATCGAGGTGCCGTGGGGCGAGGTCTTTACGCCGGATCAGGTTGAGGACGCGATCAAGCGCGTGCGCCCGCGCCTGCTGCTCACCGTGCAGGGCGATACATCCACCACCATGCTGCAGCCGCTGGCGGAGCTGGGGGAGATTTGCCGTCGTCACGAAGTGCTGTTCTATACCGACGCCACCGCGTCGCTCGGCGGTAACCCGCTGGAAACCGACGCCTGGCAGCTGGACGCCGTGTCCGCCGGGATGCAGAAGTGCCTGGGCGGTCCTTCCGGCACGTCGCCCATCACCCTCAGCCCGCGGATGGAAGAGGTCATCCGCCGCCGCCGCTGCATTGAGCAGGGGATCCGCACCGATGCGCATCACGACGGCGTCGACGAGATGATCTATTCCAACTATTTCGATCTCGGCATGGTGATGGATTACTGGGGGCCGGAGCGCCTTAACCACCATACCGAAGCGACCTCGGCGCTGTTTGCCGCCCGGGAGTGCGCGCGCCTGATCCTCCAGGAGGGACTCGACAACGGCATCGCCCGCCACAAACTGCACGGCGATGCGCTGCTGAAGGGCATCCAGGCGATGGGGCTCGAGACCTTTGGCGACCTGCGGCACAAAATGAATAACGTGCTGGGGGTGGTGATCCCCAACGGGGTCAACGGCGATCAGGTACGCAAACTGATGCTGGAAGATTTCGGCATTGAAATTGGCACCTCGTTTGGTCCGCTGCACGGTAAAGTCTGGCGCATTGGCACCATGGGCTATAACGCGCGTAAAGACTGCGTGATGCAGACGCTCAGCGCGCTGGAAGCGGTCCTGAACTACCTCAAGTTCACCACCACTCAGGGCGCGGCGATGCAGGCGGCCTGGGATCACTACCGCACCGAGGCCACCCTATGAGTGATACCGCCCGCCAGCAGGCGGAGAGAGAAGCGGCTGCCAGCCGGGTGATGGCGCGTGCCGATCGGCTGGCCACCCTCAGCGAAACCGCCGATGCCCTGACCCGGGTCTATCTGTCGCCCGAGCATCTGCAGGCCAACCAGTTGGTGGGCCAGTGGATGCAGGCTGCCGGCATGATGGTGTGGCAGGACAGCGTCGGCAACATCTGCGGACGCTATGAAGGACAACAGGAGGGGGCGCCGGCGGTGCTGCTGGGTTCTCATCTTGACACCGTGCGCAACGCCGGACGCTACGACGGCATGCTCGGCGTGCTGGCGGCGATTGAGGTGGTCCAGCGTCTGCACCAGCAGGGGCGACGGCTGGCAAAGGCAATCGAGATCGTCGGCTTTGGCGATGAAGAGGGCACCCGCTTTGGCATCACCCTGCTCGGCAGCCGCGGCGTCACCGGCACCTGGCCTGAAAGCTGGCTGTCACAGTGCGATACCGACGGCGTGAGCGTCGCCCAGGCGCTGGTGAATGCCGGACTCGATCCGGCGCGGATCGGCGATGCGGCCCGTCTCCCGCGGGATATCGCCGCCTATCTGGAGCTGCATATCGAGCAGGGGCCGTGCCTGGAGGAGGCGGGGCTGGCGCTCGGCGTGGTGGAGGCGATTAACGGCGCCCGACGGCTGAACTGCCGCTTTACCGGCGAAGCTGGCCATGCCGGCACGGTGCCGATGCTCCACCGCAAGGACGCCCTCGCCGCGGCGGCGGAATGGATGGTGCAGGTGGAAAACCTGACCCGGCAGCGCGGCGGTAACCTGGTGGCGACGGTCGGCACCCTGCGCTGTGCGCCGGGCGCGGTGAACGTGATACCGGGCGAGGTGCAGTTGACGCTGGATATTCGCGGCCCGCAGGATGCGCCGCTGACGGCGCTGCTGGATGAGCTGCTGGGCGAGGCGCAGGCCATTGCCGGGCGTCGCCAGCTGCGTTTCGCCGCCGAGGAGTATTATCGCATCGCCGCCACCGCCTGCGACAGTCACCTGCAGGCGGTGCTGGGCGAGGCGGTAGCGGCGGTGCAGGGGCGTTCGCTGACGCTGCCGAGCGGCGCAGGGCATGACGCCATCGCCATCGCCGAGCGCTGGCCATCGGCCATGCTGTTTGTGCGTTGCCTGGGGGGCGTCAGCCATCACCCGGCGGAGTCGGTCACCGCCGCCGACGTCGGACTGGCTATCGACGCTTTCTCCCGGGCGGTAGAGAAGGTGGCCGACGCCTGATCGCGCCGGTTGCCGAGCCCCGGCTGGCGGCTTCACACCGCCAGCTGGTTGACCACCTCGGCGACAGAGGTGATGGCATGGATGTTGCCGATCCCCGCGCCCACCGAGATATACCCCTCATCAGTATTCCCCTCCAGCATGCCCAGCCGCATCCCGCGCAGACCGCCCATCGCCTGGGCCAGCTCGGCTTTTGAGGCGCCGGCACGATCCATGGCCACCAGTGTGTCGCTCAGTTTGCCGGGCAGCGCGCGGTAGTAGTCCGGCAGGGTACGGAACAGGCGCAGATCCAGACCGTTGGCGGCCACAATTTTCGCTTTCACCGAGTCGGGAACCCGGCTTTCGATGGTGCTGATAAATACCGAGCCGGCGAAAACCCCTTCCGCACCGAGGGCGTGGACGGCGCGCGCGCCCCGGGCGTCGGTGATCCCTCCGGCGGCCATCACCGGAACCCGCTGTACCGCGTCAACGATCAGCGGGACGATGGTGAAGGTCCCGAGGGCGGTACCCGGCAGCGTGCCGCCTTCGTCAAAGCCGGTGGCGACAATAATATCCGCTCCGGCCTGCTCCGCGCGGCGGCTGTTCTCCGGCGTCGGGTTGATGTCACGATAGATAATGGTGATCCCGGCGGCTTTCAGTTCGTCGAACAGCGCCGGTTTTAACGAACCATCGCCGTAGCCGGTGTAGACCACCACCTTAACCCCTTCCTCTTTGATCACCGGCAGGATCGCCGGCGTCCAGATGTCATTTTCCGCCGTCGGGATCAGGTTGACGCCAAAGGGTTTCTCCGTCAGCTGTTTGGTTTTGCGGATCTCTTCGCGCATTTTCTCGGCGGTGGCCTCCGGGGTGGAGACGGCGGTTGCCGCCGTCAGTCCGGCGTTCGGGCCCAGCACGCCAAGCCCACCGGCGTTGCCGACGGCCGCCACCAGACGAGCATCGGTTAGCCAGGAGAGCGGCCCCTGGACCACCGGTTTTTCAATACCCAGAATACGGGCGACGCGGTTAGGTTGCATGATATTTTTCCTTTTATGTTAATAAGTTATAAATTTCTTCGCCCCAGCGATGCGGCAATGAGGGCAGTGTAGGCGTCTTTATTGTTTTAAAAAATGAGCAAAAACTTTCATCACTATTATTAAATTAGTAATAATGTGAACTGATGAAGAGGTGGGAGGCGGGCCATCATGCAAATGAATCTGTTTGAAAATATTAAAATTTTTATTGAAATCGTCGATGCCGGCAGCTTTGCCCAGGCGGCTGAAAATTTGCAGATCCACCGACCGGCGGTGACCAAAGCGCTGCAGCAGCTGGAGCAGGAGAGCGGGGTCCGGCTGCTGCAGCGCACCACCCGGCGTCTGTATCTTACGCCGGAGGGGGAAGAGTTTTATCGCCGCAGCAAACCGTTGCTCTCCCAGGCCGACGATCTGCTGGAGTCGTTCGCGCCGGACCGACCGATCCGCGGTCAGCTGCGCGTTGATATGCCGATCGCCTTTGCCCGGCTGCTGGTGATCCCGCATCTGCCGGATTTTTATCAGGCTCATCCGGAGGTGGAGATTGTCCTCAGCAGCTCCGACGTACGCCGGGATATGCTGCGCGATGGTCTGGATTGCCTGCTGCGGGTGGGGGATCTTGAGGATGGCGACTATGTGGCGCGTTCGCTGGGGGAGGTGGCGTTAACCACCTGCGCCAGTCCGGGCTATCTGGCGCGCTATGGGGCGCCCGCGACGCTGGAGGACCTGCAGTCGCATCTGGCGGTGAACTGGGTGAACAGCAGCAGCCGGCAGATTATGCCCTGGCGATTCCAGACCCCGGAGGGCATCAGGCAGATCGCCATTCCCGGTAAACTGGTGCTGGACAACTCTGAAGTCTTTACTGCCGCCGGGCTGGCGGGGCTGGGGATGCTGCAGGGGATGCGTTTCTTTTTGCAACCTTATATCGACAGCGGGCAACTGGTGGAAATTTTGCCGGACTTTCCGGCGCCGCGTCGACCGTTGTCGCTACTCTATCCGCACCGGCATCTGTCGCATAAGGTGCGGGTCTTTGCCGACTGGCTGCAGGGGCTGGTAGCGACCCTGGATCGATCGGTGTCGGCTTGACTCTGCCGACTGAGCGATTATATATAAAATGTGAATGCTATTAAGCAATGAATCACAAAGCTGGATAACGACTTAACCTGTAAGGGAATGCTGATGAAACTCTGGAATAAAACACTACTTGCTTCCGCTCTGTGTCTGACCCTGTTTGGCTGCGACGATGCGTCGAAAGTGGATAACAAACTGGATAAGGCCAAAGATAATGCGGAGCAGATGAAGGATGCCGCGGCGGACAAAGCGCAGGCGATTAAACAGGATGCGGATAAGCAAATCGATACGCTGAAAAGCCAGGCTGACGCCGAGGCCGACCGCCTGAAGGATCAGGCCAGCGCCATCAAGGCGGAGGCGGACAAGCAAGCGGATGCCATCGCCCAGCAGGCGAAAGCCCAGGCCGATGCCGTGAAGCAGAACGCAAAGCAGGAAAGTGACCGCATAGTCAAAGAGGCGGGTCAAATCAAAGACAATGCCATCGGCGACGCCAATCAGCTCTCGGCGGAGGCGGCGAGCAAAACCAAGGCCATCCAGGACAGTATCGCGGCGGACAAACAGAACACCACGCCACCGCCCGCCCAGCAGTAACCTGCGCTGTTTGCCTGACCCGCGCCAGGAAATATAGGGAGCGGAGCCTGATAGATTGCCCGGCGGCGCTGCGCTTGCGCGGGCCTACGCAGGGAGCGGGTTGGCTGCGCAATGACCGGGTATCATCCTTTTGTAGGCCGGGCAAGGCGCCGCCGCCGCCCGGCACGTGGACAGCAATAACATCCTGCTCAGGGGTATCTTACGATACCCCCTTTTTTATGCGCGCTGCGGGTTCAACGGTTTGGCAGCAGGGTGCCTTTCAGGCCGTGTGGCTCGGAGCGCAGGTACTGCGAAGGGACGCGAACCTGGGCGCCGAGGCTGGCCGCAGCGTGCCACGGCCAGTGCGGATCGTAGAGTACCGCGCGGGCGAGGGCGATCAGGTCGGCATCGCCATCCTCCAGCGCCGCTTCCGCCTGCTGCGGATCGGTGATCAGCCCCACGCCAATCACCGGGATGGCAACCTGCTGGCGAATGTCGTGGGCGAATGGCAACTGATAACCCGGTCCGACGGTGATCGACTGCTGCGGCGACAATCCGCCGCTGGAGACGTGAATATAGTCGCTGCCCAGCGCTTCCAGTTGCTGGCTAAACTGAATGGACTGCTCGCAGTCCCAGCCGCCTTCGACCCAGTCGGTAGCCGACAGCCTGACGCCCACCGCCATGGTGTTGCCCACCGCCTCGCGGATCGCGTTAAACACTTCCAGCGGATAGCGCAGACGGTTTTCCAGAGAACCGCCGTACTCATCACGGCGCTGATTGCTGAGCGGCGAGAGAAACTGGTGCAGCAGATAGCCGTGGGCGGCGTGCAGTTCAATCAGCTCAAAGCCCAGACGCTGGGCGCGCAACGCGCTGGCGACAAACGCCGCTTTGATGCGCGCCATATCGGCATGGCTCAGCTCAGCGGGGGCGCGGTCGCCATCGTGAAACGCCACGGCGGAGGGGGCAACGGTTTGCCAGCCACCCTCATTAAGGGCCAGCTGATGACCACCCTGCCACGGGGCCGCGCAGGAGGCTTTGCGTCCGGCGTGCCCCAGCTGGATCCCCAGGCGGATCGGCGACCAGGCCCGAATATCCTCTACCACCGCGCGCAGCGCGTTTTCGGTTTCATCATCCCACAAACCCAGATCCCCCGGCGAGATACGTCCCGCTGGTTCTACCGCCGTGGCTTCCAGAATTAACAGGCCAGCGCCGGAGAAAGCCAGCTGACCAAGATGGATCCGGTGCCAGGAGGTGGCTTTACCCTCGTCGGCGGAGTACTGACACATGGGGGCAATAACGATGCGGTTATCCAGCGCCAGCTGACCAATACGCGTCGCGCTAAAAAGATGGCTCATGAGTACCTCGTAAAAGTTAGACAGGGTCTTGCATGGGGGCGAACAGTCACTGTTTATAGCACGCCTGTTTGCCCTTCTTTATTCGGATATTGCGTTTAAGCAGCCCGCTATTCGATAAACCACAGGCGGCGCCGGCGGCCCGTTGCCTGCTGCGACACGGCACGGGCCATCGCGCTGCCAATTTCGGCGCTGGCCGTCAGCCCCTGCACAAAGGGACGATCGTGCATCAGCCAGGGAAGGGCGCCGAAAGCGACCCGGCCGCGCAGCGTCTCGGGCGCCTGCAGCGTGTAGTCATCGCCGACGTCCGGAATGTCGTCGCCGCAGGCCAGCAGCTGCTGGCGCAGCGATGGGAAGGGCAGGTCCCGGGTTTTCAATGCTTGTTGCCCGCGGGCATCGATAAACACATCGAATTCACAGCGCTGCTGATGATGGACAATCAGCGTTCGGTGAGACTCGCGCTGCAGGTCATAATCCTCGCCGAGCGCCACAATACGCAGAATACCGGCCTGGTGCAGGGCCAGCAGCCGGCGAATGGATTCCGGCGGGATGGCGGCATAGTTATCGATAAACACCCGGGCGAGCCCGCGCCGGAAGCGGCGGCTGTCCTCGTCGTTGAGTTCCGGCACCACGCTTTCAATCGCCTCGTGCAGGCGGAGAATGGCATAGCGCCAGGGCACCGTGTGGTGTTCGCGCTTATTGCGCTCCACCTCCTGCAGATTGCGTTGCGCCCACTGGAACGGGTCATGGGTGAGACGGTCGGCAAACCAGGCCTCGGCGATGCTGTCAGGCGTTAGCTGGCGCAGCCCCGTCGCCTCGCACCAGGCTGGGGCGGCATATTCCAGCTCCTGCACAACCAGCTCGAATACCCGATCCAGTAGCCCGTCACTGCCCTGCGCGACGGCAGCCTCAAGGGCGGCAGGGGTGGCGATCTCCAGCGGCTCCCATGGGATCGGACAGTAAAAATCGGCTTCCGGGAGCACCCCATTGCGCGACAGCAGGGTGATCTCCAGCGCCTCGCTGCCAGGATGGAGGGTAAAATGGGTCGTTTTGTCGTTCTCAGTATGGAAAACACCATGCTGGGCCACCACGGCGATGGCGGCATCAATGGCGCTTAAAGAGGTCCCGAGGATCCCGACCCGACAGGGCGCGATCCGGGCGTCCATCAGTCCGGTCCACGGACTGGGGAAATACTGTCGACTGGCGCGCTCTTCCTCAGGCCACAGATGGCCGGTGGCAATCGCCACCAGGTCGACGATAACCGGCGCTGCCGCGCTATCAGTGTGGATAGCGATCCCGGCGGGCTGGACGGCAATATCCGTCACTTCACAGGATTCACAAACGCTAACGATGAAGCCGGCGTCCCGGGCCCGCTCTGTGAGATACAGAAAACGGTCGCGATAGTACTCGCCGAGGATCACTCGCGGCAGGAACTGGCGCTCATGCAGCGTGTGCCGCTCGAGGCCGCGCGCCGCCAGCCAGGCGTCGCTGTGCTGCTGCAGCCATTGCAGATAGGTCAGGTCGATAGGGGGGATCTCAATGCTGGCGATGTTGGCCAGCATTTGCGCCGCCGTATTATCGTCACTGTAGGGCATACCCACCCCGGCCTGCGCCTCTTTTTCAAACAGGGTGATCGCCAGCGGCTCGCCACGCTTCACCAGTTCATAGAACGTGTAAATCCCCGTCGGCCCCACGCCGACGATGGCAACTCTCTTCATGATTCTCTCCCTTCCTGTGGGCGGATGCGGCATGGACAGCGGTTCACTGTCGCCAGCCTGTCCTTAATTCTGGTCGAAAATTGCCGATCCGGTGGGCCGTTACACGCAATTTGAAACAAATTAGCAGGCTAATAAACTTGCCGACGGCCGGAAAAAGGGTGTAATTAACAAAAGAGCAACTTTCTATACAAACAATTTACATAAGCGGTGACACCAGCTTGCTCTGCCGGACGCCGCGCAAGCTCCCGGCAACCCCGTCGGGATAGGGATGACAAGATGCATGGCTGGACTTCACGACAGCGAAACGCGGCGATTGCCAGTTTTTTAAGCTGGACGCTCGATGCTTTCGATTTCTTTCTGTTGGTCTTTTTACTGAGCGATATCGCCCACTCGTTTCACGTCGACCTTGAAGAGGTCACCCTGGCGATTCTGCTTACCCTGGCCGTGCGGCCGATAGGCGCGCTGATTTTCGGCAGGGCAGCGGAAAAGTATGGTCGCAAACCCATTCTGATGCTGAATATCGTCTTCTTCTCCGCCTTTGAGCTGCTCTCCGCCGCCGCGCCGTCGTTGCTGCTGTTTTTTCTGCTGCGGGTGCTGTATGGCGTGGCGATGGGCGGGATCTGGGGCGTGGCCTCGTCGCTGGCGATGGAGACGATCCCCGACCGCTCGCGCGGTCTGATGTCCGGTCTGTTCCAGGCGGGATATCCCTTCGGCTATTTGCTGGCGGCCGTCGCCTACGGCCTGCTGTTTGAACAACTCGGCTGGCGCGGGATGTTTGTGATTGGCGCCGCGCCGGTGCTGCTGCTGCCGTTTATCTATTTCTGCGTCGAGGAGTCCCCGGTTTGGCTGGCGGCCCGGCAAAGTAAAGCGAGCACGGCGCTGCTGCCGGTACTGCGTAGTCACTGGAAGCTGTGCCTGTACCTGGTGGTGCTGATGGCGGCCTTCAACTTTTTCTCCCACGGGACGCAGGATCTCTACCCGGTCTTTTTGAAAGTCCAGCACGGCTTCGAGCCTAAAACGGTCAGCATCATCGCGGTCTGCTACAACATCGCCTCGATTATTGGTGGAGTGTTCTTCGGTTCGCTGTCGGAGAAGATTGGCCGACGCAAAGCGATTATGATCGCCGCCCTGCTGGCGCTGCCGGTCATTCCACTGTGGGCTTTCGCCAGCGGCTCGCTGGCGCTGGGGGCGGGGGCGTTTCTGATGCAGTTTATGGTGCAGGGGGCCTGGGGAGTGATCCCCACCTGGCTCAATGAACTGGTCCCGGCCAACACCCGGGCGGTGCTGCCTGGCTTCGTCTATCAGCTGGGTAATCTGCTGGCTTCGGTGAATGCCACTCTCCAGGCGTCAATCGCCCAGCATCATGGGCATAACTACGGTCTGGCGATGGCCCTGGTGGCCGGTACGGTGGCGATTGTCATTACCGTCCTGACCTTCTTTGGTCGCGAGGGACGGGTGATCCAGCCCGCAGGAGCGGGACATCGCCAGCCGCTCTCCACCAGCCGTTAACTTCTGCTGCCGGGCGTCGTCAGGCGCCCGGCAGCGTACGTTAGCCGCGCAGACGAATTGCCGCCTGGCGTTTCTCCAGCGAGCAGATCCCAATCCCCACCATGATAAACAGGGCGCTGAACAGATGCCAGGCATGCGGCTGGGTATGCAGGAAGAGGATGCTCAACACCCCGCCGGAGAGCGGGATGATATGGGTGTAAATTTCTCCCCGGGTGGCGCCAATCGCGGCGATACCTTTGTTCCAGAACAGATAGGCCAGCCACGACGGGAAAATCACCAGATACGCCAGGCCGCTGAGGAAAAACGGCTCGCGCCAGGCGGCCCAGTCCTGCGCCGGGTGGCGCATCAGCCAGAAGATGACGATGGGCAGCAGGATCAGGGCGCCGAGCAGCGAGCTGACGGCAACAAAGCCATTCGCCGGGATCCGGCGGTCCTTCAGACGTAATAGCGAGCAGTAGAGCGCCCAGCTCAGCGCCGACCCCATGGCCCACAGATCGCCGACGGAAAAGGTATGCAGCGAGGTGGCATGCAGTGGGTTCCCCTGGAATAACAGGATCATCACGCCAAGGGTGCTGAAGATGACCCCCAGCCAGTTGCGGGCCGATACCGGGTCACGAAAAATCAGCCGGTTAATCAGCAGCACCATGCTTGGCGTGGCGGACATATAGATGGCGGCGTTGAGGGCGGAGGTGGTTTGCAGGCCAATATAGAGCGTGAGCGGGAAGCTGACCTGGCCACAGAGCGTTAGCACCAGCACCGCCGGCGCGTTTTCCCGCAGCAGGTGGCGGCTGGCGGCGATCTGCCGGCGGTAGAGCAGGCCCAGCAGCAGCGCCGTCAACGCCCATCGCGCTTCGGTCATCAGGATCGGATCCACGCCCTGAACCAGCACGTGACCGACCACGTAATTTCCCCCCCAGAACAGGGCGGCCAGCGTCAGTAACAGATAGGGCATGCTGATTCCTTGCGTCGCTTATCACTGTACTAGATGGTAACTTTAATAATTTTATAATATCAATATTTTTATAGTGGTCTTTTGTTTTATTTATTAAAAGTAGTTATTTTACAATATGATATTTGTTATTCCTAAATTTTCGTTGCCGCGTTGCGAACGGTACTATACCGTATATTTGCCATGCATTTAACAGGGACAAATCCATGCGTAACACAGAAAATGGGGTCATTGGTAGTGACCAGACCGCGGTGATGGCCAGGCTGGCACTGGATGAGTTAATTGACCAGCTTCTGCACAGCAACGCGCTGTCGCTGAAGCTGACGGCCAACCCGCTGGTGGCCGACAGAGCCTGGCATCTGACTGAGAATACCTGCATCCGCGCCTTCTCCGCTGACGATCCACAGGCCAAAAAGCGCGCTCACCATGCGTTGTTCATCCTCTATCAGTCCTGGCTTGCCGACCCGCTCTCGCCAGCGGCAGCTAATCAGTTTCATCCGCTGCTCTCCGGGATCAGAAACTACATTGAGTCTGAGTGGCTGCGGGCGGAAAGCAAACGTTTCCACCGCCAGAGACCGGTGCTTAACGCCGGCAATATCGTCGACGAACTGCGCGCCTTATGCCAGCAGCACCCGGCGTCTCATCATCCGCTGTTCGATTTCCTTGCCTGCGAGGCCTCCGCGGCGCAGATCGACTATTTCTTCAAAAGCGACAGCGCGCTGAATCTGCTGTTCTTCGATCTTGTGGCGATGGGGCTGGTCGGTTCGCTGCCGGAAACCCGCGCTGAGATTGCGCAAAATCTGTGGGATGAGATAGGTCAGGGCAGCACTGAGATCACCCACGTCAATCTGTATAAGGATTTACTGAAGCGGCGGAATATCGCGTTGCCGGACAATCATTTTGCCCACCTGTACGACTGGCAGGGGCTGGCCGGGTATAACGCCTTTATGCTGGGCGGCGTAAACCGTCAGCATTATTACAAATCGCTGGGGGTCATGGCGATGACCGAGCTGCTCGACCCACCGCAGTATGAAAAACTGGTGGCGGGCTGTCGGCGGATTGGGCTTTCCGATCGCGACGTGCATTACTATGCCGAACATATCACCGTCGATATCGGTCATGCGGATGGCTGGCTGAACAATGTAATTGTGCCGATTGGCAAAAAACATCCGGCGGCGATGGAGGAGGTCTACTTTGGCGCCGCGCTGCGCCTGCAAACCTGCAACGATTACTATGATTGCCTGCTGGCGGCCCTGCAGTCGCTGGACGGCAGCGCATTATCTCACAGCGTTCCGCCTTCTGAGTAAATAAGCGCTTTGGCTGCGCTCCAGGCGGTGATCCCCGGTGGGATCTCCCGGCATTCGACGGACTCGGCCTGCTGAGCGGCGATAGCGCCATCGATGAGCATCACCATCATCATGGCGACCCGCTCGGCAGGTTCCGGTTTTAACACCTGCAGGAGGATATCGCGGAAGAACTGCCAGAGGAGCGACTTGAATCGGGAGCACTGCTCCCGGATCGCCGGCGATGACGCGCCATATTCAAACAGCGCGCGGGTAAACATGCAGCCGTGGAACGTGTCGCAGGTAAACCAGCGATGGTAGTAGTCGAACACGGCAAACAGCTTCTCCCGCGCGCTGGCTTTATCCGCCGTGATCTGCGCCAAATCCTGCATAAATTCGCTCTCTTTCTGCTTGAGGATAGCCAGAATGAGCGCCTCTTTATCGGCGTAATAGCGGTAGAAGGTCATTTTGGAGATGCCGGCATGTTCAGCAATCCGCTCGATGCTGGGCGACTGATATCCTTCGCGATTAAACAGCGCGCTGGCGTGGCGGAGAATGTCCGCTTGTTTTGGCTTCATGCGTTTTCCTGTCGAATGGTTCGCTGTCACGACTGCCGGTGACACGGCCGTCCTGCGACAGCGGTGCATTATGCCGGATCTTGCCGCCAGACGGGCAAAAAGTAAATCAGCCGCGGTTTATGCGGCGTCGGTTCCCTCAATAAAACAAGATTGCGTAGACATGCACAAGTCATGTCCTAATGTTTCCGAACCGGCGTATTATTCGGACCTTTATACACATAAGCTGTGAATGATGTACTTTCTGATAGCCATTATTTCTGAAGTCTGAGACGGTTACAGCAGGACAGGCATCGAATGAGGGTATTACAGACATCATTACCAGGATGATCCGATAACTATGATGAATTTTATTAAAAGATTGCTGCGAAGAATATTCAGGTCGTTAATTTCATATTATGGCCCAGCTGTATTGACCATCCTCTTCGCCGTGGCGCAAGGGCTCTTTTTTCCAAAGACGCCTCTCTGGCTTGTTCCCCTGTTTTTCGTATTTGTTATTGTAATGTTTTATCGGTTTGTGAAATTTTAATATCGAAATTTAACTTTATATTAAATTGACAAGGAAGTGCGATGGCTGGGTTGAGGCTAGCAGGTTAAGATGGCCCCGCGATTGCCTGTCTCATTAAGAAGAAGAGAAGAGATGATGTTACCCCTGACCACGCCCCGGCTGCTGCTGCGCCGGTTCAGAACGGAAGATCTGCCGTCTTTCAGCCATTATCGCAACCTGCCGGAGGTGGCCCGTTTTCAGAGCTGGACCCAATATGGTATGACAGAGGCGAGAGCCTTCTATGAACAACAGCGTTCGCTGGCCTTTGCTGAGGATGAGAGCTGGTTCCAGCTTGCCGTAGAGATCCAGGCCAACGGTGCGCTGGCGGGGGATGTGGGGATCCACTTTTTCGATCAGGGCAGACAGGCCGAGCTGGGGATGACCTTTTCCCCGGTGTATCAGCATCAGGGGTATGCCCGGGAAGCCATGCGGGCGGTGATGGCCTTACTCTTTGAACAGTTAGCCCATCATCGGCTGATGGCGGTGGTTGATACCCGCAATTCCGGCGCGATCAAACTCCTTGAAGGGCTGGGCTTTCGTCGCGAGGCGCATTACCGGCAGAATATCTTTTTTAAAGGCGAGTGGGGCGATGAGTACCTGTACGCGCTGCTGCGCAGCGAATATCCGTGAAGTGACGGGCGAGCCGTCACTTCTGTCAGCGCTGCAGTTAGCTGTGCTGGCGGATAAAGCGCGCGCGCCACGGTTTTAGCACCCACAGCGCGAGGGCGGCGGTGACAAAATCAAGGCCAATCGCGCAGCTGAAGACTACATGCCAGCCGTGGGTGTACTGATAGAGCAGTGCCGCCAGCGGGCCGCCGAAGATTGACCCGATGCCCTGAGAAATATACAGCCAGCCATAGTTGGTGGCGGCATGCTCGCTGCCGAACGTATCGGTGAGTGTCGACGGGAAGAGAGAGAAGATCTCCCCCCAGCCAAAGAACACCACCCCGGAGAGCAGGACAAACAGCAGCGGATCTTCCCGGCACGCCAGCCAGAGCATCATCGCCACGCCTTCCAGCGCAAAGGCGATAAACATGGTTTGCTCGCGGCCGAAGCGGTCGGAAATAAAGCCAAACAGCGGCCGGGTTAAGCCGTTGGTGAAGCGGTCTATCGTTAACGCCAGCGGCAGCGCCGCCATGCCAAACACCACCGCCTGGCTAATGCCGAAATCCTCGGCGAACACCGCCATCTGCGACGTGACCATCAGCCCGGAAGTCGACATCATCGCCATCATGGCGAACATCAGCCAGAACAGCGGCTGGCGCAGCATTTCCCGGGAAGTAAACGATCTGCTGCTCTGCGCCACCGTCTGACTGACGGGCTGGGAGACAGCGGGCGGCGGCAGCTTCAGCCCCTGACTGGCGAGGAAGCCGACGAGGGCGAAAAGGATCCCGAAAGTCGTCATCGTGTGTTCAAGGCCGTTAGTGGTCAGCGACAGGGAGATGGGGAAGGTGGTTATGATGGCCCCCATCCCGTAGCCCGCCGCCACCGAGCCGGCGGCAAATCCCCGCTGCTGTGGGAACCATTTGACCATCAGGCCGACAACGCCGATGTAGACGATCCCGGTCCCGAGGCCGCCCATGCAGCCATAAACCAGCCAGAGCGTTGCCAGGCCATTCACCTGCGCGGAAAGCACCCAGCTCATTCCCGCCATCACCGTGCCAATAGCGATCAGCCGCCGTGGGCCAAATTTTTCCACTAATCGCCCCTGAAAAGGGGAAAAGAAGGTCTGCAGGATGATCAGCAGCGAGAAGGTGACCTGCAATTCTGGCAAACCCACGCCCAGTTTGGCAGCCAGGGGTTTTGTCAGCAGCGTCCAGACATATTGCGGACTGGAAATGGCGGCCATACAGATCAAACCCAGCACCAGCTGGCGCCATTTGCCATATTTCGGGGTAACCAACGGTTCACTGAGTGTCGTCATGTTGTTCTCCGTTTTCAGTAAGCAGGCTTCCGTGAAACGCATCCACCCTGGATGCCTCACGGAAAGGGGAAGGTGGCGACCGCAGAGTGACGACGTGTTGTGGCCATACGGCATACGATCTTGTCCACATCGCGGTATACAAGCGCACAGCATTAAACGTGCCATATAAAATAATCATTTATATTCAGCAGGTTAATGTAATGAGGTGGTAACTGACGGGATGCGACATGGTGAATGGGCGGCACTGAGGCGGTGCAAATGGGTCATCGCGGTGCGTGGGAAATGTTCGTGGCAAATTCACAGAATGTCGGCGCATGCGCTCTGCGTTTTCCTGCACCAAAGCCATGCAATGCCCCAACATCACTCCCCATTTTTGGGAATCGATGCGTCCGCTGGCGGCGAAACGCGGCGGTGAGCGGCCTCTGGCTCCTGGCATGGTGCTTGCAAGAACATTGGCAGAAAGCAGCGCAACAGACAATTCAGATCACACAATAGCTGGCTAGGGTTCCGGTTCACCGCGGTGAACGTCTGGTCCGAGAGCTGGCGACCTCGGCGAGGTTACACGGCGGGATAAAAGCCCGGGAGACAGCAGCACCGTTGGGTGTCGCGCTGCTCCGTTTCTCGTGCTAACCAGAGGTCCACCATGAAAACATCGCCGCTCCTCCGCTCACTTGTCCTGTCGCTGACGCTGCTGACCAGCGTCCCGTCGTTTGCCGCCGTCAAAAAAGAGTTCAACGTCTGCTGGACCATCTACGCCGGCTGGATGCCCTGGGGAACCATCAGTAACGAAAAGATCATTGATAAATGGGCCAGCAAATACGGCATCAAGATCAATATCGTCCAGCTCAACGATTACATCGAATCCATCAACCAGTACACCGCCGGGCAGTTTGACGGCTGCACGATGACCAACATGGACGCGTTGACGATCCCGGCGGCGGGCGGTGTCGACAGCACAGCGCTGATCACCGGCAGCTACTCCGACGGTAACGACGGGGTGGTCCTGAAAGGGGCGGATAAAAAGCTCAGCGACCTGAAAGGGATGTCGGTGTATCTCCCGGAGCTGTCGGTATCCCACTATCTGCTGGTGCGCGGCCTGGAAAAAGCCGGGCTGCAGGAAAAAGACGTCAAGGTGGTGAATACCTCCGATGCCGATATCGTCTCGGCCTTCGGCACCAGCGGCGTGCGGGCGGCGGTGGCCTGGAATCCACAGCTGTCGGTTATCAAAAAGACCCCACAAACCAGCGAAGTGTTTAGCTCCTCACAGGTGCCGGGCGAGCTTATCGACATGATGGTGGTGAATACCCAGACCCTGAAAGATAACCCCGCGCTGGGCAAAGCCCTGACCGGCGCCTGGTTTGAAATGATGGCCAAAATGCAGGCCGGGGATAGCCAGGCGTTGAGCGCCATGGCCGCCGACTCCGGTACCGATCTTGCCGGCTACCAGGCACAGCTGAAAACAACCCATCTGTTCTGGACACCTGGCGACACCCTGGCGTTTATCTCCTCGCCGGATCTGGCGAAAACGATGCAGCGAGTGGCGCAGTTCTCGTTCGATAAAGGCCTGCTGGGTGAAGGGGCGCAGAGCGCGGACTTTATCGGTATGACCTTCCCGGGAAATGTCACCCTCGGCGATGCCGCCAACCGCAAACTGCGCTTTGACGACAGCTACCTGAAGCTGGCCGCCGCGGGCCAGCTGTAATGATTATCGCCGGGAGACCACGCCATGCGCCACATTAACCGTTATCCCCAAAAGGGGATGCGCCTGACGCTGATGCTGCTGCCTTTTGTCGTGCTGATCGCCGCCTGGTTTATTGGATCGGCGGTGCGGCTGGAAGCCAATCCGCAGGACAAGTTGCTGCCAGGCCTGTCGCAGATGGTGGCAGCCATTGACCGGATGGCGTTCACCCCGGACAAACGCAGCGGTGAGTATCTGCTGTGGGCCGATACGCTGATCAGCCTGAGCCGTCTGTTGACGGGCCTGGCCGTCTCGTCGCTGATCGGCCTCGGTATCGGCATCGCCGCCGGCGTCTTCCCGATGTACCGCGCGGCGCTGTCGCCGCTGATGACGGTGGTGTCAATGATCCCGCCGCTGGCGATCCTGCCGGTGCTGTTTATCGTCTTCGGCCTCGATGAGCTGTCGAAAGTGATGCTGATCGTCATCGGCATTACGCCAATGCTGGCGCGCGACCTGGAGCAGCGGGCGAAGGAGATCCCGGCGGAGCTGTTTATTAAGGCGCAGACCCTCGGCGCCAATAGCTGGACCCTGGTGCTGCGGGTGGTACTTCCCCAGCTGCTGTCGCGGCTGATCACCTCTCTGCGCCTGCTGCTGGGCTCGGCATGGCTGTTCTTGATCTCCGCCGAGGCCATCTCCGCTACCGCCGGGCTGGGGTACCGCATTTTCCTGGTGCGGCGCTATATGGCGATGGACGTGATTATTCCCTATGTCATCTGGATCACCTTGCTGGCATGGCTGATGGATCTGGCGCTGCGTCAGCTGCACAAAGCCTGTTTCCCATGGGCGGAAGGAGGCCGGGGATGAGTTTTATCGACATCAAAAACATCTGGCAGGAGTACGGCGACCATGTGGTGCTGGAGCGCATCAATCTGCAGGTGAAAGAGGGCGAGTTTTGCTCGATGGTGGGCGCGTCCGGTTGTGGTAAATCGACCTTTTTACGCCTGCTGCTCGGTCAGGAAAAACCGACCCGTGGCGAGATCCTGCTTGATGGCCAGCCGCTGGCGGCGGAGCCGGATCGCAGCCGCGGCGTGGTCTTCCAGCGCTATTCGGTGTTTCCGCATCTCAACGTGCTGGATAACGTCGCCATCGGCCTGGAGCTGCCGGCGTCCCCGTTGCTGGGGCGCCTGTTTGGCGGCAGAAAACGCGAGGCCCGGCAACAGGCCCAGCACATGCTGGAGAAAGTGGGGCTGGGGCACGCTCTGGATAAATATCCGGCGCAGTTGTCCGGGGGGATGCAACAGCGGCTGGCCATCGCCCAGGCGTTCGTGATGCAGCCGCGGGTGCTGCTGCTCGATGAGCCCTTCGGCGCGCTGGATCCCGGCATTCGCAAAGATATGCATGCGCTGCTGCTCCAGCTGTGGAGCGAAACGCGCATGACGGTGTTTATGGTCACCCACGATCTGGCCGAAGGCTTCAACCTGGGCACCCGGCTGCTGGTGTTCGACAAAGTGCGCATCGATCCGCAGGCGCCTAACGCCTGGGGAGCGCGCATTACCTACGATATCCCGCTCAATGAGGCGCGGATGGCGCAGCTGGCCACCGGTAGCGACACCAACGTTTACGCATTAAGGAGATAAATTGATGACCGTACTTTTTCACGCCACTCCCAGCCTGCGCGAAGAGCGGCTTCCCGGCGGGGCGCATACCTCGCTGATTTTGCGCAAAGGGCAGATCCTGCGCCTGACTGATATCGACGGCGGGGCGAACGTCAGCATGATGATGCTCAACCCCCATGAGAAAAGTGAGCGCCTGAACCTGCCGGATACCCTCAAGGGCCAGCATACCGCGCGCCTGACCGCCGGACACTGTTTCTACTCCGATATGGGCCGGGTGCTGGCCGGGATCGTCGCCGACAGCTGCGGCTGGCACGATCCGTTCGGCGGGGTCCTTAACGCCGAAGAGACACACGACAAATATGGCGCCGGACGCTACCAGGAATTACGTAATGGCTTCTACCGCAACGGCGTCGATAACCTGCTGGTGGAGATGGGTAAATGGGATCTCGGCCTGGAAGATCTGCTGATGGTGGTCAACTTCTTCAGCAAAGTCACCGTCGATGACGAGGGCCGTTTCCAGTTTGTTGCCGGCAACAGTCGCGCCGGGGATTACGTTGAGCTGTTTGCCCCGATGGACGTCCTGCTGGTGCTCACCGCGCTGCCGCATCCCCAGGATCCGGCCACAGAATATGCCCCCCGTCCGGTGCAGCTGAGCTGGTATCAGGCCGACGATGAGGACGCGGCCATCCAGGCGCTCCTGACCCGCGATGAGAATCAGCGCGCGTTCCGTAATACCCAACTTTTTGCCCTGTAAGGAGGCGTTCATGACCGTTATCACCAGTAACCGACGCCCGGAAGAGGCCGTCTATCGCCATGTGATCCCGGCCGGGGAACCCTGGCTGTTTGAGGTTAAAAAAGGGCAAACCCTGCGCCTGCTTGATCTCGAAGGCAATCAGGCGATTGATACCCTGTTTTACAACGCCGACAACCCGCGCGAGCGCTACGATGCGCAGCGCACGCTGCGTCGCCAGGGGAACGCCTACCTGACCGCCGGCAGCGTGCTCTATTCCAACCTCGGCCATCCGCTGATGACCATCGTGGCTGATACCTGCGGACGGCACGATACCCTCGGCGGCGCTTGCGCCCAGGAGAGCAACACCGTGCGCTACGCTCTCGACAAGCGCTATATGCACAGCTGCCGGGACAATTTTCTCTGCGCCTGTCTGCACGATGGCCGCCTGCATAAGCGCGATATCGGCGCCAACATTAACTTCTTTATGAACGTGCCGGTGACGCCGGAGGGCGGTCTGACCTTTGCGGACGGCATCTCGGCGGCAGGAAAATACGTTGAACTGCGCGCGGAGTGTAACGCCATGGTGCTGATCTCCAACTGTCCGCAGCTCAACAATCCCTGCAATGGCTGGAACCCGACCCCCGCCGAGGTGCTGGTATGGAACTGACCCGCTGGCAGCGCTGGCGTTTGCTGGCCTTTCGGCTGTTCGCCGTTCGCGCCGACCGCCTGAATCACACGCCGACGCGCCACGTTTAAGCGCCGGTTCCCCCGGGGACGACCTCAGGGAAAGACGAATTGTTGCGGGACGACCCGCTACGCTGTGAGTTCCGCTTATGTTTGATACCTTACTGATTGCCAACCGCGGGGCGATAGCCTGCCGCATTTTACGTACCCTGCGCGCCATGCAGGTGAAGGGGGTTGCCGTTTACGCCGAAGCCGACCTGAGCAGTCTGCACGTCCGCGAAGCGGATGAAGCGCTCAGCCTTGGCGAGGGCCCGGCAGCGCAAACTTATCTGGTGGTAGAGAAGATCATTGCCGCCGCGCTGCAGAGCGGCGCCCGCGCCATCCATCCCGGCTACGGCTTTCTGTCGGAAAACGCCGCCTTCGCCGAAGCCTGTGAGGCGGCGGGACTGGCGTTTGTTGGCCCGACCCCGCAACAGCTGCGTACCTTCGGCCTGAAACATACCGCTCGCGCGCTGGCGAAGGCGGAGGGCGTGCCGCTGCTGGAGGGCAGTGAACTGCTGGCCGACAGCGAGGAAGCCTGCCAGGCGGCTGAGGCGGTGGGCTACCCGGTGATGCTCAAGAGCACGGCGGGCGGCGGGGGGATTGGCATGCGCGTCTGCCGCGACGCCCGCGAACTGAGCGAGGCCTTTGCCACGGTGCAGCGGCTGGGGCAAAACAACTTCAGCGACGCCGGGGTGTTTCTCGAAAAATATATCGAACGCGCCCGTCACCTGGAGGTGCAGATCTTCGGCGACGGTGAGGGGGAGGTTATCGCCCTCGGCGTGCGCGACTGCTCGCTGCAGCGGCGTAACCAGAAAGTGATTGAAGAGACCCCGGCGCCGAATCTGCCGGAAGGGATGGCGCAGGCGCTGTGTAGCGCGGCCATTGCTCTCGGGAAAGCGGTGAACTACCGAAGCGCCGGGACGGTGGAGTTTGTCTACGACAGCGCGGCGCAGCGCTTCTATTTCCTTGAGGTCAATACCCGCCTGCAGGTGGAGCACGGCGTGACGGAGCAGGTGTGGGGCGTGGATCTGGTACGCTGGATGATCGCCCTGGCCGCAGGGGATTTACCGCCGCTGAGCGAGCTGGCCGCCGGGCTACAGCCCCGGGGCCATGCCATTCAGGCGCGAATTTACGCCGAAGATCCTGGCCGCCAGTTTCAGCCTTCGCCTGGACTGTTAACCGACGTCTGGTTTCCGCCGGCGGACGGCGCCACGCTGCGCATCGACCGCTGGGTGGAAGCCGGATGTGAAGTGCCGCCGTTTTTCGACCCCTTGCTGGCGAAAGCTATCGTCTGGCGCCCCAGCCGCGATGAGGCAATCGCCGGCCTGGCGCAGGCCCTGGCGGAGACCCGCCTGTATGGCGTCGAAACCAACTGCTTATACCTGCAGCAGATCCTCGGCTTTGCACCGTTTACCGCCGGAGAACCCTGGACCCGCTGCCTGGAGCAGTTGCGCTACCGGGCCGATACCGTGGAGGTTCTGAGCGCTGGCACCCAGACCAGCGTCCAGGACTATCCGGGACGTCTGGGGTACTGGGCGGTGGGCGTCCCGCCTTCGGGCCCGATGGATGACCGGGCGCTGCGCCTGGGCAACCGTCTGCTGGGCAATGCCGAGGGCGACGCCGCGCTGGAGATCACCCTTAGCGGACCCACCCTGAAATTTAATACCGCCGTACAGGCGGTGATCTGCGGCGCGCCGCTCACCGTCACGCTCGATGGCGCCGGGCAGGACATGAACTGCGTATTCACTATTCCGGCGGGGGCGACCCTCAGGCTGGGGGCAATAAACGGACCAGGCGTCAGAAGCTATCTCTGCCTGCGCGGCGGTATTCAGGTACCGGATTATTTGGGCAGTAAAAGCACCTTTACCCTCGGCCAGTTTGGCGGCCACGGCGGACGGGCTCTACGCGCTGGCGACGTGCTGCATCTTGCGCCTTTGGTTGAGACAGGGGAAGGCGCGGCGCTTCCCGCAGGGCTGCGCACCGCGCTGACGGACGTCCGTACGCTGCGGGTGATTTATGGTCCCCACGGCGCGCCGGAGTTCTTTGCCCCGGCGTATATGGCGACCTTTTTTGCCACCGACTGGGAAGTGCATTTTAACTCCAGCCGCACCGGCGTGCGCCTGATCGGGCCTAAGCCGGTCTGGACCCGTGACAGCGGCGGCGAAGCCGGGCTGCATCCGTCGAATATTCATGACAACCCCTATGCCGTGGGGGCCGTGGATTTTACCGGCGATATGCCGGTGATCCTCGGGCCGGACGGCCCAAGCCTCGGAGGCTTCGTCTGCCCGGTCACGGTTATCGAAGCCGATCTCTGGCAACTGGGCCAGCTTAAGGCGGGGGATAAAGTGCGCTTTGTGGCGGTGGACGTCCCCACCGCCCGGCGGCTGGCGGCAGGTCGTCGCGCGGAGCTGGCGACCCTGCAGGCGCAGGACGTTGCCTGGCAGCCTGTGCCGCTCACCTCGCCGGTGGTGATGACCTGCGGTGACGCCGACAAACGCCTGGTGGCGCGCCTCTCCGGTGATACCCATCTGCTGCTGGAGGCCGGTGAGGCGGAGCTGGATCTGGTGCTGCGCTTTCGCATCCATGCCCTGATGCAGGCCCTTGAAGGGCAAGCCCGGGAAGGGATCATCGATATCACGCCGGGGATCCGCTCGCTGCAGCTGCATTTCCAGCCGGAAACGCTGGCGCTGGAGACCCTGCTGGCGTGGGTCAGCGGGGAGTGGGCCACGGTCTGCATGAGCGATGATCTGCAGGTTCCAACGCGGGTCGTGCATCTCCCGCTCTCCTGGGACGATCCGGCCTGCCGCAAGGCGATCGACAAATATATGACCACCGTCCGCCCGGACGCCCCGTGGTGCCCAAGCAACCTCGAGTTTATTCGCCGGATAAACGATCTGCCGGATGAGCAGGCCGTATGGAACACGGTGTTTGACGCCAGCTATCTGGTGATGGGCCTCGGCGATGTCTATCTCGGCGCGCCGGTGGCCACGCCCCTTGATCCGCGCCATCGGCTGGTCACCACCAAGTACAACCCGGCGCGAACCTGGACGGCGGAAAACTCGGTGGGCATCGGCGGGGCGTATCTGTGCGTCTACGGCATGGAAGGCCCGGGCGGCTATCAGTTTGTCGGCCGCACTCTGCAGATGTGGAATCGCTATCACGAGGTGGCCGATTTTGCCGGCAAGCCGTGGCTGCTGCGCTTTTTCGATCAGCTGCGTTTCTATCCGGTTTCGGCCGATGAACTGCTGGAGATTCGCCGCGATTTCCCGCTCGGTCGCTATCCGCTGCGCATCGAACACAGCACGCTGCGGCTGGCGGAATACCAGCAATTTCTCGCTCGCGAGGCGCAGAGCATTGACGCGTTTCGCGCCCATCAGCAGCGGGCGTTTAACGCCGAACGCGATCGCTGGATCGCCAGCGGCCAGGCCCATTTCGACAGTCAGGAGAGCGCCGCAGAAGAAGCGGGCGATGCGCCGCTGCAACCGGGCGAGCAGGGGGTGGAAAGCCCGGTATCCGGTAATTTGTGGCAGGTACAGACCGAGGCCGGTCGTCTGGTGCGCGCCGGTGATGTGCTGGTGGTGCTTGAGTCGATGAAAATGGAGATCCCGCTGCTGGCGCCGTGCGATGGCAGGGTTCAGCAGGTCAATGTGCAGCCAGGCAGCGCGGTGCGTGCCGGGCAACGGGTGGCAGTGATTATTGAGGAGAAGGCATGATGCAGCAGACGTTTGATTTACGCCTGGCGACCCTGGCGGCGAACTATCGTAACGGAAACACCACGCCGCGGGCGCTGTTGGCGGCGATCCGCCAGCGGGCGGAAACGCTGAATCCCGAATTTAATCTGTTTATCCATCTCCTGAGCGAAGCGGAGCAGGCGCCGTTTCTCGCGGCGCTGGAAGGCCATTCGCCAGAGACGCTTCCGCTGTACGGCGTGCCGTTCGCGATCAAAGACAATATTGACCTTGCGGAGATCGTCACGACCGCTGCCTGCCCGGCGTTTGCATACCGGCCGACGCAAAGCGCGACCATTGTCGCGCAGCTGATTGCGCTGGGAGCCGTGCCGGTGGGCAAAACCAATCTCGACCAGTTTGCCACCGGCCTGAACGGAACCCGTTCGCCGTACGGACGTTGCCGCAACGCGTACCACCCGGCTTACCCCTCCGGTGGCTCCAGCGCCGGCTCCGCGCTGGCGGTAGCCCTGGGTGTCGCCAGCTTCGCGCTGGGGACCGACACCGCCGGCAGCGGTCGCGTTCCGGCTGGGCTGAATAACCTGGTGGGGCTGAAAGCGACGAAAGGGGTGATCTCCACCGCCGGGGTCGTCCCTGCCTGTCGCACGCTGGACTGTGTGACCTTTTTCAGCGCTACCGCCGACGAGGCCAGCCAACTGCTGGCGCTGGTTGCCCGGACCGATCCGCAGGATAGCTACAGCCGCCGCAATCCCCAGTGGAACAGCCGGCAGGCCTTTGGCAGGCCGTCCGCCGGGTTTCGCTTTGGCGTTCCGCAGACGCTGAACTTCCTCGGTTGCCGCGCCAGCGAAGCGCTGTTCGCCCAGGCCGTGCAGCGGCTGACGGCGCTCGGCGGCGTGCCGGTAGCGATCGATTTCGCGCCATTTCTGGCCGCCGCCCGCCTGCTGTATGACGGACCGTGGGTTGCTGAACGCTATGCGGTGGCCGGACCGCTGATTGAGCAGCAGCCGGATGCCGTGCTGTCGGTGATTCGCGACGTGCTGGCGAAAGCGCCTGATATCGACGCGACGGCGACCTTTAAGGCGATGTATCAGTTGCAGGGGTATAAAGCGCAGTGCGATGCCATCCTTGATACGCTGGACTGCGTGCTGACGCCAACCTTTCCGCGCCCGGTAACGCTCGACGAGCTGGCGGCGGAGCCGATCGCCCGCAACGCCGATCTGGGCTACTACACCAACTTTATGAACCTGCTGGACTATGCGGCGGTGAGTGTGCCGTGCGGGTTTATGCCTGACGGATTGCCCTCCGGCGTCACGCTGTTTGGTCGGGCGTTTACCGATCAGTATTTGCTGAGCCTGGCCGACGCCTTCCAGCGCGCGGAGCGGCTGCCGCTGGCAGGCGGCGCGCGGCTGGAGAGCCCGCCGCCTGCGCATTCCGCAGGCCATGACCGGATGGCACTGGCGGTATGCGGTGCGCATCTGGCCGGTCTGCCCTTAAACGGTCAATTGCTGGCGCGGGGCGGTCGGTTGCTGCAGGCGACCCACAGCGCGCCACGCTATCGTTTGTACGCTCTCGCCGATGGCAAGCGCCCGGCGATGGTGCGTGACGAGCGCGACGGCGCGGCGATAGCGGTGGAAGTCTGGGAGATACCCAGCGCCGAGGTGGGGTCGCTGCTGGCCGCTATTCCCGCGCCGCTGGGGCTGGGACAGGTTGAGCTGGCCAACGGCCGATGGGTGACGGGCTTTATTTGCGAAGCCGCCGGGCTGGGGGATGCCACGGAGATCACCGCCTGGGGCGGCTGGCGTCAGTGGCTGGCCAGGTAAACGGAACATCCTCTGCGGTAGCGCCGCAGAGGGAACCCTCGCTTATAACGGGCTGTTCTCATCGAGCAGGGTGATGCTCCAGACGCGGGCGTGCGTGTCATCGATGCGATAGTAGCTTTTCACGCTCGCCGTACCGCCGATGGCGTAGCCCACCAGAGCGACGATGTTGAGCTGATGCCCTTGCTTATCGGTAAACGCATAATACTCATCCAGCACATAACCGCTGGCGCTGGCCGCTGATTCCAGACGATCGTCCCTGGCTTTCAGGTCCGGGGTATAGTCGGCGATGGTTTTCCCCACATAGTTTTTGGCGACGTCCTGCTTTTCGTCATCGCTGACGATAAACGCCGCGCTGGCAGGAAAGTGCTGAACCACCTCAGCCAGGGTTGGTTTCGGCGCGGCAGAGGGGAATAACGTATGATCGATGGTGTAGGCCTGTAGCCAGCAGGAGAATAACGCCGCTTCCGCCGCACGGCCATCCGGGTCGGAAAGTCCGGGCAGCGCATCGACGGTCTCTCCCGCTTTGCGCAGCGCAATGAAATCGGCACAGGAAGAGACCCGTGCCTGATTCTGATCGCTCAACACCAGCGTCAGGGGAGACTGGTTAATCTCAAGCTCGCCCGCCGCCAGCACCGGCGTGCTTAACAATAACGTCACCGCCATACCGATAAAATATTTCATCACATAGCCTCCATGAATTTCGTCGTATCCTGATCCGAGGTGACAGGGAAAGCAAGCGATGGATGACGTTTCTTCCGCACGTCCGGGCGATGGCTCCCGGACGCCAGGCGACGGCCGGGGAGGGTTACTGATGGTGTGGGGCGGGATAAAACGCTTCCGCTGTCCATTGCGCGGATGGCTGGCGGTATTGCTGCCAGAACAGATCGGCAATCTCCCGGGCTTCGGCGGAGCCCGGCGTGACGTAGGCCCCCACCGTCACGATGGAAAGATGAATATTTTGCGCTTACAATACCGGGAAAAGGCCATGCGTCAGGTTAAGCAGCCCGGCTTTGCCGACGCTCAGCGTCAGATACTCCGGGTGGGGCTGAGTGGCAAACATTCCGCCAGTCAGCAGGATCGCGCCTTCTCCACGCGCGGCCATCCGCGGAGTGACCGCTTTGATGGCGGCATATACCGCGCCAATATTAGTGGTGAGATCCTCGATGAAGCCTGCCACCGACTGGGTCTCCAGGTTACCGTCATGCATGGCTGCGGCGTTGAAATGCAGCACATCCACGCCGCCGGTTTCCACCTCTACCTCACGAATGAGTTCCACGATACTGGTGATATCGCTGGCGTCCGCCACGCGGCCTTCCGCGGCAAATCCAGCCGCTCTCAACTGGTCGGCCTGCGCCGCCACATTGCTTTTATTGCGAGAGGACAGTATTACCCGGAATCCCTCATCGGCAAATCGTGAGGCCGTCGCCATTCCCATCCCAGGACCGGACCCAATACTCAAAAACGTTTTCATAGTCTGCTCTCACTGTAGGTTGAAGAGCCGCTATGTTAATAGCCCAACAGATCGCTGATAATTAGCCTTATTTGCAAATAATTAATGTGCAGGGTGCAGGAATCATGTTCGATGATTTTGATGAGCTGATGGCGTTTGTCTGTGTGGCTGAGGCAGGGAGTTTTATCGGGGCCAGCCTCAGGCTGGAGCGGGATGCATCGGTGATTTCCCGCCGGGTCAGCCACCTTGAAAAAAAACTGGGTGTCCGGTTGCTGGTGCGTACCACCCGTAGCATAACGCTGACTGAAGCCGGGACCTGGTTTTTGCAGCGCGCCCGCACGGCGCTGGATGAGCTCAGCGCCGCCAGCCGGGAAGTAGGAGACTTTGCTGCCACCCCGCAGGGAACGTTGCGGGTCTCACTGCCGGTGACCTTTGGCCGGGAGCTGATTGCCCCGATGTTTCCTGATTTCCTGCAGGCGTATCCGGATATTCGCCTTGATGCCCATTTTCTCGATCGACGAGTCGATATTGTCGCGGAGGGGTTTGATGCGGTGATCCGCCTGGGAAACGTGCGGGACAGTACCTTAACCGGGCGCGAGCTGGGGGCGTTTCGCAGCCAGCTGATTGCTTCGCCGGCCTATCTGCAACGCTACGGTGAACCGACTCATCCTGAGCAACTGGCTGCCCATCGGTGTCTCGGCTTTACCCACCATCCGGACTGGCCCTACTGGATCCTCGAGAATGGTCGGGAGCATATCCAGGTGACGCCATCTGGCCCCCTCACCACCAATATCAGTGAAGCGCTGCTGACGGCGGTCATTCGCGCAACCGGGATCGCACTGCTGCCGGGATGGATGGTTAATCAGGCGGTGCAGTGCGGGGAACTGGTCCGCGTGCTGCCCGACTGGCGCAGCGCGGCGCGGGTTAGCGTTTATGCCCTGATGCCGCCCGGCACGCTGGTTCCCGCCAAGACCCGGGTATTTATCGACGCGGTATGCCAGCAGCTGGCGTCATCCCCGCTGTGGCAGGACGAGTTGAAGCGATAAACGGGGGGTGCCGATAGAGCAAGCCACGGATGGCGGTTATACCGCGGTACTGGCCCGGACTTTGAGTACTGACGGAATTTCAATAAACTTTTCACAAGGTTTATCGTTGAGCAGGTCGAGAAGCGCTTTCCCGGCCTTCACCCCAATGTCATGCCAGTGAAATTCAACGGTTGTCAGGGCAGGGGAACAGACTGTCGATAATACCCCGCCGCCTAAACTCGCAATGGCTACGGTATTGGGCACTTTGATCCCGGCGCTGTGGCAGGCCATCATGCATCCACACGCCATTTCATCCGATGTGCAAATTAGCGCATCCAGATCGCCCCAGGTGATCATCATATCCTTGAAAATATTCACCCCTGTGGCAATGGTGGAAGGCAAATGAGTGGTCACTACCCGATGCGGAGAACGGTTAAGGGCCAGCATCGCCGTATTCCAGCCGCTCAGGAGCTGGCGAAACATTGTATTGTTGGCCGGGGTACACAGTAACGCGATATTTTTTAATGAGGCGTCCGCCAGGTGGGTCACGATCTGTTTCACAGCCTTACCGTAATCCACACCGATGCACATGCCAACAGACTGCGTATTTAACGCGCCAATTTCCAGGATAGGCACATCTACGTTGGCCAGCAGCTGGGCACAGCTCTCAATGGTGTCGATATTAAACTGAATAATCGCTGCCGGGTTATAGGCGAGCATTTTTTCAAACGTTTTTTGTTCGCTTTGGCCGTCATGACCGGATTCCATAAACATCATGGTATAGCCGCGTTCAGTCAGGATCTTTTGTAACGCCTCCGACACCGGCAAAAAACCTGGCGAAGAGAAGGTGGGGACGACGGCCAGAATGAGATCGGAATGGACCGACGCCAGATTACGCGCCTGGAGATTGGGGACATAGCCGAGTTGGCTTACTGCCGCATCAATACGGTCGCGAAGGTCAGGGTTGACTTTTTCAGGCATTCTCAGCGCACGCGAGACGGTCATGGCGCTCACGCCGACAAACTCAGCCACTTCGGTCAGGGTTATCTTCCCAGTTCCCTTACGACGTTTTTCTTTCGGGCTATTGTCTGCGTCTAGACTCTTCACCAGGATCACCAACCGTTTGAAAAATAAAAAGTAACAAAAGTAAATCGTTGATACACATTATAACTTACCACAGCGAGGGGGAAAGCACATTATAACCAGTGTTAGCGGTAACTCATTTTTTAACATTTTTACTTGTTAGCGCTAACTTTGGGAGGTGTATCACAGTTGCATTTTATTTAGCTGTTTATAGTTCAGCACATGGGACCCCTCGGGAGTGCATATGATTAGAGACTGGTTAACCCCGGATAAAATTAATGTCATTAACTCAATAGATAACTGGAAAAATGCCGTTCGACTCTCAGCAGAACCTTTGCTGGCGCAGGGGTATATGGCAGAGCACTATATTGAGGCGATTTTGAAAAGCCATGAAGAACTTGGGCCTTATTATCTATTAGCCCCGGGATTAGCAATGCCCCATGCCCGCCCTGAACAAGGTGCATTGAGGAATGGATTATCGCTCCTTCATATTAAAGAGGGCATATCATTTGGCTCAACGGAGAACGACCCGGTATACGTGGTTATTATGCTATGCGCTCGTTCCGGGAATGAACATATCACGATGATCGGTGAACTGGCAGAACTCTTTAGCGATCAGCAAAAGCTAGAACGATTGTTAAAAGCCGATGATATTAAGGCAATTCAGGCTGTTATTGACTGAAGGAAAAGAGAATGAAAAAAGTACTCATCGTCTGCGGCAATGGTTTAGGCAGCAGCTTTATCGTTGAAATGAATGTCAAAAAAATTCTTGCCGAAATGAATAAAGAGGCTGAAGTCGCGCATACCGACCTGACGTCAGCGAAAAGCGAAACGGCGGACCTTATTCTGAGCGCCAACGATATTGCCGAACATTTAGTTGGTCATTCCGCAAAGGTTGTTGGATTAAGTAATTTACTCGACAACAATAAAATCAAAGAGATTTTAGCAGAACACATTTAAGCAACGGCTTTCTGAATCGTGGAGTTTAATATGCTTCATTTCCTTATTTATGATGTGTTAGGGACACCGGCAATTCTGGTTGGATTGTTTTCTCTGATCGGTCTGCTGTTGCAAAAAAAAGGAATTTCAGATGTTATTTCAGGAACACTGAAAACCATCATGGGCTTTGTTATTTTAACGGCAGGCGCCGGTATCATTGCCTATACATTAACCATTTTTAGCCAGCTGTTTGAACATTCATTTCATATTCAGGGGGTGGTCCCTAACACCGACGCGATGGCCGCGCTGGCGCAGAAGAATTATGGCACGGAAACCGCCACAATCATGGTGTTGGGCATGTTGATCAATATCGCCCTAGCGCGTCTGACGCCATTAAAGTACATCTTTTTAACAGGCCACCATACGCTCTATATGGCAGCTATGCTGGCGGTGATCTTGTCAGTCGGGGGATTGTCGGGGGGGTGGGTGGTGGCCATCGGGGCGGTGATTCTCGGCGCGATGATGGTGATCTCTCCGGCGATCTTGCAGCCGTTTACCCGTAAAATTACCAATACCGACGATCTGGCTCTCGGCCATTTTGGCTCTATTGGTTATCTGCTTTCCGCGCTGGTGGGCAAAGTCGTCGGGAAAGGTAGCCCCTCGATTGAAGAAATTAAAGTGCCTAAGTCACTCAATTTTCTTCGCGACTCGTCGGTGGCCATCTCTCTCACCATGATGATTCTGTTCCTGGTGCTGGTGGTCGTCGCGGGCAAAACCTTTGTCGAGGAGACACTGAGTGCCGGTCAGAATTTTATTATCTTCGCCATTATTCAGTCCCTCACTTTTGCTGCGGGGGTTTATATCATCCTCGCCGGTGTGCGGATGGTGATTGCCGAAATTGTGCCAGCGTTTAAAGGTATTGCAGACAAATTAGTGAAAGATGCGAAGCCGGCGCTCGACTGCCCGACGGTGTTTCCCTTTGCTCCAAATGCCGTCATCGTCGGGTTTCTCGCAAGCTTTGTTGCAGGCCTGGTCAGCATGTTTCTCTGCCCGCTGTTCGGTTTGAGCGTCATCGTTCCAGGGCTGGTTCCTCATTTCTTCTGCGGGGCAACGGCTGGCGTTTACGGCAATATCACTGGCGGACGTCGCGGGGCAGTGGTGGGGGCATTTGCCCACGGCCTGCTCATTTCGTTCCTGCCGGCCATCCTTTTGCCAATGATGGGAGATATGGGCCTGGGTTCTACAACCTTTGGCGATGCAGACTTTGGCGTTGTCGGCATCGTTCTGGGGCATATTATCGCAATGTTTAACTAACTATTTATTATCGGAGATGGTTTATGAGCGCGAAATTTTCACCCTCACTGATGTGCATGGATTTAACGCAGTTCAAAGAACAGATCACGGCAATGAATAAAAAAGCGGATTTTTATCACGTTGATATAATGGATGGTAATTACGTCCGCAATATCACACTGTCTCCCTTTTTTATTGAGAACCTGAAAAAAATCACTACCGTTCCCATCGATGTCCATCTGATGGTGAACCATCCGGAAGATATTATTCCCATGTGTCTCGAGGCCGGCGCCGATATCATTAGCTTTCATCCCGAGACGGCGAATAACAAAATTTTCCGCCTGCTGAATCAGATCAAGGATGCAGGCAAGCAATGCGGGGTGGTGTTGAACCCGGCGACACCGGCTGAAAGTATTGCTGAATATGCGCACCTGTTGGATAAAGTGACGGTCATGTCAGTTGATCCGGGCTATGCCGGACAAAAGTTTATTCCTGAATCGCTGAACAAGATAAGAAAGCTCATCAGTATGCGCAAAAATAATGGCTATCACTATCTGACAGAAATTGATGGCTCCTGCAATGCAAAAACGTTTGGCCAGATTGCCGAATCCGGTGTGGATGTCTTTATCGTAGGGACATCGGGTCTGTTTTCTCTACATGAGGATGTCAGCCAGGCATGGGACAGAATGATCGAGATTTTCCAGCGTGAAACCGTCGCTGCCTAATTAATTTTTTTTACGAACCACAGCATATATTTATAAAAAATTAAAAGACCTGCATCACGCCAGCGATGCCTGCTCTGTTATTCAACGACCACTCTATATGAATGCGGGTGAATTATGGATATTTCGACAGTGCTTAATGTTAAAAACATCAAGTTAAATATGACCGCCAGAACGAAAGAAGAGGTGATAGAAGAACTCACCGATTTACTAGTACAGGATGGTGCGGTGACTAATAAGGAGGACTTTATTCGTGATGTCTGGTTACGTGAGGAGCAAGGCTCTACCGGTTTTGAAAATCATATTGCGATCCCGCATGGCAAATCTTCCGGTGTTTCCCGTACCGCATTAGCCATCGGACGCACGCAACATACCATTCCCTGGGAGACCATGGATGGCAGCGATGTTCGCTGTATTATTTTATTTGCGGTTTGCCTGGTGGATCAAAATGCCACTCATATTCGCCTGTTAGCGCAAGTGTCCGGGTCACTGGCCGACGAAGACATTATCGCTAAATTACTGGTTGAATCTGATCCATATAAAATCATTGCGCTTTTCAATTCAGAAACTGAAAGCACCGAAGCGTAATATGTAGTTGTTAACATTCTTTTATATCATTATTAAATGAATTAACGGAGAATCGTGATGAATATTGTCGGAGTTACCGCCTGTACGGTGGGGATTGCACACACCTATATTGCTCAAAAGAAAATTGAAACAGCCGCCAAAAAAGCCGGTCATAACGTTAAAATCGAGACCCAAGGGACCATCGGCATTGAGAATCAGTTAACCGCTGATGAGATTGCCATGGCAGATATTGTTCTGCTTGCCGCGGATGTTAAAGTGACGGGAGAAGAACGGTTTGCGGGTAAGAAAGTGGTCAAAGTCGCCACGGAAACGGCAGTGAAATCCCCCAATAAACTGATTGAAAAACTCAGTGAAATAGTCAATTCATAATTTTATTTCGGCCTGCTGACTCTATACTTAAGGGCGTAATTTATGTCTCTAAAACAAATATGGCAAGCAGCAAATCCTAAAGGGCATCTGCTGACCGCTATCTCATTTCTGATCCCCATTGTCTGTGGTGCTGGGTTTATTATTGCCATCGGCATGGGGCTTGGTGGAACGGTGCAGGACACGTTAACGCCGGGGCAATTTGATTTATGGCAGGCGATGGCCACTCTGGGCGCTAAGGCGCTTGGGCTGTTGCCGGTGGTCATTGCGGTGGGGATTTCCGGCTCGATTGCTGGCAAGCCGGGCATCGCACCAGGATTTGTCGTCGGGCTGGCGGCGAACACCATCAGCGCAGGCTTTATCGGCGGGATGATCGGTGGCTACATTGCCGGCTATATCGCGCTGGCGATCATTAAAAACGTCAAGGTGCCTGACTGGGCTCGCGGTTTGATGCCAACGTTGATCGTGCCCTTTTTTGCCTCCATTATCAGCTGCCTGATTATGGTCTATATCATTGGTACGCCTATCGGTATCTTTACGGAAGCGCTGACATCTTTCCTGAGAAGTATGGGCACGTCATCGAATCTTGTGTTGGGCGCAGTGATAGGCGCTCTGTGTATTGTTGACTTTGGCGGCCCGCTTAATAAGACATGCTTTGCCTTCGTTCTCACGCTGCAGGCGCAGGGAATAAATGAGCCGATTACCGCGCTTCAGTTAGTTAACACCGCAACGCCTATTGGTTTCGGCCTGGCTTTCTTCATTGCTAAGCTTCTGCGTAAGAACATCTATAACAGTGAAGAAGTGGAAACCTTAAAATCGGCGGTTCCAATGGGGATTGTTAATATCGTTGAAGGCTCTATCCCGATCGTCATGAACGATATCGTCCGCGGTATCGCCGCCGCGGCCATCGGTGGCGCGTGCGGTGGCGCAGTCTCCATGGTGTATGGTGCGGATGCCACGGTGCCTTTTGGTGGGGTACTGATGATCCCCACCATGTCACACCCGATGGCTGGCATTATGGCCCTGCTGGTGAATATTGTTGTTACCGCCACGGTTTATGCTGTCATCAAAAAAGATATTCCGCGTGATGTGCTGGTTACTCATGATCACGAAGAAGAGGATATCGACCTTAATGATATTAAAGTGAGCTAACTTACCCCTGTATTATTTTATCAATGGCGTTGAGCTAGTCCTGCAACTCAGCCCATAACCGAGGGGCCCTTAGTTATGGGCTGAGTTGCGTCAGGTAGACGGCTGGGTAAAAGTGGAGCAGGGTGAACATTGTTGTTGCAAAAATGTGAATGCTTCAGTAGCCTTGTCTCTTTCGGAGACAGGAAATGCTCGTCACTGATTCACTTCTTGCTTACACCCTCGCTGCTACACTGCTTACCCTGACGCCAGGTCTTGATACCGCTCTTATTCTCCGCACGGCGACTGCTGAAGGGGGACGCAAAGCCTTGCATGCCGCGTTAGGCATCGATCTCGGGTGCTTTATCTGGGGCGCGCTGGTGGCCTTTGGTTTAGGTGCGCTACTGGCGGTTTCTGAGTTGGCTTATACCTTATTGAAATGGTGCGGAGCAGGATACCTTTGCTGGCTGGGCATCCAGTTGCTCCTGCGACCACGCCAGCAATTTAACACCCACCCGGCCGAATCAGATTCCACGAGTAACTGGTTTCTGCGTGGGATGTTGGGGAATGTGCTTAACCCCAAAATGGGCGTCTTCTACGTTTCGTTTTTGCCCCAGTTTATCCCTGCCGGGCATTCACCGATCAACTGGACCTTTCTCCTGGTCACCATCCATGTATTGATAGGGACGCTGTGGTCGTTAACGCTGATTACCGCCACTCGCTATGCCGCCGGCATCCTGAAAAAACCAGCCGTGGTGAAATGGATGGATCGGACAACCGGCTGCCTGTTTCTGTTGTTTGCCGCGAAGCTGGCCATGAGTCGGCGGTAGTCACGCAGGGGCGTATGCCCCTGTTTTTGTCTTAAAAAATGAGCAACCCGTGGAGTACTACTCAGTGCTGTAACGATCGGGCTCGAACGTACGTTTAGCCAGTTTCTTTTGCAAAACGATGACAATAATTGGGGTTCCTGATGCGGTAATTGCACATACCGCCAACAGCATGTCCATATTTTGTAGCGCCATGCGATGGTCGGGTAACAAAAAAGCAGACAGGAAAAATGCGGCAGTTGTCATCAGATACATCATGGATGTCTGTAATGAAGAGAATCCCGCTCGTTGCTTGTTATCAGGAAACTGAATCGTCACCGCCGACGATGACACCAGACGACTGTAAGCTGCGCCGAGAAATAACGTAATAAATAGCGCTGGATGCGGATAGCCCATCAGGGGTATCAGTAAGCTCAGGATAAAAACGAGGGTCGACCCGGTCGCCAAACTCAAAGCAGAAACACGAGAGGCTAATGCGCCTGTCATTCTGGTAGACAGATACCCCGCCAGGCCCCCGCCGAAGAACAACCAGGGCAGCAGACCTTGGGAAGCCCCCAACAGCTGCGTCATTAATGGCGCCAGGACAGGAATGATCAGCATTGGACTAAACTGTACCAGCGCATTACCGGAAGCAAACAGTAAAGTATCTACATCGAGGGGCAGCGCGTGGGACGTGTCGAAAGTGACGGGATCCTGAGGTATGATGAAGACGATCAGCGGCAATGCCAACCAACACAGTGTACAGATTAACCACAACGCGACATGCCAACCGTAATGAGTACACAAAAATAGTACAGCGGGCATCCCCACGATGCTGACCATCGAAAATGACGCAATCACCGTCGCCAACATTTTTCCGCGCAAATCAGCCGGCGTGTGGTTTATCAAAATAGTGATCCCCACACCCATTGTCGTACCGCCAACCAGTCCTGCGAAAAAGCGCAATGTAAGAAGAAGAGGAAAACTGGTGGTCAATGTCGTCAACAGTGTCGCCATGGCTAGCAGTACCATATTGGCAATTAAAAAACGTTTCTTATTGCAACGGTCAACCCAGTAAAAGGCGATAATTCCCGACAGGACGGCTCCAGATGTGTACATACCGGATACATAGCCTGAGAAGGTGACGGGAACAGCGAAATCTGCAGCCATAAATGTAAAAACAGGACTGAACATCATATATTCCAGCGCATTAGTAAACTGGACAAAAGCGATTACCAAAGCAATCCGAATGAGCGTCTTTTGATTAAATGTTGTGGTGACCAGTGGCATAGCAAGCGACCTGTGGATGAAAGATATCCTAGCTTAACTGCTATCAAACTTGTCGATTAGGTGGTAAAAATGGCACTCATTATTATCATATGTGGGATAGTTGATGCGGCCAGTTCTTGACTTTAATGCGCTGAAAATCTTCATTGCTGTGGTGGAACGAGACAGTTTTGTCGGGGCATCGAAAGCCCTGGAAATGCCGACATCAAATGTGAGCCGTTGCATTTCTCAGTTAGAAGACAAACTGAACCTTCAGCTCATTGAGCGCAGTACCCGACATATGAAACTCACACAGGCGGGGCATCTACTCTATACCCGGGCGAAGCCATTACTGGAAGCACTTGAGCAAACTGAAACCGAATTAACGTTGCGACAAATGCAATTCAAGGGGCCATTACGTATCTGTATTCCCAATGAAATCGGTCCTGTATTGCTGGGCTCTGTTGTTGCTGATTTCGCCTGTCAGCATCCGGATCTGGAGATAAGTTGCGTCACAAATTTGTCGGGTTATGAATCCCTGCGAGATGATCTGGATTTAGCTGTCATTGTTAGCCGTGGTCAGATGGATGACAGTGACTACATCGCCCGTCATCTGGTGACGATCCCTTGCACCATCGTTGCGGCCCCCTCCGTCATCCAGCGTTATGGCACGCCTTCTCGAATACAGCAATTTGAAGAGTTACCCTGTATTACAACGGTGAATGCGCTTAAAGGCGCTCCCTGGCAGTTTGTGAATAAAAAGGGCGGATTCGAGACGATTAAGGTTAACGGTCGTTATCGGGTCAACAGCGGAGAGATGGCAGGGCGAGCGGCCATCTCAGGTGTCGGTTTTGCCATCCTGTCGAAACAAGCCTGCCAACCCTATATTGATGATGGGCGGTTAATCGAGATTGAATTTGAACAATCGGCAGCCCCCTTGCAATTGTTCGCTCTGTATTCAGATCGGCGTTACTTGCCGGCAAAAACAAGAGCGCTTATTGATTTCATGCATCAGAGATTGAGTCATTAACAAGAGGCCATCTTCAGCGCGCCAGAGCGGCGCTGTTTTATTCAGCCGGCCGGCTCAAGCAACAAATCTCTGAGATAGCCCTCCAGCAGGGAGGCACAAATTCGCGTTTCATACGACATCATCCCAGCCGGTGGATGGAGCAACCAGGCACTAAATGGCGGGATCGGATAGTGGCTTAAGAGGGGGATGAGCGCGCCGTGTTCCATTTCTTTTCTGCAAACCGGACTTTGCAAAACACCAATGGCATGTCCCGCTAATAACCAGGAGAGGACACTCCGCCAGTGCGTGGACTGAAATTGAATATTGACGGGAACATTAATGAGTTGATCTTCGGAAGCGATCAATTGAATGCGATTACTGGCGAATACACCGGAAACAGCAGCAAATGGATAATCTGTCAGCGCTTCCGGCGTGTCAGGATGACCCATTTTCGCCAGCAGAGCCGGAGAGGCCACTAGCACTCTGCGCACGGCGCCAAGCGGACGTGCGACAAAAAAGCCTTCGGAGACATCACCTAACCTCAGTGATAAATCGACCCCCTCGGTGACGGGATCGATGACGCGGTCGTTAAAAATGACATCGACCTGCAGCTCCGGATGCTCGTTCTGAAGCTGCAACAATGCAGGCATCAGCAGGCTTTCTCCGGCGGAATAGGGCGCGGCAATACGGATTTTGCCTTGCAGCCCCTGATTTTCCTCATTCACAGAAAGAGCATGCTCTGCCGCCTGAACGGCCGTTTTGCTTCGCTCATAAAACACGTTACCGCTGTGCGTTAGAGACATGTTACGCGTGTTGCGCCTAAGCAAACGTGTCCCAAGATGTGCTTCCAGTTTTTCTATTCTTTCACTCACGGCGGGCTGGCCAATGCCGAGATCGCGGGCTGCAGCCGACATGCTGCCCCGTTCAACCACCCTGATAAATATGCGCATTGCTGAGAAGAGATCCATTCACCAATTATATTGGCTTTACCGATAAATGTAAGTGGGGACAGGCATCTACTGCTTTCCTGCGAAATGATGAAAAATCCAGACTCAAGGCCTGAGTCAGGCTAAATTTCAATCTATTTAATTGATTTATTAGTGGAAAATAATGATGCCAGAGATAAAGCTTTTCATGTTCCAGTCAGGAACACAGCATTGTCGATATCAGCATATCCGGATGAATCAGGGCGTGGGAGAGCATTATGAGATCCCTGTTCCCTGGTTTCTGCTGACCCATCCGGATGGGTTTACGCTGATTGACGGCGGTCTGGCTGTCGAAGGATTGAAAGATCCCAGCGGTTATTGGGGAAGTACTGTAGAGCAGTTTAAACCGGTGATGTCAGAAGAACAGGGTTGCGTGGAACAACTTAAGAGGATTGGCATTGCTCCTGAGGATATCCGCTATGTGGTCCTGTCCCATTTGCACTCTGATCATACGGGAGCAATTGGTCGCTTCCCCCATGCTACGCATGTTGTCCAGAGGCAAGAGTATGAATATGCCTTTGCCCCTGACTGGTTTACTTCGGGAGCCTATTGCCGACGCGATTTCGATCGTCCCCAACTTAACTGGCTATTTCTGAACGGGTTGTCCGATGATCACTATGACCTTTACGGTGATGGCACGCTGCAGTGTATTTTCACCCCAGGGCATTCACCAGGCCATCAATCTTTTCTTATCCGCTTACCCGGTGGTACAAATTTTACGCTAGCGATTGATGCGGCTTATACCTTAGATCATTACCATGAGAAGGCGCTCCCGGGGCTAATGACGTCTGCTACTGATGTCGCTCAGTCAGTGCGAAAGCTGCGTCAGCTTACCGAGCGATATCATGCGGTATTCATACCCGGCCACGATCCTGAAGAATGGAAAAAAAACAGGCTTGCGCCAGCCTGTTACTATTGAATCATTCCTCGCTGATCGCCAAAAAGCGTCTGTTAAGCAGGGCTGTCAGCTTATCTTGTTCGAAATGGCCCTGGTGATGGCCGGGGCCATTTCTGCGGGCAAGCTCAGGGCTTCACGTCCAGCACGACATGACTGAATGTTTGATAGGTTTTTTCGTCTGGCGCGGGCGGAATGTTGGCTTTTTTCAGCGCGGACATCACCTGCGCGCAGAATGGCCGATCGCCGCTCTCGACCGTCGGATCCTGCACTGTCCCGTCACGCTGTAGCGTAAAGCGCACCGAGCATTTTTGCCCTTGCCAGGAGGCCGGCTGGTCTATGTTAGCGAAGATAGCCGCCTGGATCCGCGCCAGATAGCGTGAGGCATTGGCCTGGGGTGAAGTATCGGAACCCGTTTGATAATCGCGAAGTATCTTATCCACTTCAGCCGATATTTTAGCGTCTTCGGCGCTGTCCGGCGCAGAAGCACCACCCGAGCAGGCGGAAAGAAGTAAAGAGAGGGTGCAAACGAGCACAGCGTTGGTTTTCACGGACATGCTAAGCCTCCTTGCTGGTGGGGATACCGTCGTGTACGAGGCGGTTATCCTCTGTTATTCCGCGAAATTATTCAAACGCTGAATGCATGGCACGCGCTTTCAGTGACAGTGTCACTCATTTTTTACTTTCGTCGCGGGCGGTGATGCCATCCAGTCGCGAATAATGTCACCGTATAGCTGTTCTGCCTCCGCCAGTCGGCTGAGCAGGCAGTACTCGTCGGTTTGATGCGCCATCGACGGCTCGCCGGGGCCGAGAATAATACAGGGCGGATCGCCCAATGCAGGCAGCAGCAGCGAGGCGTCGGTAAAGTAGGGCACCACGCGCGGCGCAATCGGCTCAGCGTGCAGCGGCTGACAGCGTTGGTAAACCTGCTTAATCCACGCGTGATCCTCCCGGCTGAGGACGGCGGGCAGGTCGACCAGCGTGGAGACGGTGACGCTTTCGCCAAGCAGCGTCGTCAAGCGCTCCCGGATAGTGGCGTGCTGTAAATTGGGCGCGCTGCGGATATCGACATCAAAACGCGTGCGGTCCGGTACGGAATTAATATTGAGTCCGCCTTCTATGCGTCCGACGTTGAGGGTGGGTTGCTTCATTAGCGGATGCGGCGCGCCTGGCGAAAAATGCTGAATCTTACCCAACGCATCCGCCGCAAGATAGATAGCATTGATCCCCAGCTCCGGCATCGCGCCGTGGGCGGTTTTCCCCCGCGTTTCGCAGCGCAGCCAGAGCGCGCCTTTATGGCCGATAACCGGATAGTTGGCGGTGGGTTCACCGACGATCAGCGCGCCCACCTCCGGCAACGTTGCGGAGGCGATCAGCGCCCGCGCGCCGTCGCAGCCGGTCTCTTCTCCGCCGGTTATCAGCAATACCGCGCCGCGTCCGGCGAGGATCGCTTCCCGCTGATGAACGCAGGCGACGGCAAACGCCGCTATCGCCGCTTTCATATCGCTGGATCCGCGGCCATAAAGACGCCCGTCTTCCATCTGCGAGCCAAAAGGATCGTACTGCCAGCGGGCATTTCCCAGCGGGACGGTATCCAGATGTCCGGTAAAGGCCAGCGGTTTATCGCTCTTCGCCCCGGGAAGGCTGGCGATAAGATTGCAGCGTCCCTCGCCGAACGACGACAGCGAAACCTCAAAACCGCTATCGTCAAGCCAGTCGGCGAAGAACCGCATGCAGTCAGCTTCGCTGCCCGGCGGGTTAATGGTGTTAAAGCCCAGCAGCTGCCGGGCGAGCTCAAGGGTCGTGGTCATCAGCGGCGTTCCGTCAGCCAGTCGAGGCAGTTAATCCATAGCTGGCGATAGCCGGGCCATTTGGCAAACTCTTCCGGCAGCCAGTGCGCCGACATGTCGCTGGTCCACACCAGCGAACGACCCTGCTGATATTCGCGAACAGCCAACAGCGGATGACCGGTACCGGCCACGCTCGCCAGCAGTTTGCCTTCCGGGTGCATTTCAACTTCGTTATAGCCCAGCAGCCACGGCCATTCGCCCGGAATATCGTTAAACAGGGGGTGAGATTCCGTCACTTCGGCATAGCAGCCTTCCGGGGTTTCAATGCGATCGTCCCAGGCCAGGCAGCGTACCGGCAGCACTTTCTCCACCGCGGTATGGCGGTAGCGCGCGCCGCCGTTGATTCCCTGGAAGCTGTAATAGCCGCCGATCATCATCAGCGCCCCCCCGCCGGCCACGTAATCATGCAGGAGCGTTAAACGGTTGGCGGTTCGGCGGCTCTTCAGCCAGGTGTCCGGATGCAGCAGCAGCGTATTGGCGCCAATGTCCGAGAGAATAATCGCATCCCACTCCTGCAGCGCTTCCAGCGTCAGCGGAAAGTCGGTCGCCGCCGCGTGGGCGGGCATATAGGTAATGGCATAGGGACTGTCGGTGAGCGCGGCCAGAAAGTCCGTTGCGCCGGTGTGCCAGGTGGCGGTGGCAAACTGGTCGAAGCCTTTAACGTGCGTTGACGTGCTGGTCCAGGACTCACCGACCAGTAAGATTTTTTTCTGCATGATGACGTTTCCTTTTATCCGCCAAAGACCCGCTGGGGGTTTCCAATCATTAAGGTTTCAAGTTGTTCGCCGCTGACGCCGTGGCGCCGCAGACGGGGAACAAAATGCTTGAGTATGTAGCCATAACCGTGGCCGCCGTAGCGGGTGAGCATGGTTTTCAGGAAGACGTCCTGCGACAGCAGAATTTGCTGGATGTAGCCGTCGTCAATCAGCTCGCGGATCGCGCGGGCGTTCTCCTCGTCGGAGGGCGACTGCGCCGACTCGTCGGCGTAGTAATAGCTCATGCCAATCATGTCGTATTCGAGAAACGCCCCGCGCTGCGCCAGTTCGCGCTGGTAGCGCTTATCGGCAAAGCTGGGATTCATATGGCACAGCACGGTATGGCGTAAATCGGCGCCTTCCTGCTCGAGAATATCCAGCACCCGATGGCCCAGCCGCTCCCAGCCAGGCAGATGGACCTCGATCGGCACGCCGGTCGCGGCGCTGGCCCGACCCGCAGCGCGCAGGGATTTCTCCTCATCCGGCGTAAAGCGGCTGGAGATACCGATTTCGCCGATAAGTCCGGCGAGCACCTCCGGTTTCTCCTCCGCGCCGCCAAGATCGTAAATCAGCCGTTCGGTCAGTTGTTCGACGCTGCTGATTTTTACCCACTCGGGGTGCGAAGGCTCCAGATAGAGCCCGGTCCCCATAATGATGTTCAGACCGGTCAGACGCGCAATGCGCGCCAGCGCTTTCGGATCGCGGCCAATGCCGATATTGGTCGGGTCGACCACCGTTTCTCCGCCAAGGGCGCGATATTTAGTCAGCTCGTCGATCGCAACGTCGACATCAAACAGCTGACAGTTATCGCGGCTCATCAGCGGGTTGAGCGACAGTTCGCCGAGGTTTTCCATTTTCACCGGCATTTCGGCAAGATGGCGATCGCTGCAGCAGCAGGGCGGTACCCATTTGCCGGAGGCATCCAGCAGAATATGCTCATGCATCAGAGTAACGCCCATTTCGTTAATCGGTAGTGGGCCAAGCACAGTCATTACGTAACCGCTGCTGACGCCAACCGGCAGCGGGGAGGGATGGCGAAAAATTGATCCTTTCATCAGCTATCCTTTTGCCGCGGAGCGCGTCGGGTTGAGAATGCGGGTGTTCAGCCAGATAGCCAGCAGGATAATGGTGCCGGTGGCTATCTGGGTGTAAAACGGCGAAATATTCGACAGGATCAGCCCGTTCTGAATGACCGCAATCGACAGCGCGCCCAGCAGCGTGCCAATAATAGTCCCGAAGCCGCCAAACAGACTGGTGCTGCCTAGCACAACGGCAGCAATGACCTGCAGTTCAAAGCCTTCGCCCTGGTTGGAAGAGCCGCTGCCGAGGCGTGCGGTAATGATCATCCCCGCCAGCGCGGCGGCCATTCCGCTGATGATATAGACCTTCATGGTGACCGCTTTGGTGTTAATGCCGCTGCGCCGCGCGCCTTCGGCGTTGGCGCCGATAGCGGTCACGTAGCGGCCAAAGCGCATATGGTTGAGAACGATATGCCCGATCACCAGTATCATCATGCCGATCAGCGCGGGCATGGGGATACCAACTACCCACGCGCGTCCGATAAAGGTAAACAGGCTGTCAGCCGGCACCGGAATCGAGTAGCCCTGGGTGACCAGCAGCGCGATACCGCGAACTACGGCCAGGGTGGCGAGCGTGACGATGAACGCCGGAATGCCTTCATAGGCAATAAAGAAGCCGTTGATGGCGCCAACGAATCCGCCGAGCAGCAGGCCGCCGAGGAGTACCACCGGCCACGGCAGACCCCAGCTATTCAGGGCGATAGCGGAGAGTGCGCCGACCAGCGCCAGGGTGGAGCCTACCGACAGATCGATACCGCCGGTGGTAATGACCAGAGTCATTGCCGTCGCGACGATCAGCAGCGGGGCGCTCTGACGGATAATGTTGAGCCAGTTGGTGCCGGTGAGAAAGTTGCTGGTGATCAGCGAAAACACCACGCAGCAGAAGACGAAAAAGAGCGCGATGCTGACCACGCCTGAGTGGTTATGCAGCAGGCGGCGCGGCAGCGAATGCTGGATCATGCGTGAGCTGCTTAAGTTCATGATACTCATCCTGTTACCTCAATGTGCTGCCGCAGAGCGGGCGGTGAATTTTTCGCCCACAATCAGGTTAACGATATCGCTCAGGCTGGTGTCGGACACCCGTCTGTCGGCGACGTTCGTACCCTCATACATCACCATGATCCGGTCGCAGACCAGGAACAGGTCCTGCAGGCGGTGGGTAATCAGAATCACGCTCACCCCGCGAGCGGAAACGCGGCGAATGAGCTCCAGAACCGCTTCAACTTCCGCGACGGCCAGCGCGGCGGTGGGTTCATCCATAATCAGCACTTTCGGGTCAAAGGCCGCGGCGCGGGCGATGGCTATAGCCTGGCGCTGGCCGCCGGAGAGATTTCGCACCAGCAGGCGAGTATCCGGAATGGAGATCCCGAGCCCTTTAAGCATCTCTCTGGCATCGGCATGCATTTTGGCCTCGTCGAGAAAGGGGATGCCGAGGACCGATTTCATCGGCTCACGGCCCATAAACAGATTGCCCGCGACATCGACCGTGTCACAGAGCGACAGATCCTGGTAGACCATCTCGATATGGCAACGGCGTGAATCGGCCGGATTCGTAAACTGCTGCTGTTCACCGTCGATACGAATCGTGCCGCTGGAGGGGATCACCGCGCCAGAGAGCACTTTGGTCAGGGTGGATTTCCCCGCACCGTTATCGCCCACTAAGCCCAGCACTTCGCCCGGGGCCAGCTCAAGGTTGACTCCGCGCAATGAGCGTATCGACCCGTAGGTCTTGGTGATATTGATCATCTCTACCCTTGGCGGGGTAGTTTGTGGCTGCTGCATCTGATAACTCCCATCGCTGTGGCCGGGAAAATGTTCGCCATCCTGCGGGAGGGACTCTATCCGACACGGTTTACAATCTAGTAAACCGGTTTACCTGCGGAATAGAGCACTCGCCAGGGCAGTCAGGACAAACGCTATGTAAGATATTTGTTCGCCAGTAAGAACATTGCAGCATCCGTGCCAGGGCAGGAACCACACAGCAGCCCTGTAACTTAACCTTATGTATTCAATACACTTAATTGAATACAATCCGGTAAACCGGTTTACTGATTATAGTGAATAAATTGTTAATTGATCGTTTTTTGCGCCAAAAGCGGGCGCTTTTGCGCCATTTTGGGACGGGCTTAACAGATCTTGATCGAGTCGCGGCCAATCCATTCAACCGGCAGGCGGGTTTCCGCAGGGATATCCTGATCGTCGTTTAACAGGCGCATCATGATGTTCACCGCGGTGCGGCCCAGTTCGCGGGCAGGCTGACGGATAGTGGAGATCCGCGGCTGGGTAAAATCGGCGTAGTTGGCGTCATCGAAGCCGACTAACGAAAGCGCCTCCGGCGCCTGGAGCCCGCTGGCGCGCAAGCCATCGAGCAGGCCGAGCACCAGATAGTCGCTGGCCGCGAAGACGGCGGTGGGGCGAACCGGTTGGCTGAACAGGTACCGCAGCGCCTGCTGGCCAAACTCGCGCTGGTAGTCGCCATACATCACCCATTCGGGCGGCCAGCTCAGGCCCGCTTGCTCCATCGCGGTGCAAAAGCCCTGATAGCGCTCACGGACGCTCATCAGCTTGTCCGGGCCACCGACGAAAGCGATATGGCGATGCCCGGCGGCGATCAGTTTTTCGGTGGCGATCCGCCCGCCCTGGACGTTATCGGCAAACACTTTCGGTACCTTACTGCCGGGAATATCTTCATCCAGCAGGACAATGCGTTCGTGACGCTGGACTTCCTTGCGCAGCAGGCCATTATCGGGGCGGTTAGTGGTGAACAGCAGACCGTCGACCTGGCAGGTATCCAGCCAGCGAATGAACTGGCACTCTTTTTCCGGGTTGTTGCGGGTGATACACAGCACCAGGCTGTAGCCGCTGGCAGAAGCAGCCTCTTCGGCAGCGTCGGCAAGTTCGGCAAAGAAGGGGTTGGTAATATCGGGAAGCACCAGGCCAAGCGTTTCGCTGCCGCCTTTGCTAAGACGACGTGCCAGGCTATTGCCGCGATAGTCCAGTTCGCGAATGGCGGTTTCGATGCGGTCGATGGTGTCCTGCGGCAGCACAATACTGTTGTTCATATAGCGCGACAGGGTCGCCTTCGACAGCCCCGCCAGCTTTGCCACATCGGATAACAATACGCGTTTTATACTCATTTCCTGCGCCATTTCTGCCAGAATCGGCTATCTGTAACATAGTTAAGCGCGGTGGATACAGCAATTTCTCTGCGAACAATCACCAAAAATAAATGCTTGACAAATTTTAATCAGCAGAGAATTGTATAGGCAGTTTACCGCATCATCCGGGAAGTCATTCCCAACCCCGTTTAAGTTATTCCAGTCGCGCACCGACACGGACCGGTTGCCGGGATGACATTAAGCAGGTATCCGCCGAACGTTCAATGATTGTTCTGGCGATATAGACGATATTTGCCCGCCAAAAAAATAATCCTTCTGCGTTCGCATGCGGCGCGGAACTCTGCTGGCTATCAACTATTCCCGACGAGGATACTGATGATGTTATTTCACACCGGAAAACTGCGTTTACTTGCTGTCGCCACGACCATGCTGGCATCAATGAGTTTTATTTCTGCCGCCAGCGCTGCCGGTCCGACTTATGCGCTGGTACAAATCAACCAACAGGCGCTGTTCTTTAATCTGATGAATAAAGGCGCACAGGATGCGGCCAAAGCCAGTGGCAAGGATTTAGTTATTTTTAACTCTAACGATAATCCCGTGGCGCAAAACGACGCGATAGAAAACTATATTCAGCAAGGCGTTAAAGGCATTCTGGTTGCTGCTATCGACGTTAACGGGATCATGCCAGCGGTTAAAGAAGCCGCCGCCGCAAACATTCCGGTGATTGCGATTGATGCCGTATTACCGGCCGGGCCACAGGCAGCTCAGGTCGGCGTTGATAATATTGAAGGCGGCAGAATTATCGGTCAATACTTCGTGGACTACGTGCAGAAAGAGATGGGCGGCCAGGCGCGACTGGGTATTGTCGGTGCGCTGAATTCGGCCATTCAGAACCAGCGGCAGAAAGGGTTCGAAGAGACGCTGAAAAGCAATCCGAAGATTACTATCGCTAACGTGGTCGACGGGCAGAACGTGCAGGATAAAGCGATGACCGCGGCGGAAAACCTGATCACCGGTAACCCGGATCTGACAGCGATTTATGCCACCGGCGAACCCGCGCTGCTCGGCGCTATCGCCGCCGTAGAAAACCAGGGGCGGCAGAAAGATATTAAAGTCTTTGGCTGGGATCTGACGGCGAAGGCGATTTCCGGTATGGACGGCGGCTACGTCACCGCCGTACTGCAGCAGGACCCGGAAAAGATGGGCGCCGAAGCCCTGAATGCGCTGAACAGCATCACGTCGGGTAAAACCGTGCCGAAAACCATTCTGGTTCCGGCGACGGTGGTGACCAAAGCGAACGTCGATTCATACCGTCCGCTGTTTAAGTAGGTCAGCGCGCGCCGTCCGTGGTTAACAGGGCGGCGAGCTCACGGCTGCCGGGAAACGCGCTGAGCGTCCCCCGGCGGCTAACGGTAATGGCGGCAGCGCGACTGGCGTGCGCCAGCGCCAGCGCATCCGGCGCGACGCCGCGCAGCAGGGCGGAGGCCAACATGACGGCGAGGAACGTGTCGCCCGCGCCGGTAGTATCAAGCGCCTCGGCGGGCACGGCGGGACAAAACTGACGCTGGCCCTCCTGGACCAGCCAGGCGCCTGCGGCGCCCTGGGTAATCACTAAGGTTTTCACCCCGTATGGCTGGAGCAGCTCGGCCTCGGATTCATTGACCACCGCGATGTCGATGAGCGGCCAGAGATGGCAAAAGTCAGGATTGACAGGTGAGGGGTTGAATACCGTCGTCATGCCGCGGCTTCTGGCGTACTGGAACAGCGCCCGCGTTTTATCGAGGGAGAAATTGCCCTGCTGTAGCAGAATATCGCCAGCGACGGCATCCGCCATATGCGGAATCATTTCATCCAGGCTGAATGTATCGGCCGCCGCCGTAGTGGTAATGATGGCGTTGTCGCCATCAGCGCTATTTAAAATAATCGAGGTATCGCTATGTTGATTGAAATGGCCGTCGGGTAGTAGCGTCAGTGGTTCATTTTTTATCTGTTGGCGGATCCACGCGCCGTTGCTGTCGTTTCCCGTGGCGGCAATTAAACGCGTTTCTATTCCGCAGCGGGATAATATAATCGCCTGGTTCGCGCCTTTACCGCCGATATCCTGCGACACTTTAACGCCGTGAATGGAAGCCCCTTTTTTCGGTATATCCGGAATGGACCAGGTTTCATCTACGGTAATATTACCAGTAACGTAAACACGCATAGTGTTCCCTTAACAGGATGGATAAGATGATTGCTATCTCAGCAGAAAAAACGAATGCAATACAAGCTATTTTTTTACGAAGCAAGGCTGTTATTGGTGTTATTCATTGCGACCCATTTCCTGGCTCGCCAAAATATCGAGGAAAATCAGTCTCGGATATTGTTGAACGTGCGCTTCGTGATGCTGAAAATTATATTTCAGGCGGTGTTCATGGTCTGATTATTGAAAACCATGGCGATATTCCTTTCTCTAAACCTGAGGATATCGGCCATGAAACCTCAGCGCTGATGGCGGTCATTACCGAGAAAGTTCGTGAACGTTTTGCTGTGCCGCTGGGCATTAACGTTCTGGCTAACGCGGCGATCCCGGCAATGGCGATCGCCCTGGCGGGAGGCGCCGATTTCGTCCGCGTCAACCAGTGGGCCAACGCCTATATCGCCAACGAAGGATTTATAGAAGGGGCGGCCGCTAAGGCGCTGCGCTACCGCAGTATGCTGCGCGCTGAACATATTCGCGTTTTTGCCGATAGCCACGTTAAGCACGGTAGCCATGCCATTGTCGCCGATCGTTCGATTCAGGAACTGACGCGCGATGTCGATTTCTTCGAGGCTGACGCGGTGATCGCCACCGGCCAGCGTACGGGCGATAGCGCCACGATGGCGGAAATTGACGAGATCCGCGCGGCGACGGAACTACCGCTCCTGGTGGGCTCCGGGGTGACACCGGCTAACGTGAAGCAGATCCTCGGGCGGACTCAGGGGGTCATTGTGGCCAGTACAATGAAGGTCGATGGCGTCTGGTGGAACGATGTTGAGCTGGCCCGGGTGAAGCATTTTATGTCGGTCGCGCAGGCCGCGCTGGAGGAAGCTTAATGGAAGCGTTTAGCGAACGCCTGCTGCGCGAACATCAACCGGCGTGGCAGGCGATGCAGCAGCACCCGTTTGTGACTGATATCGAACAGGATCGTCTGCCGACAGTCGTCTTCAACCGCTATCTGGTGTTTGAGGGCAACTTTGTCGCGACGGCAATCGCGATTGTTGCCCTCGGGGTCAGCAAAGCGCCGGGTATTCAACAACAGCGCTGGCTGATTGGCGTGCTGAATGCCCTGGTTGATATACAGATCGCGTGGTTTGAACAGGTGTTGTCAGCGCGGCAGATCGATCCCGCTGAGTACCCGGATGATTTGCCCGGGGTACGGCGCTTTCGCGACGGTATGCTGCGGACCGCCCACGAGGGCAGCTATGAGCAGATTGTGACCCTGATGTTCGGTGCGGAATGGATGTACTATTTCTGGTGCCGACGGGCGAGCGAACATTATCAGAGCGATGCTGATTTACGACGCTGGGTGGAAATGCACGCGGAGGACGAATTTTATCAGCAGGCTCTCTGGCTAAAAAACGAACTCGACCGCTGCGCCATGGCGCTGAGTGAAGACGAAAAGCAGGCGTTATCGGCGCTTTACGGCGAGGTGCTGCAGTGGGAAATTGATTTCCATCACGCGGCGTACGAGGAGTAGCCGCGAGGTGGATCACAGGGGGCGCCGGACGCGGCGTCTCCTGAATACGGGTTATATCTCGACGTTCTGCGTCTTGTTGGCGAAACTTACCATTACCGTTAATGCCGATTCTTATTTCACATTTTTATCTTAATAAAGTCGGAGGGGTAATTTGGCTGCCTTCTGACTCTTTTGAGAGAAATAATGGCGGTAGAGAGTTTATATTATTTTATTTGGAGCCTGTAGCTCGGGGTTCTCTTTTTTCTTTTCTTCCCCCTGAAGTAAAAGCTATTTTCAGAAATAGATATAAATTATCCATCGTTACTCGACGGCGGCTCTCCCCCTACAATGGACTTTAATTGCCAGATATTTAACAAAAACCAGGCCAAGGAAAAGGGATGAAACGAAGCATTTATTCACAGAACAGTTTATTGCGCATCAGTCTGCTTTCCGCGCTAACGCTTACTGCCAGCTTCACCACTCACGCACAGGATAAACCTGTCGCGGGGGGTGTGCTGACGGTCGCTCTGGGCAGCGATACCCCGATTATTGACCCCTCTATTACCGCTTATTCCGTCACCGCTCTGGTTACGCGTAACGTGGTGGATTCTTTGGTCGGCCAGGCGGAAGATAACAGCTTTACACCATGGCTGGCGGAACGCTGGGAAATTAAAAACAATAACCGCGAATACACCTTCCATCTTCGCAAGGATGTGACTTTTAGTGATGGCACGAAACTGGATGCTGCGGCGGTAAAATATAACTTTGAACGCATACTCGATCCGAAAACCACCTCCAGTTACTCCAAATCGTTGTTGGGGCCGATTGACGCGATCACTACGCCAGATGAGTACACCGTGGTGATCCGCTATAAAACGCCTTTCGCACCGCTGCTGCAGGGGCTGAGCTTGCCGTATCTCGGTATTCAGTCACCGGCTTATCTGCAGAAAACGGCGAATACCAGCAATACCGTGGTCGGTTCCGGTCCCTTTATCCTCGAATCGTTTGTCAAAGGCAGCGGGAGTAAACTCAGCAAGCGCGCCGATTACAACTGGGGCCCGGGCTATGCCACCCATAAAGGCCCGGCATGGCTGGATAAGATCGAATTTAAGTACCTGCCGGAGTCAGCGGTACGTCTTGGCGCGCTGAATAGCGGGCAGGTACAGGTGATCGATGCCATTCCGCCGGTGAATTATGCGCAGGTAAAAAATAACCCGAAGCTGGATGTGATCACCAGGGAAAACCCCGGCGTTCCGCGCGTCCTTTATTTGAATAGCGACACAGGGATCTTCAGCGACCTGAAAGTGCGGCAGGCCTTCCAGAGCGCCATCGATCGCACTACTGCCGTTAAAGCCGCGTTCTTTGGCATCCTGAAACCTGCCGACAATATTCTTGGACCCGCTACGCTGGATTACGATCCGGCCATTGCCAGCCAGTGGGGGTTTGATCTGCAAAAAGCCCGCCGTCTTCTGGATGAAGCCGGCTGGCAGCAAACCGATAGCGAAGGCTACCGGGTCAAGGAGGGTAAACGCCTTACTGTGCAATTTACCTACTCTTCAAACGATGTCGAAGCCGCTGACGTGACGCTGTTCCAGGCAATTCAATACCAGGTAAAACAAGCCGGTTTTGAACTGAAACTCGATCCGGTGGATTCAGGCATTCTCAGCAGCCGCACGGCGGCTAACCAGTACGACATTATCTCGAACTATTTTGTTCGCCCGGAGCCGGACATCCTGCGTACCGTTTTCCATTCCAATTATATTCCGCCGAAGGGGAACAACTTCAGCCGCGTTAAAGCGCTGGATAGCCAACTGGAAACCGCTGTCGGTGCCAGCGAAGCCGAGCGTAAACGCATCTACTATGCCATCCAGCACCAGATTATCGATCAGGCCTGGGCGGTGCCAATTTACATCCCGGCATATCAGTTAGGGAAAGCCAAACAGGTGCAGGGCATTAGCTGGGCCACGAACGCGAAGCCGAATTTCTATGATGTCTGGATCCAACGCTAAGCTGCTGGCAGCAGGCAAGCGCCTGCTGACCATTTTCGCCGTGCTGTGGGGTGCGGCAACGCTGACCTTTGTTGCGGTAAAACTGATCCCCGGCGATCCTGTGGCAATTCTGATAGGCAGCGCCAACAGCGTTGTGGATGATAGTTTTCGCGAGACACTGACCCGCCAGTTCGGCCTGGATAAGCCACTGTGGTGGCAATATTTGCGCTACTGTGGCGAGGCGCTGACGGGCAACCTTGGCGTGAGTTATCAGTATCGCCAGCCTGTTGTGCAGGTGATTAGCGCAGCGTTGAAAGAGACGGTGCCGCTGGCCGTCAGCGCCCTGGCGCTGGCACTGGTACTGGCGGTATTTAACGCATTACTGACAGCCGGACGTCATCCGCGTCTGCGGTCTCTGCTTGCCGGGTTGGAGCTGATGCTGCTTAGCACACCGGTGTACTGGATCGGTATCGTGTTGTTGAGCCTCTTCAGTTTCAAACTGCAATGGTTTCCGGTGACCGGTAACGATGGCTGGATCGCCCTTGTGCTGCCGGTGGTGACGCTCAGCCTGCCGCTGGCTGCGACACTCAGCCAGGTGCTGCGTGATGGGCTGGAGGAGGCGCTTTCGCAGCCGTTCGCCATGACCGTGCGTACGCGAGGGGTGAGTGAAACTGCGCTGCGCTTACGGCATGCGTTGCGCCATGCCTCGCTGGCGGTGTCGACGCTGACGGGGACGCTGCTGGCCAGCGTATTAGGCGGCTCAATTCTGACCGAAACAGTATTTGGTCGGGCGGGGCTGGGGCAAATCACTCTCGGTGCGATTGAGAACCGAGACATGCCCCTGGTGCTGGGGGTGGTGATGTTCTCCGCGCTGTTGTTTGTGGTGATTAACCTGCTGATTGATACCCTTTATTTACTGATCGATCCCCGTCTACGTCTGCGAGGGCATGCTGATGAGTGATCTTTTACTGCGGGTGGCCCGCCGCGACGGGGGGCGCTATCGTAACCCGTGGCTGGCGCCGGGTACCAGCATTCCGTTGTTACTGGTGCTACTGCTCGTGGTGGCGGTGTTTTTTCCATCGCTATTCACGCCGTACACCCCCGAACAGATGGATTTCAGCGCGATTTTGCAGCCGCCGGACCTCAGACACTGGTTCGGTACTGACCAGTTGGGGCGTGATGTGTTTACCCGCGTGGTGTATGGCACCTCGCTGTCGCTGAGCATTGGGGTCGGCGCGACCCTGATTGCCAGCGCGGGCGGTATTGTGCTGGGGACACTGGCAGGTCTTGCGCCCAGGGCGGTACGGCAGTTACTCGTACGGCTACTGGACATTATGCTGGCGTTCCCCGATTTGCTGTTGGCGCTGCTGGCTATCACGGTGTTGGGGCGTGGGCCAGAGAATACCCTGCTGGCGGTCGGACTGGCCGGCATTGCTGGCTATGCCAGGCTGGTGCGCGCGCAAGTGTTGCAGGTCAGGTTATCGGGGTATGTGCAGCATGCGGTGGCGTTGGGAGAGCCGCCAATGTTGATTATTTTGCGCCATATTGTGCCCAATACGCTGCGCCCGCTGCTGGTACTGGCAACGGTGGGGATAGGGTATTCCATATTATCCGCCTCGGCCCTCAGTTTCCTTGGACTTGGGGTGACTCCGCCGACGGCGGAGTGGGGCGCATTGCTCTCTGAGGGACGTAATTTTCTCGATAGCGCCCCATGGGTCAGCCTGCTGCCCGCCAGCGTTGTCGCGCTGTCGGTGATTGCCATTACGCTGCTGGGCCGACGTGTTCAAACCCTTATTGCCAAAGGCGGGATCGCATGACTTCAGAGACCTTCCAGCAACCGCTGTTACAGGTGGCGCAACTGAGCGTCAGCTTCCCCTCGCCGCAGGGGCTGATTGAGGCGGTTAACGCCTTATCGTTTGACGTGCATGCCGGTGAAGTCCTGGCTTTGGTGGGCGAGTCCGGTTCGGGTAAATCCGTCACGGCCCGGACATTAGTCGGGCTGGCGGGGGCCGGAGCGGCTGTTCGCGCCGAGTCCCTGATATTGCAGGGGCACGATGGCCTGTCGCAGAATTTACTGGCGTGCGATGCCCGCCGTTGGCAGCAACTACGCGGGCGCGAAATTGGTTTTGTTTTGCAGGATGCACTGACCTCGCTTGACCCGCTGCGCCGGATTGGTCAGGAAGTCGCGGAGCCGTTGTTGACGCACCGCCTGGAACGGGGGACGGCAGTTCGCGAACGCGTGGCGGAGCTGTTAACGCAAACCGGCATCCCCGATCCGCATAACCGGATGGCGCAGTATGCACATGAACTCTCCGGTGGCTTGCGCCAACGAGCGCTCATCGCATCGGCGCTGGCGGCGGGGCCGCGATTACTCATTGCCGATGAACCTACTACCGCGCTGGACGCCACCGTACAAAAACAAGTTTTGAATGTATTCAGGGCCCTGGCGGATGCCGGGCATGGCGTGCTGCTGATCACCCATGATTTATCGGTGGTGGCGGATATTGCCGACCGTGTGGTGGTGATGCGGCAGGGCAAAGCAGTGGAGAGCGGCAAGGTGCGACAGGTGCTGCATGCGCCGCAACACCCTTATACCCGCCGTCTGCTGGCGGCCATTCCCTCTGCCGGTACGCGTGGGAAGTGGTTAACAGGAAACGATCCGCTGGGTCAAACGGTAGTGCGGGAGAACATCAGTACTGACAGCACCACACCCGTGCTGGCTGCCGATAACGTATCACTGGCGTATGTTCTGCCGGATGGTCGTCGCTTGCAGGCCGTCAATCAGGTGACGTTAGAGGTCGCGCAGGGCGAAACGCTGGGCATTGTGGGCGAATCCGGTAGCGGGAAGACCACGCTAGGCAAACTGGCGCTGGCGCTGCAGGCACCGCAACAGGGCGAGATCCTTCTCGCTGGGCAACCATGGAGCAGGCTGACAGAACGTCAGCGGCAGCCGTTGCGGTCGCGTATCCAGACGATTGTGCAGGATCCGCTGGGTTCATTTAATCCGCAATATAACGTGGCGCAATTGCTGCAACAGCCTCTGCGCCTGCATACGACGCTCACAGCCGCGGACCGGTTGTCACGTGCGCAGGCGTTGCTGGCGCTGGTTGGTTTAAGTCCTGATCTGCTGACGCGACGTCCGGCCACGCTTTCCGGTGGGCAGCGGCAACGTATCGCCATCGCCCAGGCCCTGGCCTGCGAGCCGGATATTCTGATTTGCGACGAGCCGGTGTCGGCGCTGGATGTCACCACCCAGGCGCAAGTGTTGGATTTGCTGGTAGCGCTGCAACGCCGTTTGCATCTGTCAATGCTGTTTATCTCTCATGATCTGGGCGTGGTGCAGCATATGAGTCATCGTATTGCGGTGATGAAAGACGGCGAGGTAGTCGAAAGCGGCAGTGTGGATCAAATTTTTCGGGCGCCACGCCACCCGTGGACTCGACAATTGTTATCAGCTGTTGGGCAGACGCCGTTGCGATATAACTGAGCAGTAAACGTCAAACACCGTTATCAGAAATGGGGTCATGTTATTCAACACTCTTATCATCTCCAGAGCCCGTTCCAGGCGGTCTTACGTGATAGAGGGCAGGGAAGAGGCACTGGCCCGGCGCTCGATAGTGCCATCCGTACGCAGTGCTCGTTCAGCTAAGTTTGCCTATGTGAATTTCAGTTTAGTGACCTGCTGCGTGGGCGCCTGGCATACCCGATTTCACGAACGGCGGGCGGGTGAACCAGATGATGATAATCAGCGCCATAAAACCCCAGCCGAGCACCCAGAAATAGTCGATTGTCGACATCATGTAGGCCTGCTGGGTAACCACCTGGTCAATCATCGCAAGATGCTGCTGCGTCGGGCCACCCATCTTATTTACGTAATCCATAGCCGCTGGGTTGTACTGTGTCACGCTCTCGGTCAGATTCGCGTGGTGGAAAACTTCACGTCGCTGCCAGATCCATGTGGTTAACGATGAGGCAAAGGAGCCGCCGAGTACGCGAAAGAACGTGGCCAGTCCTGAGCCTTCCGCCACTTCGTTACCGTGCAGATTCGACAGCACAATGGTGGTCAGCGGCATGAAGAAGAAGGCCACGCCAATCCCCATAAACATCTGCACGCTGGCGATGGTGCGGAAATCCACGTCAGTATTGAACTGCGCGCGCATCAGACAGGATGCCCCCATTGTCAGGAATGACACTGAGCATAAAATTCGTAAATCCACTTTGGTGGCGTAACGTCCGATGACTGGCGTCAGCACCAGTGGTAAGAAGCCCATCGGCGCAGCGGCGAGACCGGCCCAGATAGCCGTGTAGCCCATCTGGGTCTGCAACCACTGCGGCAGAATAATGTTGATGGCAAAGAACGCGGCATAGCCCAGCATCAGCGCCAACGTGCCGATGGCGAAGTTGCGGTCTTTGAACAGCCGCAGGTTCACAATCGGGTGACGTTCGTCCAGCTCCCATATCACAAAGCAAATCAGGCTGATCGCCGAGACAATAGACATCACGATAATGGGCGTAGAAGAGAACCAGTCTTCGTCGTTGCCCTTATCCAGCACCACCTGCAGCAGGCCCACGCCAAGCACCAACAGCGCGATGCCAATATAGTCGACAGGCGATGACTGCGTTGTTTCTTCACGCATGCGCAGCTGCGACCAGACCACGATGGAGGCGAAAATCCCAATCGGCACGTTGATGTAGAAGATCCACGGCCAGGAGTAGTTATCGGTAAGCCAGCCGCCGGTGATAGGCCCCACGATAGGCGCCACCACGGTCACCATCGACAGCAGCGCCAGCGCCATGCTGCGTTTCATCGGCGGGAAGATAACCAGCAACAGCGTCTGACACATCGGGAACATCGGCCCGGCGAAAAAGCCCTGCAGCGCACGGAAGATGATGAGCTCCGTCATGCTGTGGGCGAAGCCGCACAGAAATGACGTCAGGGTAAAGAACATCACCGAGGCGATAAACAACCGCAACTGCCCGAATCGGCGGGTAAACCAGCCTGTCAACGGTAGAGCAATAGCGTTACACACCGCAAAAGAGGTGATAACCCATGTCCCCTGATCGGCGCTAACGCCCAGGTTGCCGGAGATAGTCGGCAGCGCCACGTTGGCGATGGTGGAGTCCAGCACCTGCATAAAGGTCGCCAGCGACAGGGCAAGCGTCGCCAGAAACAGGCTGGGGGGCGTAAAGGCTGCCTTCGGCTCTGACATAGCTTCTCTCTTAGCGCTGGGCTACAGCGCTGGTGTTGTCATGAAGGATTTTCGCCACCAGTTTATCGGCTGCTTCCATTGGCGTTTCATACACATCGGTACGGAATCGCGGCTGTTCGACGGTTTTTTGTGGCAGAAGGTGACCACCCTGATTGCGGATATCCACCTCAGCGTTCATCGACAGACCCACACGCAGCGGATGCTTCTGCATGTCATGTGGATCAAGCGTGATGCGTACCGGCAGGCGTTGGACGATTTTGATCCAGTTGCCGCTGGCGTTCTGGGCTGGCAACAGTGAGAATGCGCTACCGGTACCAATGCCGAGACTTTCGATGGTGCCGTGATATTTCACGTTATCGCCATAGAGATCCGCATTCAGCTCTACTTTTTGCCCAATGCGCATGTCCTGCATTTGGCTCTCTTTAAAGTTGGCATCCACCCACACTTCATTCAGCGGCACGATGGCAAGCAGCGTGGTGCCGGAGGTGACACGCATCCCGAGCTGCACAGCACGTTTAGCGACGTAACCACTGACGGGCGCAACAATGGTGCTGCGGGAGTTATCGAGATAGCGTTGGCGCAGCGTCGCAACGGCGGTTTTGACTTCAGGATGGTTATCCACCACGGTGTCATCAACCATCGCCTGATTGGTTTTGAGCGCTTGCTCTGCAGCCAGTAAATCGCTTTGCGCGCTGGTCACGGCATCACGGTAGTGCGCCAGATCTTCCACCGCAATGGCGCCGGAACTGACAATTTTTTCCCGGCGCAAGTAGTCACTTTTCGCTGTTTGCAGGGCTACTTTTTTGGCAGCAACTTGTGCACGGTAGTTGTCGGCAGTGCTATAGAGACCACGCACCTGACGCACTGTGCTGGCGAGATTGGCTTCAGCCTGCTGCAGGGCGATGGCGGTATCGCTTGGGTCCAGCAGAACCAGGGGCTGGCCTTTTTCGACATAATCGCCTTCATCCACGGTCACCTGAGTCACGGTACCGGTGATTTGCGGTGTCAGGGTGACCTGATTTCCGTTGACGTAAGCATCGTCGGTGCTCTCGTAATAGCGGGCGTAAAGCAGATACCAGGCCAGACAGCCTCCTGCCGCGAGGATCAGGATCAGTAATAAAATGGCGAAGTTTCTTGTACGCTTGCCTGGGCGCTTGTCAGAGGGAGGCGCGTTATTTTCCATAGACATAACCGGTGACCTTAATTAGCGATGGGGGGCCGTGAATTCATCGGGCAGCATTTTGATAAGAATATCTGCGAGCTGCCGGGATTCTTCGGGCGTCAGACGCGCCGTTAAGTCCGCGAGGATGGTATTCAGTGCTTCATTCTGAAACGTATTGCACAGCGTCTGACCTTTTGCCGTCAGGGCCAGGATCACCTGGCGCTTGTCGTGCGGATTCGGGCGGCGCTCGACCAGGTCGTTCTTCACCATACGTGCAACCATACGGCTCATTGCCCCGGTATCCATCTGCAGGCTCTTGCAGATTTCTGCCGGGCTGGTGTTACCTTTAAATATATTAATCAATACCTTAAATTGCGGTGCGGTAATGCCGCTGTCGGCAAAGTAATGGCCGATAAGCAGGTCCTTAAACTGGTTTGCCAGATGGAACAGCAAACCCAGATGCAGGTTTTTATGGGAAGAGTCGATTGGGGTATTCATGATAGCTGCCTGGTCAGTAATTAACATGATAATTACTGCCTGGTCACCAATTGTCAAATTAGGTCAACAGAAAGCACACATATTGACAAATGGAGGAGGGCGATAAGCGTATTACGATCACTCGAACCCGTGATGCCCGCAGACATCAATTTGGATGCGCTCTGTGGTACAGGCCCGACGCAGGCGAGATTGATGTACGCGCGGCCGTAATTTGCCAGGGTTCCCTAAACCAGTCGGTGTCATCAGCTGGCGTACTGTCGGACCAAAATCAGCGTAATGTTCGCGGATAGTACGCAGTGCTCGTTCAGCGAGGCCCGGCATGAGTTGCCGGTTGCCAGGCTGGCCACGACGACGGTTAACAAGTGAAAGCGGCCCATGTTCACGATAGCGCTCCAACAACCGTCGGCAGTGTCTGTCAGATATCTCAAGCGGATAATATTGAGTACGTACCGGGCAAGACCATCAGGTCGTTGGTTATTGCTGGGTTTTCAACGACGACGGCTAGCCATACCCAGCGGGCCAGATTCACGGTAACGCGACAGAAGGCATCGGCACAGGCTGTCAGATATGCTCAGGCGCTGTGTGGCCATCAAGTGTAGTCAGACGCCGAACGATAACGTCCTAATAACTTTGAGTCGGTTAACTTTATCCAAAGCAAAAAACTCCGCCGCATGAGCCGTCATCAGAATCTATCGATGCTGAATCTACGAGTAACTTATCCAGGAGCAGACCTTACAACTTAGCCACCATAATATGAGTGCGCATAATGTATATTATGTTAAATATGATATCAGGGCGCGTAATCCCCCCATAGCGCCAACTCTTCCCCATGAAATCCATAAACACCATCTTGTCATTCAGCGGCTGCTGACACGTTTGGATATGGCCCCTTCCATCACGTGCCGCTCTCACTCAGGGGACTCTGATGCCGACCGTGAACGACGTATACGAAAACCTCCCGGCGGACCAGCTATGGCGTTTTGGCATAAACTCCTCCAGCACGCATGTGGCGCTCTCGACCGTCGTTGGGTTCTTTAGCCGAACGCACGCCGGTGACACGAGGACCGCACCAGGTCTTCCGGCGCCGTTAACATCATGTCTCGTTTCTGGTTCCGTATCTGCCAAACAATGCCGACTCACTCAATGCTAACCCGGCAAACCGCACGCCGCGCTTTCTCCGCCCTAAAATGTCCAGATGACAGCTGCTGTCAGTGCCGCCTCGTTACGTCGTAACACGATCGGGCTCTCATTTGCATGCTCCCCAAGCCAGGTATAGTCAGCGCTCAGGAGCGTACCCCAGTGGGCATCAAACTGGTGACTCCAGGTCAGACTGTTGTCTATGCCATAAAATCCCCCCGGTGCTGAATAGCGGCTATAACCTGAGCGCTGGCTCTGCTGCGGATCCACCCCATACCAGGTATTCAGGTAACGGTTGTCGCCAAACAGGGCCGCCGTCTGAAAGGCGACCGTGTCATGGTCAGTTTGTACAGGGAGCAACGTCAAGGATGCCTGGTAGCTTACCCCCTGGCTGTCCGTTAAAGGCAGCGTCGCTTTACCTTCAACACTGAGCCACGAAAGCGCCTGCCAGCCGACGGCAAGGGCCGTGTTCAGGGAGGCGTCAATGTCTCCCATCCCTTTCAGATTATTTGCCCCTGCCCGCCAGCTGGCGTTTTTATCCGCCCTTCCCAGATCGTATCCCAGCGTATGTTCGAAGTACCAGCCGCTGGCGTTCTGCAGGTCATATCCCACCCCTTTCTGCGTATCAATAAAAAATGCGCCGTTACGCCCCTGAAGTACAGGAACCACCTGCCATACCTGCTTGTCTGAACCTGAATATCGCGGAGTGTAGTGGCCTCCCAGCCCAATGGTGAAGGTGCCGGAGGAAGTGTCATCATTTGCTTGTACGCAGGATGTCATGGCCGTCAAAAGCGGTACGGTCATATACAGGGCTTTTTTTATCGCTATCATACTGTTCTCCTCACAGACGCCGGCTTCTCCTGAGGCAGGAGCCGCCACAAAATGTTGGCGCAGTATGATTTGGCAAAATCAATGAATCGTCGGGATAGTGTTAAGAAACGGTCAAGGTGAATGGATGTTGTCCAGAAGAGTGCTGATTATTGAAGATGACGCCGATGCGGCTGGCGTGCTCGAAGCCTATTTACGCCGTGAAAATTACGTTGTCGTCATTACCGGAGACGGTCTTTCCGGGCTGGATATGGCGCACCGGTGGAAACCCGATCTGATCCTGCTGGATGTGATGCTTCCGGGGCTTAACGGCACCGAAGTCCTGGCTGGCCTGCGCCGTAAAAATGATGTTCCGGTGATCATGGTGACCGCCATGGGAGATACTCCCGATCGTATTGGCGCCTTGCGCTATGGCGCTGATGATTATGTTGTTAAGCCTTACCATCCGGGAGAAGTTGTGGCTCGGGTGCAGGCGGTACTGCGCCGCAGCAATCAAACAGAAACAAAGGAAGAGATCCTTCGCTGGCAATCGCTTGAAGTGAATGTTACGGCCATCGTGGCGAGCATTGTCGACGGGGACACCACACCGCGTACGTTGGATCTGACCCCAACCGAATTTTCACTACTGACCACGCTTATGCGCTCTCCTTCACGTCCTTTTTCCCGCCAGCATTTACTTGAGCACTGTTTGCCGGAAAGTGAAGCCCTGGAGCGCGTGGTGGATACCCATATTTATAACCTGCGTAAAAAACTCGAGGCGGCGGGTATTTCCGGCGTGCTGGTTAACGTTCGCGGCGTAGGCTACAGGTTCAGACAACCATGACAAAAACCCGCTACTCCTCCCTGTGGCGCTGGATTTGCGCACGTATATTAGCGCTGGCCATCGGAAGCGTAATTGTCATTGCGACCTGTATGTGGCTACGTTATGCGGTGCAGAATTACTGGAACATAGGCAGAATGCCGGCATCGGTCCGACAAGAGTTTCTCGCGCTCAGCCAGAACCCGCAGGCGAACCCGGCGCGCTTCCATCAAATCGTCGATACCTGGTGGGGGTTGAGTTATTCAACCCCATCCATCGCCTCGGCGGACTGGGTCACCGTGGCGTTACTGGTCCTGGTCATGATCCCTTTTATTGTGGTGATGGGATTGCGATATGCCAGGCCACTGGCGCTGCAATTCAGCCGACTGCGTGATGCGGCAAAGGACGTCGCCGAAGGGCAATTTGGCCGCCAGGCTGAGCTCATCAGGAATGCGCCGGCTGAAATGGTCAGCTTTGCCAGTGACTTTAACACCATGACGGGAAAACTGGCCCGCTATGAAAAAGAGTTACGTACCTCTCATGTGGCCATGGCGCATGAACTTCGCTCCCCCCTGACTGCCGCTATCGGACGTTTGCAAGGCATGCTGGATGGCGTGTTTGATGCCAGCCCGGAACAACTGGCCATGGTAATGAAACAGCTTCAGCACCTGAATCGCCTGACCGATGAACTTCATCTGCTCTCGCTGTCTGATGCCGGGAATTTGGTGCTGGAAAACGAACCCTTTCGTCTGGATGAGCTGCTTAAAGAACGGGCGACATGGATCATGCCCCAGGCTGATGCACATCGTTTTACAATCAGTCTTCATCATTCTCAGGCGTGTCCCTTCAAAGGCGATACGTTCCGTATGGGCCAGGTTTTCACCATTCTTATGGAAAATGCCCTCCGTTACGGGCGTGATGGCGGCTATCTTGATGTCACGCTGCACTACGCCAGCGGGCAATATTGCCTCGAATTTCGCGATGACGGCCCGGGGGTATCCTCCCAGTTCCTGCCGGAAATGTTCAACCGTTTTAGCCGGGAGGAGCAGTCGCGTGCCCGCCACTCCGGCGGCAGCGGTCTCGGTTTGTCGATTGCTCGCGCGATTTGTCAGGCCCATGGTGGCAGTATCAGCGCGTCGTTACCTGAAACCGGCGGACTCGCAGTCACCCTTTTGTTACCCTGGACGTCGTCTGAGATGGAAAATAGCCGCTCTTGATAATACCTTGACGAAACGTCGAATCTTTCTCGACTAAGCGCGCATTTAATAACGCCATCACCTTTATGGAGCGGCGTTATGTCAGATGAATTTTTACTCTCCCTCCGCCACAGTCTGCACCATTTGTACGACGTGGCGCGCACCCTTTCCTGGCTGCACTTTCTCCCCCTGACCATTCTTTCGGTAATGATCTTTCTGCTGCCCGGATGCGGGGACAACCAGGGTAATACGACTGATCCTGTGCGAACGGTGCGCTACGTTGTTGTTGGCTCAGCGCAAACCCTTCCCGCGCTGGAAAGAACCGGAGAGATCCATGCGCACGATGAAACGATTCTGAGCTTTCGTACCGGCGGCCGGATAGTGAAGCGTAGCGTCGATATTGGCGATCGGGTCAATGCAGGGCAACTGCTGGCCACGCTTGAAAATACAACCAGTCAGAATCAGCTCGATGGCGCACAGGCTGATTATGAAGGAGCCAAAGCCTCTGCTCAGGTTGCTGCACTTAACGTCAACCGAATGCAAAAGCTTATGCCAACAGGCGCGATTGCCCGCACGCAGCTCGATACCGCCCGCGCAGACTGGCTTGTCGCCCGCGCGCGTTTAAAAAACAGCGAGTCCGCGTTGCGTAATGCCCGGGAAAGCCTTGGCTGGACGCGTCTGATTGCGCCGCAAAGCGGCGTGATCACCGAAGTAAGCGCCTCTGCGGGTCAGGTGGTCAATGGTGGTCAGTCGGTATTGACGCTGGCGACCGGTGAAGCCCGCGATGTGGTGTTTGATATCGCTAAACCCGAGGCGATCCCGCCACAGGAACAGGCTGGCTTGCGAGTTTCCCTCCTCAGCGACCCGTCGGTGCAAGCGTCCGCCGCGGTAAGAGATATTAGCCCGCAGGCCGATCCTCAGACCCGCACATGGCGCGTCAGGGCGACCCTGCAAAACCCAGCGCTGGCAATGGCGCTGGGCGCCAGCGTCACCGTCACGTTACCCGCAACGGGTCCGCATGGATACGCCCTTCCCGCTTCAGCGCTGAGCCGCGTCGACGACAAACCGGCGGTTTATGTGATTAACCCACAGTCGCAGGCGCAGCTTCGCGTGGTGGTACCAGCATACTATACCGCCACCTCGGTCATTATCTCCGGCGGCCTTGAACCAGGCGACCGGGTGATTACCGCCGGCGTGAGTAAATTACGCTCCGGCGAGCCGGTGATTGCCGGGGAGTGCGAATCATGAAACCCGTATTGAATGAGAAATTTAACCTGTCCTCCTGGGCGCTAAATCATCAGCAGATGGTCAGTTTCTTCATGCTGCTGATCATTGCTATGGGCGCGTTCTGTTATGAGAACCTGCCACGTAACGAAGATCCGGCGTTTACGATTAAAACGGCCGTTGTTTCTGCGCAATGGCCCGGGGCATCCGTAACGGATACCACCCGACTGCTGACCGATACGCTGGAAAAAAAGCTGCAGGAAACCCCCTGGCTTGATTATCTCGAAAGTGAGACCCGCGCCGGGAGCTCCGTTATTCATGTCAATCTTCGTGACGATACCCCGCCGCAAAAGGTGCCGGATATCTGGTATCAGGTACGTAAGAAAATGCAGGATATTGCCCCCTCTTTGCCAGAAGGCGTTCAGGGCCCCGCCGTCGACGACGAGTTTGATGACACGTACGGTACGATCTATGGCTTTATACCTGAGGGCTATACCCTGCGGGAGGTCCGGGACCGTGTTGAGACAATCCGCCGGGAACTCATGTCGTTACCGGATATCGGAAAAACCAGCCTGCTGGGTGAGCAGCAGGAACAGATAGTTCTCTCTTTTTCTCCAGCGCGTCTGGCAGGTATGGGGTTGAACATCCAGCAGGTAGCGGATGCCCTCAGAGCACAAAATGCGGTTGTCCCGGCAGGTATGATCCGCACCGGACAGGAAAATATGGCGATAAAGGTCAGCGGGGAACTGACTTCTGAAGCGAGCTTACGTGCCGTCACGCTGCATATTAACGATCGTTACCTTCCTCTGACGGATATTGCCACCGTTAGTCGGGAAAACGCCGAGCCTCCCCAGCCGGTTTACCGGGTCAACGGCAAACCCGCCATCGGGCTGGCTATCTCGATGGCGCCGACCGGTAATATGCTGCGTTTCGGCGCCGCGCTGAATGCAAAAATGCAGGCCATCAGCGTCACGCTGCCGCACGGTATTGAGATGGTCAAGGTTGCCGATCAATCAGCGGTGGTCAGCGACGCCGTAAGCGGGTTTATCCGGGTGCTTATCGAAGCCGTGGCGATCGTCCTGGCCGTTTCGTTTGTCTCTCTGGGTTTACGAGCCGGACTGGTAGTGGCTGCGGCCATCCCACTGGTTCTGGCCATGACCTTTACGGGAATGATGCTGGCAGGAATAGGTCTGCAGCGTATTTCTCTCGGCGCATTGATTATCGCGCTGGGTCTGCTGGTCGATGACGCCATGATCACCGTGGAAACCATGGTCTCTGGTCTGGAAGCCGGGGATTCCCGCCGGCAGGCGGCGACCCGGGCTTTTAAAACGACCGCATTTCCGATGCTGACGGGCACCCTTGTGATGATTGCCGGGTTTATTCCCGTGGGATTTGCTGCGTCCAGCGCCGGTGAATATTGCTTTTCCCTGTTTGCCGTGGTGCTCATCGCCCTGCTGTGCTCATGGGTTGTCGCGATCCTGTTTTCACCGTTAACCGGGACGTGGCTGTTATCTGACAACATCAGACAGAAGGCGAAAGGTCCTGGACGGATGGCCCGCGGATACCAGTGGCTACTGCGAAAGGCGTTGCGTCACCGCTTCGCCACCGTGTGTCTTGCTCTCATTGCGCTTGGTCTGTCCGTTTACGGAACAACCTTTATGCAGGGGGAGTTTTTCCCCGCCTCCGACAGGCCAGAATTGCTGGTAAGCCTGACGCTACCGGCAAATGCCTCGCAGTCGGAAACGCAAAATACGGCTGAAAAGCTGGAGAAGGCCCTGGCAAGCAACCGCAACGTTGAGCGCTTTTCGACATACGTTGGGTCGGGAGCGATCCGTTTTTACCTGCCTATGGATGTGCTTCTGGCAAATGAAAATATCGCCCAGATAGTGGTGGTGGCTAAAGATCTTAAAGCGCGGGATCGTCTTCATCGGCAGTTAAACAGGATACTGGCTACGCGCTTTAGCGACATCATCACGCGCGTATCGCCCCTGGAACTTGGGCCTCCCGTCGGCTGGCCAGTCAAATACCGGGTGAGTGGGCCAGATTATCTGAAGGTCAGGTCGATCGCGAACCGCCTGAGCGATGTCATTGGCCGGTCCCCCTCCTCTCGCGAGGTTAATCAGACGGCAGGCGAACCGGAGAGAGTCATTACCCTCAAGGTCAATCAGACCGCAGCCCGGGCTGCGGGCGTGTCGTCAGAAAGTCTGGCCCGGATGCTCAATACCGTCTGGTCCGGCAGTATAGTCACGTCGGTTCGCGATAATGACCGCCTTGTCGATGTGGTGCTCCGGGCCAGGGACAATGAGCGTCTTAACCTTGCCACCTTCTCTTCGCTGACTATTCAGGGGAATGACGGTAAACAAATCCCCCTCAGCGCCTTTGCCACGCCAGTCTGGGGCGTGGATGATCCGGTTATCTGGCGTCGACAGCGTTTGCCTTTCATCACCGTGCAAACTGACCTCGCCCCGGGACTTCGCGCCGAAGCAGTATCCGCAGCGTTGCGACCTGCGGTAGACAGGTTGCGCGCGGAACTGCCTGAAGGCTACAGCATTGAAGAAGGGGGCGCGGTTGCTGAGTCTGAAAAAGGTAATAGTTCGGTCTATGCGATTCTGCCGGTGACACTGGTCATCATGCTCTTGCTGTTGATGCTCCAGTTGCGCAACTATTCCCGTATGGCGTTGGCTATACTGATGGCCCCGTTTGGTTTACCGGGTATCGTGCTGGCTATGTTGCCTGGCGGAACACCAATGGGATTTGTCGCTCTTCTTGGCGTGATTGCGCTCGCTGGCATGATCATTCGTAACGCCGTCATACTGATTAGCGAGGTTGACAGCAATCTTGCTCAGGGAATGGCAAGCGATGCCGCTATTATTGCGGCCGCAGAGCATCGTGCGCGCCCCATCTGCCTGACTGCCTGTGCCGCCATTCTGGGAATGATCCCCATCTCTCATCAGGTATTCTGGGGACCGATGGCCTATGCGATTATCGGGGGACTACTGGTTGCCACGCTGGTTACACTGACCGTTTTACCGGCATCGTTTAGCCTGTTGTTACACCTGAGAATGACGTCCTCAGGCGAGTTTACTGCTTCTTCGGCAGCAGAGAGCGAGGAGAAATGCCGAAGGCTTTGCGGAAGGCATGGCTGAAATGAGAGAAATCAGAGAAGCCGAAATCCAGCGCCGCCTGGGACACGCTACTGACTCGTCCGCGTTCGATAGCCTCTCGGCTCGCCTGCAGCCTCTCCTGCCAAATCACTGCCATCGGCGTTTTTTTATGGCGGGCGAAAGCACGCGTGACGGTGCGAACGGATACGTGGTGCGCCCGTGCCAGGCTTTCGATGTTCAAATCGGGATCGACAAGTTGCCGCCGGATGTAGTTCATCATCCGGGAATACAGATCGCGCTCAACACCAACGTTGTTCAGGTCCTGTAACTCCAGGCTCAGTACCAGTAGATCCAGCAACGTCTGGGAGAAGCGGCCGGAGATATCCGCTGTGTCCAGACAGGCGGGCATCGCTGCCGCCTGACGCAGCATTTCGCGCAATGGGATCACGCCCGGGCGGCGGTCGTCGAGCACCATCGCGGTGAGGTGTTCGACCCCAGGTAAATGACAGCTCAGCAAATGGCGGGGGATCCGCACCAGATGATTATCGCGCCCGCCAAGACTGAAGCGGAATGTCTGGGCGGCATCGTAGAGCACCAGACTGTCCGCTGCCAGCGTCGCCTTGCGTCCCCCCTGTTCAAGCTGACCGTATCCATCCTGCATATACCCCAACCACAGATCGTCGTCGGGGCCCTGGCGCAAATAACGTGCCGTGCGATCCCAGCGGTGTAGCGGCGCGGACAGTGAACACATATCCACCAGACCCACTCCACGTACCGTCAGCCGCGCATCAAAGTCGACCCCAGCCAGAGGGGCGCTGGCGGCTGGAATACAGTGGCGTAACACTACGTCGTTCCAGTACTCGAAGCGGCGCGACTCGGTAACGCCAACGGTTGAATAGTGGAGACTGCCCGCAGACTGCATGCTATTCATCATCATTCACCTCGCGCCGGGTATTCCGCCAAAACGACAGAAACGTTTCCGCAGACAGCAACTATCATGCCAACGAGCTAATACACCCTCTTTCAGTTACGCCGATCGGCGCTAAGTTACCGGGAACTATCACTGAAAATCCGCGCCCCCCCTTTTCTGCTGGCATATAGGGCGTCGAATAGCGGAACGACAAAACGTGGAACCGCACCCTAAACGTGCGGCGTCTGCACTATGGCGGACCATCACACGACGAGGGGCAGGCCCGCAACCGAATGTCCCTTCCAGCCAAACGACTGTCCTGCTGAAGCAAGTACGCCGCAAATTTCTCCCTAGTATCAGTAAGCGTAAGGTCTTCCGGCCACACCGTGCTCCGGACATAACACGACATCAGACAAGAGGGGGAACGTCATGACTTTCAGTAACGCTACGTTTCGCACCAGCCTGGCCGCCTGCACACTGTGGCTGGCAACCGGCCCGGCCCATGCGGTCGATCTCAATTCGCAGGACCTCATTCCCGCCCCCGCCGGCACCGATGCCGTTCTGGGATATTTCACCTACGCGACGAGAGATAGCTTCACCTCCACCGGGGGCGGTGAACTTAAGCAAGAGACCGGGCTCGACTCCTTCGTCAGCATCTTTCGTTACGTTCACTACATGGACGTCGGTGGCTTTACGGTTGCGCCGCAAGTGCTGCTGCCTTACGGACGCCTTTACAATGGCTCACTAAACGGCGTTCGACTTGATTCAGCCAGCGGCCTGGGCGATCCCATCCTTGCCGCGCCGGTCTGGCTGGTCAACAACCCCAGCACAACCTTTGCCATTGTGCCTTACCTGTACCTCCCCGCGGGCTCCTACGACGCCGGACGCACGCTAAACGTCGGTGAAAATCGCTGGAAGTTCGACCTTCAGCTCGGCGGCGTGCAGCAGCTGGGTAACGGTTTCGCCACCCAACTTTCCACGGACGTGATGTGGTATGGCGTCAACGACGACGCCTCGGGCATCGGCACCGGTCGACTCAAGCAGGACAACACCTATCAGTTTCAGGGCTGGGTGACCTGGACGCCGCCCGCCGATAAGAGCTGGACCCTGGCCGCCGGTTATTCCCAATACTGGGGCGGCAAACAGCAGCTTGACGGTATCGAGAACGGACAGGCGACGCGCGTCGATCAGGTCAGGCTGGAATTATCGAAATTCGTCACCCCCACGGTGCAGGTACAGGGTCTGCTCCAGCGCGACCTCAACGTCGATGGCGGTTTTAAGGAAGATCTACATACCACCCTGCGCGTGATGAAACTGTTCTGATGCGAATCGGCACAGAGACATCCCCAGACTCACTACTCACCCGCAACGGAGAAATCCATCATGACCGATCAGCAGCAAAAACCCACACTTTATGAACGTCTCGGTGGTTATGACGCCGTTTACGCTTTCGCAGGAGAAGTGTTGAAGACCTGTATGAAACATCCCGATATCGGCCATATCTGGGCGCACGTATCCGAATCGTCGTTCCAGAAAGAGCATATCAACTTTGTCGATTTTCTGTGCAAGCACTGGGGCGGCAACACGGTCTACCGGGGACGAGATATGGTGACCGCGCACCGCGGAATGGGGCTGACCGAAGTGCACTGGAAAGCCGTATTCGAGGCTATTGATGAATGCTACGAGAACTTCAACGTTCCGCAGGATATCCGTGAAGAGGTTACCGCATTCCTGACCCAGTTCAAACCCGCCGTCATCGGCAGCCCTTCATACCGGGATGTGGTACTCGCGCACCCTGACATGGACGTCACCAAAGGGATGAAAAGCGTCGGCATTCACTGGCCGAAAACAGATAAACCGTCTTAACCGAGGAAGGACATCCGCGCAACAGGCGGGTGTCCGTCTCAGCCAAATGACTGACCTGCACAACCATGTAGTGATGACATTTCGGGCTTATGTTGAAGGCAGGTTGCATTGGCAAACACCATATAAAGGGAACTCCATGGCTATTGAACGTCCTACCATTGAACAGCTGCAAGCGCTCGCCAGTCGGCTAAACATACGATTGACGCCTGCACAAGCCGAAGAATATCTGGCGCTGATGCAGGCCAATTTCGACGCCTATGATCTCATCGACGCCCTGCCCGACGAGATCCCCGCGGTGCACTACCCACGCGCCGCCGGCTATCGTCCTGAAGGCGACGAAAATCCGCTTAATGCCTGGTATTACAAGACCGAGGTGACAGGTGCAGCAACCGGTAAACTGGCCGGCCGCACCGTGGTGCTCAAGGACAACATCGCGCTGGCTGGCGTACCAATGATGAACGGCGCCTCGACGCTGGAAGGCTTCGTCCCCCTCTACGACGCCACCGTTGCCACCCGACTGCTGGATGCCGGCGCGACTATTCTCGGCAAAGCCACCTGCGAGCACTTCTGCTTGTCGGGAGGCAGCCATACCTCCGATCCGGCGCCCGTACATAACCCGTTGCGCCGCGGCTACTCGGCCGGTGGCTCATCTTCTGGCAGCGCCGCTTTGGTCGCTTCCGGGGAAGTCGATTTGGCCATGGGGGGTGATCAAGGGGGCTCGGCGCGTATTCCCGCCGCATGGTGTGGCCTCTATGGCCTGAAACCGACCCACGGTCTGGTGCCTTATACCGGCATCATGCCGATCGAAGCCACTTTCGACCATACCGGGCCGATGACCCGCAGCGTAAAAGACAATGCCTTAGTCCTTGAGGTCATTGCCGGCGCGGACGGATTGGACCCACGTCAGTATGCTCCCAAAGTGGAAGCCTATACCGAGGCGCTCGGTAAGGGAGTCCGTGGCTTAAAGATCGGCATTATGGCCGAAGGTTTTCAGTTGCCGAACCTGGATGCGCGAGTCGCGGAGAAAGTTCGCGCTGCCGTCGCCCGTCTGCAGGAATTGGGCGCGACGGTCGGCGAGATTTCGGTACCGGAGCATAGCCTGGCGGGGGCGCTCTGGTCCCCTATCGGCTGCGAGGGGCTGACCGCGCAGATGATGCATGGCAACGGCATGGGCTTTAACTGGAAAGGACAATATGACGTAGCGCTGCTGGACAAGCACGCCCAGTGGCGTGACAACGCCGATGCGCTTTCCCCATCGCTGAAGATATGCATGTTCGTCGGCCAGTACGGGCTGGAACGCTACCATGGCCGCTACTATGCCAAGGCGCAGAATATCGCGCGTCGCGCGCGTGCGGGCTATGACCGGGCGCTGGCGGACTTCGACCTGCTGGTGATGCCCACTGTACCGCTTGTCGCTCAGCCATTACCGGAACCTGACTGCTCCATTACCGAATACATCTCCCGCGCATTTGAAATGATCGGCAATACCGCGCCGCAGGATATTACCGGCCATCCGGCAATGACTCTCCCTTGTGGGCTGGTCGACGGCTTACCGGTAGGAATGATGTTGGTAGGACGCCACTTCGCCGAAAGCACCCTTTATCAGGCCGCCGCCGCATTTGAAGCTTCCGGCGACTGGCGGATGTTTTAACCCTTAACCATCGGGAACCATAAAATGAGCCATCAACACGACCACGACCATACTGAACCGCCGGCGGACATCGAGCTACGCGTCCGGGCGCTGGAATCCCTGCTACAGGAGAAAGGACTGATTGACCCGGCGGCACTGGATGAACTGATTGACACTTATGAGCACAAGGTCGGCCCCCGTAACGGCGCGCAGGTGGTCGCTAAAGCGTGGAGTGATCCGGAGTATAAACGTCGGCTGCTGGCGGACGCCACAGCCGCCATCGCCGAGTTGGGTTTCTCCGGCGTGCAGGGTGAAGACATGCAGGTAGTGGAGAACACGCCGGACGTGCACAACGTGACCGTCTGTACATTATGTTCCTGCTACCCCTGGCCGGTGCTGGGTCTGCCACCGGTGTGGTACAAATCGGCCCCCTATCGTTCGCGTATCGTTATCGACCCGCGCGGCGTTCTGGCCGAATTCGGGGTAAACATTCCAGAAAGTAAAGAGGTGCGCGTCTGGGACAGCAGCGCGGAACTGCGCTATCTGGTCCTGCCAGAACGTCCGGCGGGTACCGACGGCTGGAGCGAAGCGCAGCTGATCGAACTGGTCACCCGCGATTCCATGATCGGCACCGGCCTGGTCGCCGCGCCATAATAAGAGGAGAAAACCATGAACGGGATACATGATCTGGGCGGTATGCACGGCCTCGGGCCGATCCTCAACGAGGAAAATGAGCCGTATTTCCATCATGAATGGGAGCGCCGGGTATTTCCGCTGTTCGCCTCGCTGTTCGTCGGCGGACATTTCAATGTGGATGAATTCCGCCACGCCATTGAACGCATGGATCCAGCCCACTACCTGGAGGCGAGCTACTACGAGCACTGGTTGCACGCATTTGAAACGCTGCTGCTGGAAAAAGGGGTGATCACCGCCGATGAACTCTGGGGTGGCTCGACCCCTGCCCCCTGCGCTCCGGGCACGCCGGTGCTGACGCAGGACATCGTGGCGATGGTTGTCAGTACCGGCGCCTCCGCGCGCGTCAGTCACGATATTGCTCCCCGCTTTAAGGCCGGAGACCGGGTTCGGGCAAAAAACATCAACCCAACCACCCACACCCGCCTGCCGCGTTACGTGCGCGGGAAAATCGGCCGTATTGAGACCGATCATGGCGTGTTCATCACGCCGGACACCGCGGCGCACGGTCTGGGCGAACATCCTCAGCACGTCTACAGCGTCAGCTTCACCGCGCTGGAACTGTGGGGCACGCCGCGCCCGGACAACGTGTACATCGATCTGTGGGACGACTATCTGGAGGAAGCATGAGCATTGCGACACAGCATGATTACGCCGCCGTCGGGTTACCCCGCGACGAGGAGGGGCCGGTTTTTGATAAGCCCTGGCAGGCGAAAGCATTCTCCCTGATCGTCCATCTGCACCGGGCGGGGCTGTTCCCGTGGGCAGAATGGGTACGGACGTTCAGCGAAGCGATCAAGGCGGCTCCGGCGCAACCCGGCGAAAGTGTGAACGATGCCTACTATCGCCAGTGGGCGACAGCAATGGAGAACATGATCACCGCCCTCCACCTGACCGCACCGGATGACATTGGCCGACGGACCCAGGAATGGCGACTGGCGTATATCAACACGCCGCATGGTCAGCCGATCGTCCTGGCCAATGCCAGCTGTCCGCCGGCGCATAACCACCACTCGCTTCCACTCGGCGTTCCGGTCACGGTGAGCCCGGCACAATCTTCCATCAGCCAAATTAACAACGGAGTCACATCATGAGCGATATTACCCTTACCACCAACACCCCGGCCACTCCGATACCGGTCGCGGCGCTGTTGCCCTGGGCACTGTTTACCACCCTGCTGGCACTGTTAGCGATCTATTTCGTCGGTGCGGAACAAGGTGCGACGTCGATGTTTTCCGGCACCCAGGTGCATGAATTCTTCCACGACGCACGCCATCTGCTGGGTTTTCCCTGCCACTGAGGAGGCGGACATGATTGGGAAACTATTATTCAAAGGGATGATAGCGGGCATTCTGGCTGGACTGGTGGCATTTGCCTTTGCACACCATTTCGGCGAGCCGCAGGTCGATCGCGCTATCGGGATTGAAGAAAGTCTGGCCGCTCATTCACACCAACACAGCGCGTCGGCTGACGGCGGTGAAGAAGAGGTGTTTAGCCGTCAAACCCAGTCCGGGATCGGGCTAATGGCCGGCATGGTGCTGTTCGGCGCAGCGCTGGGCGGCGGTCTGGCGCTGAGTTGGGCCTTTAGCTATCAGCGCTTCGGACCATCGAACCCGCGTCTGTTAGCGTTAGGCCTGGCGCTGGTCGGCTTTCTGGTCATGAGCCTGATGCCTGGTCTGAAATACCCACCTAATCCGCCCGCGGTCGGTAACCCGGAGACCATCGGCTATCGTACCGAACTGTACTTCGTCATGATGTTGCTTTCCATCGGCATCGTCATCGCGGCCGCGTGGTTATCACATCAGCTAATACCGCGCCTCGGTAGAGGGAATGCGATGATGTGGGCAACGCTGTTCGCGGTGGCGCTGATGCTCGTGGTTTGTGCCCTGATGCCGACAGTGAACGAAGTGCCCGAACACTTCCCGGCGGACCTGCTATGGCGTTTCCGTATCAGCTCCTTCGGCACGCACCTGGTGCTCTGGAGCGTCATCGGTGTGGCGTTCGGTGCCTTAGCCGAACGCACGCCGGCGACAGGTGTGCAGCGCCCAGCCTTCCGCCGCGGTTAACACATCATGAGAGCGTCGCTAACGTTGATTTGTCAGGGAGAAACGGCAGCGTCCCGAGGTTCACATTTCCCCTGTGATGACCCTCTGGAGGCGCGGGAATGGCAGCGGGCGCGTCAGTTACAAAGCCGTGTCGCCCGTTGTCACCGCGTCTGGATCTCCCCGGAGACCGCCGCCCGACAAACTGCCGCAGCGCTCTCTTTACAGGGTACCCCGGTGATGGAGCTGGCGGAACCCGACTACGGCATCTGGGCCGGTCGGCCAGTACGTGAGGTGATGACGCAAGACGCCGACGCTTTCCTGGCCTGGCTGGAGGGCGATCCGCCGCCGGGCGGAGAGTCACGTGCTCAGTTGCTGGCGCGCTGCGGCCGTTGGCTGGCAAAACACGTCGATATTCCAGGCCGACACGGTGTAATTGCGTCGGCCTCCACTATCCGTGCCATGATCCTCAACGTTCTCGGCGCCCCACTTCACTCATTTGCACGTATCGACGTCCACCCGCTCAGCATCACCGAGTTGCGCAGTGACGGACGGCGCTGGAATTTTTGTTTATTAAGAGATGACATAAAGGGCGAATGTTCGACGCTGTCCCGCTGAAGCCGTCAGCCAGTAAGCGCTTGGCCATTGATGGATCCGTCCACTGGTCTTGCATCGCTAAACCCAATGCCATAGAACCGCTCAGCGCGCTTCACGCCCCGTCCTGCGTAAAAAAGTAAATCTCCCTGACCATGTTTATTTATACTCAGAAAACATGTCATTAAGAAAGGAAGCTACGCGTTGAAATGGGTAACCTGGTTAAAACGTATCGTGTTGTCCCTGCTGCTGTTGATCGTTGGCGCTCTGGGACTACGCCTTTATGACATTCAGCGCGGACCCGAGCTGCAGCTCTGGCATACCTGGGTTCCGCATGAGATGGACGCGGATGAAATCGACAATGCTGACTGGAACGATTACATCAACAAAGAGAATGCGCTCTTCAGTGAGGTAAAACGCCAGGTTACCGATAAGCTGGACGCTGAGCAGCAAACCGAACTGAATCGTTACTATAGTCACAGCCCCATCTATCCGGACTCGTTTCCAACCAACTGGAATCGGTCATATATCATGATGCCGGATGGCAAACCGAAAGGCGCCGTGGTGTTGCTGCATGGTCTGACAGATACCCCCTACAGCCTGCGGCATATCGCTGAAAATTACCGGCAACAGGGGTATGTCGCCATCGGTATCAGATTACCGGGCCATGGGACGGTTCCCGCCGGGCTGACCGATGTGGACTGGCAGGACTGGCTTGCCGCCACGCGCCTTGCGGTGAGAGAAGCGAAACGACTGACGGGTAATGATGTGCCCCTGCATATCGTCGGATTTTCCAACGGCGGCGCGCTGGCAATGAAATATTCGCTGGACGCGCTGGATAATGCCGAACTGGCAAAACCCCAGCGGGTGATCCTGATTTCTCCGATGATCGGTATTACCAGCTTCGCGCGTTTTTCCGGCCTCGCTGGCTGGCCCGCGTTTCTTCCCGCCTTCTCGAAAGCCGCATGGTTAAACATCATGCCCGAGTTTAATCCGTTCAAATATAACTCCTTCCCGACGAACGCTGCCCGGCAGTCCTTCCTGCTGACCAAAGCGCTGCAAAAGCAGATAGTGACTGACTCGAGAAATCACAGACTTAACAGCTTACCGCCGGTATTGACCTTTCAGTCCGTTGTGGATTCAACGGTCAGTACGCGGGCGATCGTGACGGCGCTGTATAACCGTTTGCCGGAAAATGGCAGTGAAATTGTCCTCTTCGATTTGAATCATGCCGTCAGGTTTAATTCATTATTACGCCGGACGTCTTACACCGCGCTGGCACGGTTGCTGCCCGCGCCGCCACGCGCTTATCAGACCACGATCATCACTAACGCGAATTCAGCCAGTACCGATATGGAAATCCGCACAACACCTGCCGGGAAAACAGACACCACAGTGGAAAAGCTGCAGGGAATGCGCTATCTGCCGGACGTATACTCCCTTTCTCATGTCGCGCTCCCCTTCCCGTTAAGCGATTCGCTGTACGGGCGCTATCCCCATCCGCTGAATCAATATGGGATCAGCCTCGGCACGTTTGCTGCTCGCGGCGAGCGTTCGGTGCTGGTTGTGGGTCTGGACTCGCTGATGCGTCAGTCATCCAATCCGTTCTTTCCCTATATGATCAAGCGCATTGACGAAGGGATCGACACTCGCCCGGCTCTCTCCGGGAAATAACTCTTCTCTGGATAAGTGGCCACCACGGCCACTTTTTCCTGAGGATGCGGTACTACGCTTTCGCCGACGTCGACAGCCACTGATATACCGCTGACAAATCCTGGCCGGCATATCCCGCGTCCGCCGCCTGCTGCCACAGTTCGGCAATGTTATCCAGCCCCGGCATGGTGTGCGGCTCGGCCAGGGATAGCGCCAGCCGGGCATCTTTCAGCGCATGCGCCAGTTGCATCTGCGGCGCGAATTGCTCGCTGGCGATGGCATCCAGTTTCACTTTGACATACGGTGCGGCCAGCGGGCCGCCTTCCAGAGCGCTCCAGAGCTGGTCGGGGGTAAAGCCCAGCGTCTTCGCCAGCTGGGCGCTTTCCGCGATGCCCTGCATCATCGAAATCAGCCAGGCATTGAGGACCAGCTTCATTTTCTGGCTGTTGCCGGCCTCGCCAAACCACTGCGTCCCGCGGGAGATAGCCGCAAACACCTGTTCGGCAGCGGCACACTTTTCACGATCTCCGCTGGCGAGCACCAGGATCTGCGCCTTCTCCGCCGGGGCTTTGGTCCCTGAAACCGGGGCATCGACGAAGGTCATCGCCGGCTGAAGCGCCCGCAGCAAGGCGATAGCCTCCTGCGTCTCCGGCAGGCCAATGGTGCCCATCTGACAATAGATCGCCTGCGGCTGACAGGCAGGCGCTATTTGCGCCAGTACCTCGAGGGTAGCCTGACCGTCGGCGAGCATACTGATGATCACCTCGGCATCAGCGACCGCCTGCTGCGGCGTGGTATGCAGGGATAATCCCTGCGCCTGTAAATCTTCGCCGCGTGCTGGCGAACGGTTCCAGCCTGCGACGGTAAAGCCTTTCTTCAGCAGATTGCTGGCAAAAGCATGTCCCATGGCGCCGAGTCCCAGCACCGCGACCTTTGGTAATGTACTCATCTTGTCTGTCCTGATTCGCGTGTTAATAAATGTCGGACGTCTACTATCGCATCTCTGACACGGATGTCAGTAGCAATAACCGCCATAAAAAGTGACACCGTCACTCATGGTCTCACGGCTGTCGGAGCCACGCCAGCAAACGGCGCATCGCTGGCGTCAGCCGGGCATCATCCTGATAACACAGACACAGGCGGCGCTGTGCCCAGCGATCCTGCAGCGCGATGACGGCAAACCGGTAGCGCTGCTGGTAGCGTTCGGCAATGACGCGGGGCAGGATCGCCCCGCCGGCGCCGTGAGCCACCATCTCGCAAAGCCCTTCAAAATGGCTCATCCGGACCCGGACGTTTAGCCCCTGGCCGAGCCCGGCGGCATGTTGTTCAATATGCTGCTGCAGTGCGCTGGTCTGGTAGAGGGCGACCAGCGGCTCGTTGATGACCGCCGCAAACGCCACTTCATTCGCGCCGGCCAGAGGGTGAGTCGGCGGCACAATCAGCACCAGGGGATCATCGGCGACAGGATCCAGATGCAGCGGCCCGGGGTCGACCGCATCGGACACCGCTCCAGCCTGCGCCACACCCGCCAGAATGCTGCTGACGATATCCGCGCTGGTGCGCTCTTCGGTGTCGATCTGCACCGCCGGATGCGCTGCCATCCAGGCGGCGAGCTTGCCCGGCAGAAAAGCCGACATCGCCGAGGTGTTGGCGAACAGCCGCAGCGTCCCCTGCTGACCGCGGGCGAAGGCGCTCATCGCCTGGCGCAGACGCTGCTGCTGCGCAAGAAGCGGGCGTGCATGGCGCGCCAGTACCTCCCCGGCCTCAGTCAGCGTCACGCCGCGAGCATGACGCTGCAACAGGGGAACACCGACCTCTGCCTCCAGCTTGCGCACTCTTTCGCTGGCGGAGGCCAGGGCGAGATGGGCCATGGCGGCCCCACCGGTAATACTGCCGCTATCCACGATGGCGATAAACAGTCGCAGATCGGCCAGATCCATCCGCATCACACCCTCCCCACCCTTCGGTTTTCCCGTAGTCTTAGGGCAACATACCGCATTGTGGCTTTAGCGACCAGTGGTTTCAATGTCCCTTTCTATCCTGAAAAGTGAGCCGTGATGTTCGATCTCCACATCTTTTATTTACTGCTGATCTTTATCGCCGCCGGACTGGTCAAAGGGGTGACCGGCATGGGATTACCCACCGTGGCGATGGGCCTGCTTGGTCTGCTGATGCCGCCGCAGGCCGCAGCGGCGCTGCTGGTACTTCCCTCGCTGTTAACCAATCTCTGGCAGTTGCTGGCTGGCCCCGCGCTGGCGCAGATTGTGCGCCGCCTCTGGCTTATGATGACCGGGATTATTATGGGAACGCTGGCGGGGTCGTCACTGCTGATCAGCCTCAATCCTCGGTGCTCAGCGCTGGCGCTTGGCACCGTGTTGATAGCCTATGCCGGGTATGCGCTCTGTGGCCCGGCGTTGCAGGTTTCCGCCCGCGTGGAGAAGTGGCTGTCGCCGCTCATGGGCGGTCTGACCGGCGTTATCACCGGGGCGACCGGGGTATTTGTTATTCCGGCCGTTCCCTGGCTGCAGACGCTGGGCTTTCGTCGAGACGAACTGGTGCAGGCTCTGGGGTTGTCGTTCACCCTCTCCACCCTGGCGATGGCGGCCGGCCTCTCCCTGCACGATGGCTGGCATGCTGATTCGCTGCTGCTGTCGGGGCTGGCGCTGTTGCCCGCGATACTCGGCATGTGGCTGGGACAGTGGATCCGCTCGCGTCTCAGCCCGCGACGCTTTCGTCAGGGCTTTCTGCTGTTCCTGCTGGCGCTGGGAATGGAGCTGATCGCCAGGGGATGGCTGACCTGAATCCGCTAGCGGCGAGTAATGTGCTTCACGTTGTACTTACTGGTGTTCTGGTAGATCTCTGAGAAATCGACGATCGCCCGGTTTTGCGCATAACTCACCGATTGCACCCGCAGCAGGAGGCTGTTTGGCGCTACCTGCAGCAGCTCGGCCTGCTCGCGGGTCGCCAGCACCGGCGTATAGCTGCGGTGGCTCTCGATGATGGTGATATGACACTCTTTTTTGAAATAGTTGAATTTAGACTGCTCGAGGTTACCCACGCTGAGCCAGGGAAAGGTGGCGAATGGAATATAGCTGTTTTCCACGAGGATCGGGACCTCATCAATTAGCCGCAGCCGCCTGACGTAGTAAACTTTTTCCCCCGGCTGGATCTTTAACTGCTGGGCGATGGCCGGAGGAGCATCAAGCAGCGTGAATTCAATGACTTTGTTACGGTAGTTGGTGACGCCTACCACCTGCATCTGGTAGTTAAAGCCCTCCAGTTCTCCGCCGTGATAGTTACTTTTACGCACAATGCAGGTTCCGCTGCCGTGCCGCCGCGCGATCAGCTTTTCCTCCTCCAGTAGCGCCAGCGCTTTGCGCAGCGTCATCACCGAGACCTGCAGCTCCGCAGCGAGCGCTTTTTCGCTGGGCAGCATATCGCCCACGGCATAGTCGTCGCTGTTGATGCGGGTCTTCAGTTCAGTGGCAATCTTTTTATAAATCACTTTTAGATGTCTCGCTAAGGTGGCGCTCGTCAAACAGATAGGCGGATAACTTAATGTAAATAAAAGATTATTTTTACATTGCAGCGAAAACTTCAACACTAACTCATCTATAAATCTCGCCATATTTATATATCTGTCCAGCAACAATATGTATGACTTTCATCACAGATGGCCCTTTTCCTGCTCGGGATCCCGGTGGTCTGCTCCTAGTCTGATAAGCCTATTCATCAGGTCTGCGAAGACGAGAGGACAACCATGATTGGCGTGAAAAAGCTTCAGGACTTTTCCAAAGCAATGATCGGGCCGGTGCTATATCTGCCGGCTATCGGCCTGTTGATCGCCCTGTTCAGCATGACCACCAACCGGCTGTGGGTGGATGAAAGCAGCGCGCTCTACCTGTTGGGGAAATTCGTCTCCAGCATGCTCTGGGCGCTGATGAACCATCTCGGGTTTCTGTTCTGCCTTGGGCTGGCCAGCGGCCTGGCGAAAACCCGCAAAGCCGAAGCGGCCTTCGTGGCGGCGATGACCTGGCTGGTGTATCTGGCGGCGAACAATAGCTGGCTGACCCTGACCCATCGCCTGGCGTCCGGTGCCACCAACGCGCAACTGTACGGCAGTGGACAAACCTTTATCTTTGGCTTTCAGGTCATTGATATGGGCGTGTTCCTTGGGATTATCCTTGGCTGCGCCGTCGCCTTTGTCCACAACCGCGTGGTCGGCATTGAGTTTCGCGGCGCGCTGTCGATCTACGGCAACAGTAAGCTGGTGCTGATCGTGATGCTACCGCTGGTTGGCCTGTTTGCTATCGCCACCGTCTATCTCTGGCCGGTGGTTGAGCTGGGCATTTCGGCGCTGACCGGCTTTATGAAATCCTTTGGCGCCATCGGGGTATTCCTGTACGGTTTTCTCAACCGGTTCCTGATCCCGACCGGGTTGCATCATCTGATCTGGTCGCCGTTTGTCTTTACCTCCATCGGCGGACAGCTGCTGATTGATGGTCAAACGGTTATTGGCGCCAAGCCTATTTTCCTTGCCGAAATCGCCCGTCATCCCATCGGGGCGCTGAGTGATTCCGCCCGGTTTTTAACCTACGGGATGGTGAAGATCTTCGGCACCGCCGGCATGGCGCTCGCCTTCTACCGTACGGCGAAACCGGAGAATAAGCAGCGGCTTAAAGTCACGCTGATCCCCTTAATTGTGACCTCCGTTCTGGTGGGGATCACCGAACCTTTTGAGTTTCTCTTTATCTTCACCGCCCCGCTGCTGTGGCTTATCTACTCCCTGCTGGACGGTTTTTTCCAGATGCTGGCCTGGCTGCTTCACGTGCGGGTCTGCGCCACCAACGGTCTTATCGATTTTGTCGTCTATAACCTCCCTGCCGGCGCCAGCGTGACGCGCTGGCCGGTATTTGTCGCCCTCGGCCTGCTGGAGACCGCCACCATGTACCTGGTCGGCACCTTCTGTATTACCCGTCTGCGGATGCTCACCCCGGGCCGTGAAGCGGCTGCCGATGCGGAGCTTTCCGAGCAGACGGGCCAGGCAAGCGAGATTGCCGATAAAGGTACGCTGGTGATTGCGGGACTGGGCGGAAAAGAGAATGTCTGCGTAGTGGAAAACTGTTTTACCCGTCTGCGGGTCGATGTGCGCGACCCCGCCCTCATCCAGCAGTCGCTGTTGAAAGAGAGCGGCGGGAGCAGCGTGCTGATTAAAGGCAACCATGTCCAGGTGATCTATGGCCTGGGGGTTAACAAAATTCGAACGGCGGTCAACGCCAGTCTGGGTGTTACTGAATAACGAGGTGGTAAATGAAAGATAATTTTGTGGTCACGATTGCCGGCGGCGGCAGTACTTATACCCCTGGGATTGTGATGATGTTGCTGGAAAATATGTCGCGCTTTCCCCTGCGGGAGATCCGTCTGTACGACAACCATCACCAGCGTCAGAAAACGATCGGCGACGCCTGCGCTATTCTGGTGGCAGAACGCTTCCCGCAGGTGAAGTTCAGCTATACCACCGATCCGCAGGCGGCCTTCACTGACGTCGATTTTGTGATGGCGCATATTCGCGTCGGTCTGTATGAAATGCGGGAAAAGGATGAAAAGATCCCGTTAAAATATGGCGTGCCGGGACAGGAGACCTGCGGTCCGGGTGGGATTGCCTACGGCATGCGCTCCATTGCCGGGGTGCTGGAGCTGGTCGATTATATGCAGCAATACGCTCCGAACGCCTGGATGCTCAACTATTCCAATCCGGCGGCCATCGTCGCGGAAGCCACCCGTCGCCTGCGACCCGACGCGCGCATCATCAACATCTGCGATATGCCGGTGGCTATCGAGGGGCTATTTGCCGACATCCTCGGCCTGCCGTCGCGCAAGGCGCTGAACGTCCGCTACTATGGCCTGAACCATTTCGGCTGGTGGACCCGTATCACCGATAAAGCCGGTAACGATCTGATGCCGGCGCTGAAGCGTCATGTGGCGGAACAGGGATACAGCAGTCCAAAAGAAGATTTTCAGCATAAAGCGCCAAGCTGGATCGAAACCTTTAAAAAGGTGAAGGATGTGTTTGCCCTCGATCCGTCGACACTGCCTAACACCTATCTGAAATACTACCTCTATCCTGACTATGAGGTGGCGCACGCCGATCCAGACTTTACGCGGGCGAACGAGGTGATGGCCGGACGTGAAAAAGAGGTCTTCGATATGGCCCGGGAGATTACCCGTCGGGGCACGGCGGAAGGCGCGCATTTTCATGCCGGGGCACATGCCACCTTTATCGTCGACCTCGCCTGCGCCATCGCTTTTAACACCCAGGAGCGGATGCTGTTGATCATTGAGAACAACGGGGCGATCGCCAACTTTGATGAGACGGCGATGGTGGAAGTCCCCTGCCTGGTGGGCGTCAATGGCCCGGAGCCGCTGGCGATGGGGAAAATCCCGTCGTTCCAGAAAGGGTTGATGGAGCAGCAGGTGGCGGTCGAAAAGCTGGTGGTTGACGCCTGGGTTGAGGGTAGTTACCAGAAACTGTGGCAGGCCATTACGCTATCGAAAACGGTGCCCAGCGCCGCGGTGGCGAAAGCCATCCTCGATGAACTGATCGTCGCCAACGAAGGCTACTGGCCCGCACTGCACTGATCTTTTTCGTGATGGGTAAAATGCAGAGGATCCCCCTTCTCTGCATTTTTACCCAGCGTTCCCGCCGGCCACACATTCATCCTATAACCTCCCCCACGGGCTTTCTTCCCCTCCAGACCGTTGCCAGAAGGCCGCCATCCTCGTTTTACCCTGATCACAGTAATGAAATATAAATTCTATTCCAGGATATTATGGCGTAAAAATGTGATCTGCGTTGTATTCTTTGATTTACATTAACCTACTGAAAACAACATCATTATTACCGGCCTGTAAATTTAACCTGGTTTTCATGGGGATATGCTCCCTCCATCCTTTGTGATTGGCTTCATGCATTTACCATTCTGCAACACCAATTTGAAATTAAATTTTCATAATGTGATCTTGTAGCATGCTCATTCCATTTCTTTGTGCCATATTCTTATCACGATAAATCGCCGCAACGACAGCAACGTGCCACACCAGGGCGCTGTCCACCGGCAGACGTCGGCGCTGCCGACGCACTGAAGACCGCTAACCCGAAAAGGAGAACGGATATCGACTACATCCATGTCAACACCAAGCCGTAAACCTCTTTGACCGCCATTGCTGAGCGTACCCTGCCATGTGCTGAGCAATTACACAAAGAAGAAAAATCATTTAGTTCAGTTAGATACGACAACACAGGCGTAATAAATCCTGACTGGGGAGATGTATTTTTATCTTGTGTCGTTCAATAAAATAAAGGGACTACCATGTCATTTATAACAAACCTGAACCAGCAACAGAGAAAACGACTTCATCAGATCACCTTAGTGGCCACCTTCGGCGGCCTGCTTTTCGGTTACGACACCGGCGTTATCAACGGCGCCTTTTCCTCACTGAAGCAGTACATGGCGCTGACCCCGACTACCGAAGGGCTGGTGATGAGCGTCCTGCTGATCGGCGCCGCGCTGGGCAGCGTGTTTGGCGGCAAGTTTGCCGACTTCTTCGGCCGGCGCAAATATTTACTCTTCCTCTCCTTTATTTTTCTTATCGGCGCCCTGCTTTCCGCCGCAGCTCCCGATATCACCACCCTGCTGATTGCCCGCGCCCTGCTGGGCTACGCCGTCGGCGGCGCGTCGGTCACTGCCCCCACTTTTATTTCGGAAGTGGCGCCTACCGAGATGCGCGGTAAGCTGACCGGCCTGAATGAAGTCGCCATCGTCATTGGCCAGTTGGCGGCGTTTGCCATCAACGCGATCATTGGCATCATCTGGGGCCATCTGCCGGACGTCTGGCGCTATATGCTGCTGGTACAGGCCATTCCCGCTGTCTGCCTCTTTGTTGGCATGTGGCGCGCGCCGGAAAGCCCGCGCTGGCTGATCAGCAAAAATCGCCACGAGGAAGCGCTGCATATTCTCAAACAGATCCGCCCGGCGGAACGCGCGCAGAAGGAGTATGACGACATCTCCACCCTGATCAAAATTGAAGCCGGCAATAAGTACAGCGCTCAGGGCACCTTCACGACTATCCTCAAAACGCCATGGATCCTCAAAATTTTGCTGGTCGGTATTACCTGGGCCGCGTTGCAGCAAACTACTGGGGTTAACGTCATTATGTACTACGGCACGGAAATTCTGAATGCTGCCGGCTTCTCAGAGCGTACCTCGCTGATCTGTAACGTGCTGAACGGTGTCTTCTCCGTCGGCGGTATGCTGATTGGCGTGCTGTTCCTTGTCGACCGTTTCAAACGTAAGACGATCATTATCTACGGCTTTGCCATTATGGCCACGCTGCACCTGATTATCGCCGCTGTCGATTACACCCTGGTGGGCGATCTGAAAGCCACCGCCATCTGGCTGCTGGGCGCGCTGTTCGTCGGTGTGATGCAGGGTTCCATGGGCTTTATTACCTGGGTGGTATTAGCTGAGCTGTTCCCGTTGAAATTCCGCGGGCTGTCGATGGGGATCTCGGTATTTTTCATGTGGATCATGAACGCGGTGGTCAGCTACCTGTTCCCGCTGCTGCAGGCGAAACTGGGCCTTGGGCCGGTCTTCTTCATCTTCGCAGCCATCAACTACTTAGCGATTCTGTTCGTGGTCTTCGCCCTACCGGAGACCTCCAATAAATCGCTCGAGCAGTTAGAAGAAGAGCTGTCAGCGAATCATGAGGGTAAAAAATCTACGCGTCTCACCAGGGAGGTTGGCTATGATCGATAACATCACGCTGGATAATCTGCATATCGGCTGCAAGGCCAGTAATAAAGCGGAAGTGATCGCTATGATTGGCGCGGAGTGTAAAGCCAAAGGATATGTGAATCAGGAGTGCGTTCACTTTCTGCTGGAGCGTGAACATCAGGTTTCCACTTTTTTGGGGAATGGCATCACCTTGCCACATTTGCCGAAATCCGCGACGGATATCATTCTCAAAACCGGCATTGAGATCTTTCAGTTCCCTGATGGCGTTATCTGGGATCGCAGCAACGTGATGTTTATTGCCATCGGCGTCATCGCGAAAGAAAAAGAGCATATTGATGTGCTCAAAGAAATTGCCTCGATATTTAGCGATGAACTGATCGCTAACGCGCTGTCATTAATTTCAGACAAAAATGACTTCCTGAAAATTCTGCAACATAATGCCTTGCCTCATTAGGTATGACGCCAGCCGGAGCCTTGGCTCCGGCTGTTTCAGACCACTCCCGCAAGCGGCCAGCGGTGAATAGTGAATAGGTTTTAATTTAGCTGGTGATAGAGCCACATAAAATAATAACAATGGAAATTACCGTCATATTGTTAAATGGGCCATGGAGAATATTTCACTGCCACAATAAATTTTAAAAAACACCTATAAAAACAAGTGATTTCGTTTTTTTTACCCACCATTCTCTACGCCTTTCCATTGCCATGCTGCGATCGCTGCATGCCAGTGATTACTGCGCTATTCCATAAATTTTGATTTATATCAATACCTCGTCGGGCATTAAACTGCATTTTACAGCGCGATTATTTTGGCAAGGTGTATACGACATTGGTTTTACGACTTGGATATTTCTTTAGCCGTCCCTCAAGCCTGTGGGGATGGTTGATGTGTAACGCGCTTAACGGCATCGCGATTGTGCTTTGCTTTCGCGCGATAAGCATCGTGACGGGCTTTAGCGAAGTGGTCTGGCAGGTCATCATCACGCTGGCTATTATTATATCAACCTGGTACAGCGCTAATTATTTCGCTGCGCTGGAAGCTCGACGCGATAAACGACGCTTTATGCTGCTGGCCTGGGTGGTCATCACCATTCTGTTAAATTTCATTCACCTTGGCGGTGGTTAACGCTGTTAATGCAAGGATCATCTCATGACGCTGGCGATGCTGTGGGTGCTTATCAGTCATCATAAAGGGCTGACGCTGTTACTGATCGTGGTTATTGCGCTGGTGCTTATTGCGCTCATCCCGCTGGTAAAAAGGCTGTTGCGTAGCATCAACGGCGATCCCTGACCGTGTCCTGATGGCCGCCGACAGGCGGCCATGTATCCTGCGTTTTCGCTTCGCCCCCCCACCAGCCCCGTCCGGTATCCCACGCAGATCCAAAGCGCACAAAAGAAATGAGAACCATTATCAAACAAGCTGTGTTACCGTGTCAGCCCAACAAAATGACAGCTCAAAGAATACAGGGGGTTAGACAAGGTGAAGCGGAATTCAAGGAGCATCCGGGCGCGCGGGCTGCTGACGCTGGCGGTTGGCGTGCTCTTCTACAGTAGCGGTAGCACCGCCCGACCGGATCTTCAGCCGCTGGGGCCAAACATCGCCGATAAAGGGTCAGCGTACTATCATTTTACGCAACGTCAGTATGACTCCGCCGATGGCGAACGCCACTACCGGGTGTGGACTGCCGTGCCGGACAAAGCCCCGCCCGCCGCCGGCTATCCTGTGCTGTATATGCTGGATGGTAACGCGGTGATGGATAAGCTTAACGACGCCCTTCTGCAGCAGCTCTCCGCCGGCTCCCCGCCGGTGATCGTCGCTATCGGTTACCAGACAACGCTGCCCTTCGATACCGCCGCCCGGGCCTGGGATTACACTCCTCCGCTAAAGGCCTTCAAACCGCAAGTCGGGAAACCCGCGCTGCCGCCGCGAAAAACCGGAGGTAATGACCTGTTTCGTCAGTTGCTGACCGAAACAATGGTGCCGCAAACGGAAGCTCACCTGAAAATAGATCCCCACCAGCGCGCGATCTGGGGCCACTCCTACGGCGGGCTGTTTGTGCTCGACGCGTGGCGGAAGACCTCGCTGTTTCACCTCTATTATTCGGCCAGCCCGTCGCTGGGCCAGGCGCAGGAATCTCCGCTGAAGGGCAGCGAAGCTTTAAGCGCCACCGCCTTCATCGGGAAATCGCTGTATCTGCTGGAAGGTGATGGCAAAGCTGCCCGGGAACCCACCGGCCACGTGGCCTCCCTGAGTCTGTTGCGACACACTCAGCAGCAGCTGGCCGACAAAGGCCTGACGGTGGCTTTCTGGCGCTACCCTGGTATGACGCACGGTCAGATGTTTGACGTCTCGCTGCAGTCGGCTCTGCTGCATCTTTCCGGGCAGGCTCCGCTGGCGCATCAGTAATGACGCAGCGCCCACCCGCAGCCGGTGGGCGTATCAGGACGACGGAGGCAGGTGTTTAATATCCACCGGCTCGCCGAACAGAAAGCCTTGCATCTCGTCACACCCCTCCTCTTCGAGGATCTGCAGTTGCCCGGCGGTTTCCACCCCCTCGGCGATAAGCGGTGTATTAATTGAATTTCCCAGCGAAATGATGGCCCGCACGAATGAGCGGACCTGGGGATTACTCTCCACATCAAGCATAAAACTGCGGTCGAGTTTAATCACGTCGAAATGGAAATCGCGCAGCATGCTCAGGGAGGAGTAGCCGGTACCGAAGTCATCGAGTGCGATGCTGATCCCCATTTTTTGCAGATGATGCAGGACGCTAAAGGCCAGCTGCTTATTGATGATGAACGCCGTCTCCGTCACTTCAAACTCAAGCAGGCTGACCGGATAGGCGGTACGCATCAGGATCTCGCGGACTTTTTCGATAAAGCTGCGGTGACGCAACTGCACCGGCGAGATATTGACCGAAACTTTTCTGTTGAGACCCTTTTCCAGCGATTCGTTACACACCTGCTCGAGCACCCAGTAACCTAAGGGCACGATGGCGCCGCTCTCTTCGGCGATGGGAATAAACACGTCAGGCGGGATCGGCCCCAGCTGCGGATGCTGCCAGCGCAGCAGCGCCTCGTAACCGGTGATCCGGCGATCTTTGATGTTGCGGATAGCCTGATAGTGGAGCGAAAATTCTCCTGCGTGAATACCGCGCCGGATGTCGGCGGCCATCATATTGCGCTGCCGCGTCTTGTCATCCATTTCACGTTCGTACCAGCAAATCTTGTGGTCGAGACTGCTCTTTGCCCGATACATGGCCAGATCGGAATTGCTCAGTACCGTGTTAATATCCGTACCGTCCTCCGGGTAGACCGAGATGCCAATGCTGGCGGAGAGAACCACTTCCGTCGCGGCAAACGTCTGCTTACCGCTGAAGCAGTGCCAGAGGCGCGCAGCAAAGGCATCCACTTCACCCTCATCGGCAAAAGGTTTAACGGCCACAAACTCATCGCCGCCAAAGCGCGCGACCATCTCCTCCTTCTGCAGCGTTTTCAGCACGGCGCCTGCCACACGCTGCAGCAGCTGGTCACCAATCAGATGGCCCTGCAGGTCATTAATCTCTTTAAACTTGTCTAAATCGATGGTGAAAATGGCAAAGCGGCGGGCATCATTACCGGTGATCAGCTTTTCCACCCGCTCAAAGAACTCCACCCGGTTAGGTAAACCAGTCAGCGCATCGTAGCGCGCCATCCATGCGATGCGGTCATTAATCGCTTTTTGTTCACTGATATCGCGGGTGATTTTGGCAAAACCCAGCAGGGTGTTCTGCTCATCGCGGATGGTATCGATCATGACATGCGCCCAGAATCGGGAGCCGTCTTTGCGGTAACGCCAGCCTTCCCCTTCGAACTGCCCGCTACGCAGGGCGATTTCCAGGTTTTTCGCCGGTACACCGGAGAGTTGCTCAGCTTCGCTATAGAAGAGACCGAAGTAGCAACCGATGATCTCGTCGCTCAGGTACCCTTTTGCCCGGCGGGCACCTTCGTTCCAGCTGATGACCGTACCGTCAGTGCTCAGCATGTATATTGCATAATCTTTAACACTTTCAATAAAGTGACGATAGGCGATATCCGTCAGGTGATCGTTACTCATGGTACAGCGCTCTCTGTGGCTCGGTCGTGGCAAAACGCACTAGATATAGCAGAACAACGCCCATGATGAATACAAGGTTAAGACGTTTTGTTGCCGCCTTTCTGGCCCTGGCAACCGCAGATAGCGCGCCAGACAGCTCTGTTAAGCGTAGTGGAATCCACTGCGCCGGGTAATGACAATCTGACGATTTTTGCACTTAGGTCGCCCACTAATAGTTACTTTTATTGATTAAAAAGTTTGATTGAAAGAATAAATAAAAGGAGTAATGTTAATAATACTTTCTATGGAGGTTAAATATGTTGCGTGATTATTTAAAAGTGGAAAAAGAAGACCAGCTTGTTGAACAACAGAGCCGTCATGACAATAGCCAGCATTATTCTGCGGTGACTGAATGGGTTATTTTGAGTAAAGATGGTCAGCGTAAAGGTCGGGTATCCCTGTTCGACCGTTTCACCACCCGCCGCTCCTGGAGCGACAGCTTTCGCATTACGCAGTTCGATAATGCGGGTAAAGTGGTGGTGGATAAACTCACTGACGCGCTGTAACTCCCCCGGATTCCCGGCCTGACGGGAGAATATTCATACGCAAAATTAACACCTGCATTAAATATATTGATGCGCCGCGCTTCGCCGCCGTCATGTTATTTTCATTCTGCATACCGATAATCTAATGGGTATTTTCGCCATGGTGAATGGCGCGAATGATTAACCCGAAAAAAATGCTGAAAATAAGCCCGCTGGTCGGGCTTTTTTGCGTGGGCCTCTCGCCTCCCCCCCGGTCACGACACAAAATGCCCATGACATCCCGTGCCGGTCTGTATACGATGCATATACGAATCATATATGGACTGTCTCTATGGGAATCGTCAAAATCTCCGATCTATTGCACGATGATATTCGTGATGCCAGCAAAGCTATGTCCCGCTCCGTCAATGCCCAGGCGGAATACTGGATCCGTCTGGGCATGATGAGCGAGCTCTACCCCGAGCTTAACCACCAGCAGATCAAACTGCTGATGCTGAAATCCGGCTCTGACCGTCTGCTGGAGGTAATCAATGCCATCAATAATCATTAAAACCGCCGATGAACTCGCACGTCAGCGCCATGCCGGCCAGCTGCTGGCGTCGGTGTTTGATATGCTGGATACCTTTATCGTTCCCGGCGTAACGACGATGGCGATTAACGATCGAGTGGAAGATTTTATCGTCAACCAACTGCATGCCCGCCCGGCCAGCAAGGGGCAATACGATTTTCCCTATGTGTTGAACACCTCCATTAACGATGTGGTGTGCCACGGGATCCCCAAAGCGACCGAACATCTGCGCGCCGGGATGATTGTTAACGTCGATATCACCCTGGAGAAAGCGGGCATGATTGCCGACTCCAGCAAGATGTACCTGATAGGCGACGTCTCCCCGCTGGCCCGCCGGCTGGTAAAGACCACCTATGAAGCGATGTGGAAAGGCATTGAGGTGGTGAAACCTGGCGCGACGCTGGGCGATATTGGCCACGCTATTCAGCGCTGGGTCGAGGACCATGGCTACAGCGTGGTCAGAGAATATTGCGGTCACGGCGTCGGCCAGGAAATGCATGAGGAACCGCAGGTGCTGCATTACGGCCGCCCCGGGGAAGGCGCCGTGTTGCGCGAAGGAATGGTGTTCACCATTGAGCCGATGGTGAACCAGGGCGACAGCCGCATCAAAACCAAAAAAGATGGCTGGACGGTCGTCACCCGCGATAAAAAACTCTCCGCGCAATGGGAGCACACCGTGGCCGTTACCGCCAACGGATTTGAGGTGCTGACGCTACGCGACGACGAGCAGTCGCGGATCCGCTAAGTTTTCTTCTCCCGGTATACCGGCATAGCCGACATTTCTCGCTGGCGAGTACCTCCCTTCGTCAGCGCACTTTATCCCCTGGCCTCTATTGCCCCCCGCGTTCTCCACACCGCGCCGGGAGTGTCTGCTTTACTCCTCATAAAGTTAATCATAAAACGATAAAAATTTATTGTAAAACGATAAACACCAGGCTAACCTGCGCTCACTTTAACACCAGGGAGAAGCGGTATTCCCTCACCTGGATGTCGTACCGCGTTAAGGAGAAAACATGCGCTGGAACCGCTATCGCCGGGACAGACAGATCATTGCCGCCGTGCTGGTTTTTACCGTCATCGTGGCGGCGGGGATCGCCCTGCAGCCCGGCTTTCATCCCCCCAGCTCCCGGACGACGGGGGATAAACAGCTGGTCTCGATATTAACGCCCCTGCTTAATGGCGCCCGCGGACAGGTCGCCGCAGCGCTGATTACGCCTCAGGGGGTGCGCTACGGTCTGTGGGGGAGCGAGTATACGACACAGTATGAGATCGCCAGCCTGAGCAAAACCATGACCGCCAGCCTGCTGCTGGAGGCTATTCGCCGCGGCGAAGTCACCGCGCAGACGCCGGTGTCGGCGCTGGTCCCGGAGATTGTCAGCCCGGTGCGGGATGTTACCCTGGAGCAACTGGTTTCTCACCGTTCAGGACTGCCACCGCTCACCGCGTCGGTTGGGCAGCGGCTGGCTATTATGAGCGATATTGCCCGGCGGCAGAATCCCTGGCGCTACGATCGACCCGCGCTGATCGCGATGATGAACCAGGCCACCCTGCAGCCGACGAAATGGTTTGATTATTCCAACGCCGGGTTTGCCCTGCTCGGACTGGCGCTGGAGCGGGCGTCCCATCGCGATTTTGCCACACTGATGGCGCAACGGGTCTTTGCCCCCACCGGAATGCAGGGCGCGGAAGTGGCCCGGCACAATACTCCAGCCTCGCCGACGTTTACCATGGGCTGGTCAGCCTCTGGTTTCCCTCAGCAGCCATGGGTGATGGACGCCTTCGCCCCCGCCGGCGGCGTCCGCGCCACGATTGTCGATATGGCGAAATATGCCCAGGCGCTGCTGGCAGGAAACCTGGCGGGCAGTGAAGGCATGCACTCCCTGTTCGCCACCGATGATCCCGATTCCCGGGTGGGTTATGCCTGGTTCACTACCCGCGTCCGCGGACGGGAGATCGTCTGGCATGACGGGCAGAGTGGCGGCTTTGCGGCAATGATGGCCTTCGACCGACAGCGACAGACCGCGGTAGTGATCCTCTCCGATACCGCCTGGCCGGTGATCGGACCTGCCATCAAGCTCTTACTGGCTGCCACCCCTGATGAACAGGAGGCGCGTAATGAACGGAATTGACATCCTCTGGGCGCTGTTAACGCTGTTGTCGGTGATCCTGTTTATTTCCGGCGACTGGCTGGCGCAGCGAAAAATACGCCTGCTCAATTATGTTTTGCTGGCGACCGGGGTTATTTATCTCGCCGAGGTTTTCCAGACCCTGCAGAATCTCGGCAAAATGGGCTACCTGTTTCGGATGCTGACCTGGACCATCCAGGCGTCGTTCATCACCCTCAGCCTCTACCGCGTCTGGACCCGTCCGTGGTTTGCCAGCCGTCGTCGCGGCGTCCGGGCGATGAGCGTTGTCTTCGCCGTGACCCTTATGTCATGCCTGGCGCGGCTGGTGCTTTAATTATTCTCATCAATCAGGAAGGTAAATTGTGAAGCAATCCAGAACCCGGCTGAGTCTGGCTATTATTAGCGGCATACTGCCCCTCTTTTTTATGCTCGCCCTGATCGTGCCGCTGTGGATTTTCTTTACCGGCGAACGATATTTTCTTTCCACCCTGCTGCACTTTGCTGAAGTGCCGTTAACCGACAACCCGGCCCAGGCGCCGGGGATGGCGAGACGTTTGCTGCTGCTGGCCCTGCTGTATCTTCCGGCCGGGCTGTTCGCGTTCGCTATCTGGCAGGGCATGAAGGTAACCCGCAGCGTCCGCCAGCGCAGCGTGCTCAGCCTCTCCCTGGCGCACAGCGTTCGTTACATCGCTCTGGCCATGGTGGGCATGGGGATCCTGTTGCCGGTGTGCCGCTTTCTGATCCCGCTGCTCGCCTGGTGGCCGCAGCCTTATTATCAGGTGGTGTTTCTGCTCAGCGACGGGGTGCTGCTTCTGACAGGAAGCTTGCTGTTTGTGACATTTCACGCCATGCTCCACGGGATCCGTGCGGAAGAAGAGAATAAGGAGTTTATTTAACGATGGCTGTGGTGGTGAATCTGGACAAACTGCTGGTGGAAAAAAAGATGACGTCCAGGGCGCTGGCGGCCTTTGTAGGCATTACCGAACAGAACCTGTCGCTGCTCAAGTCGGGAAAAGTCAAAGGCATCCGTTTTGATACCCTGTCCCGCATCTGCGAGGCGCTGGAATGTCAGCCCGGTGATATCCTCGCCTGGGAACCCGACTGAGGCGATACTCTGCTGTCGGACGACGGCAAGGATTGTTTTCATGAAATGTACTCTACGTGCGCGTCACCCCAGTAGTCACTGCTGACGCGCGCTGAAACCGCCCACCGCGTTACCCTTTACGTCCTGCATCCGCTTACCCTTCACCGCGTTTTTCTTACCTTAGCGATAGCGAATAATGACATCCGCTTCACTGTGCTGTGCATTTCGCCAGTGGAGACTGACCTCACCGCGATCATCCGGCATGGCATAGCGAGGGGGGTTGTCTGTCAAGGCGACCTGTTCCGGTGAACGGTGCTGGCACGAAACATCGATACGATTGCGCTGCGGCGCGATAAGACAGGCCGGATTGATGACACGTCCCGAAAAATGAACCTGACCGGAGAGCGCAGCAGACGACGCCAGCGGCGCCAGACACAGACATATTAGAGCGAGACGGAGCGGAGACATAGCAATCTTCCTTGATAGCGAGTGACACTGCGCGGCACAGAATCGTTCTGTGCCATCCAACCTGCGGCTTCCTGCCGCGATCTTCACGCTACGGCAAAATAGCGGCAGCGTAAACGATTATTCTGCCCTCTCCGGTCAACTGCCGGGAATAACAGCAACTTTTTGCCAGAACTTTGCCAAAACAGGCGTCCCCGGGAAATAATACATTCTGTATATAGAACCCAATTACAATATTAAATGAGATTATACTTACACCAAAAAATAAAGATTGTTACAGCTTAACACACCTTATCCATGGGCCTTTACGACGTTCTCCGTATAATCCCGCCCCCGACGGCAAGATACATTAGTGATGCTTACTGTTTTTTGTGAACAGAAATAAAAAACATGCTTTAAAAATGTTAAACGATTTAATTAACTTGTGATTATTTAATAAGGTTTGAGTATGAAAGAAAAAGGCACCCTGCTGGTTGTGGGTTCACTGCTGGCCTTCAGTCTGGCTACTGTGACCCCCGCCCGCGCGGCGGGCACACTGAATTTCACCGGTAAAATTATTAACGAGTCGTGCCAGATCGCCAACAACGGTGGCGATGTGAATGTCGATTTTGGCAACGTCGATATGTCGGCGCTGAAATCACATGAAGCGAAAACCGCAGAAACACCGTTTACTATCAACCTGACCGGCTGCCCGCTGGCGCAGAATATCAGCATTAGCCTGGAGGGTACCCCGGACACCAATGCTAACGGCACCACCGCCGCCGTGCTGGCGCTCTCCGATGCCGCGGATACCGCCAAAGGGGTGGGCATTGAAGTCTTCTCTTCCCCTGACGGCTCAACGGAAGGCACTCAGTTGACCTTTGACAAACAGAGCAAAACGGCGGTTTCGCAAGCCGACGAAAACGGTGATATTGCCTTTAATTTTATTGCCGATCTGAAGAGCGATTCCTCCCTGGATGTCACCGCCGGCAATATTAATGCCACGGCCAATATTGATATTGTATATGAATAGAATGTGCTGATTGCCGCTTTTACCGAGGGCAGCATCCCCTTCCCTTATTTTCATTCCTCGTGACCGGATCCTCAATTATGCAGTGTTATAAAATGGCTTTTTTCCTGAGCCTTCTCTTTTGTCCGCTCCTGGCGTCTGCTGCCGGGGTTGCCATTGCCGGCACGCGTGTCATTTATAATGAACAAAGTCATGAGGCCGACATCACGGTAAAAAACACCAATCCTCACGATCCGGTACTTATTCAGAGCTGGGTAGACGATCTGGCTGATAATAATAAATCACCGTTTATCGTCACCCCGCCATTGTTCCGTCTGGATGCCGGAGACAGCAACGATTTGCGCGTGTTATTAACCTCGGCGCAACTGCCAAACGATCGGGAAAGTTTGTTCACCCTGAATATCAAAGTGATTCCTGCCAATACCGCGCCGGCTGGCGAGAACATTCTGCAATTTGCTATTAAGAATCAACTTAAGCTCATTTATCGCCCGGCAGGACTCCCGGGCTCGGCGCTCGACGCGGCGCAGCACCTGCGCTGGCACGTCAGTGGCAACCACCTGCAGGCGGAGAATGCCTCCCCCTATTATGTGACTATCACCACGCTCACCTGCGCGGGCCAGAACCAGAAAACACCGCTTGAGCACAGCGTGATTGCCCCTCACAGCCGTGAAGAGTACGCCCTGCCCGGCGAGGCCTGCACCCGCCAGGTGAGCTGGCGCATTTTGGATGATTTTGGCGCTGTGCAGACGTTTAGCGCTCCCGTTTCGGCGCACTAAAAGCCTGATGTCGCGATGCGCCACGGCCCGGCTCATACCGTTACCGTCGTCAGCCTCTCCATCCTGCTGGGCGGACAGAGCGCGCCCTTGCACGCCCAGGCGACCTTTAATATGGATCTGCTGGAAAAAAACGACCATTTGCCGGCGGTGGATCTGCAGCGCTTCAATCAGCAAACGAGCCAGCCGCCTGGCGACTATCCGGTCAGCTGGCAGGTCAACGGCGTCACCCTGGATGCCCGTAAGATCATCACGTTTCGCCAGAATGACCGCGGGCAGCTGACGCCCTGCCTTAAGCCGGAAGATCTGCTGCAGGCCGGTGTTAATCCGGCCGTGCTATCCCAGGCGTCCGGCGCAACCTCCCGCTCATGTCCCGAACTCGCCACGCTGCTGCCGGGCAGTACGGTCAATTTCGATTTTGCCCATCAGCGGCTGGCAATGACCCTTCCCCAGGCGCTGATGACGCGCCAGGCGAGGGATAATGTTCCTTCTGCGCTGTGGGATGAAGGTATCAGCGCCTTTCAGAGCAATTACCGCTATTCAGGCGCCAGCCAGCGAACCCGCGAGGGCAACACTGAGCGCGATAACTATTTGATGTTGAAAAGTGGCGTGAACGCCGGCGCCTGGCGCCTGCGCGCCAGCAACAGCCTGACCGCCAACAGCGACGATAAGCCCCACTGGACCACCAGCGGCGCCTGGCTTGAGCGCGATCTGACGCGCTGGCGGAGTGAACTGACGCTCGGGGATACCTTTACGTCGGGCGATGTGTTCGACGCGGTACAGTTTCAGGGAATTGCCCTCGCCTCCAGTGATGCGATGCTCCCGGACTCGCAGAAAGGTTTTGCCCCGACCATCCGTGGGATAGCCAGAACTAACGCCCAGGTCACGGTTCAGCAAAATGGCTACGTGCTGTATCAAACCTACGTCACCCCTGGCGCGTTCGTGATTGACGATCTTTATCCCACCGCCAGTAGCGGCAATCTTGAGGTTGCCGTCAAAGAGTCGGATGGCGAAATCCGCCGCTTCACCCAGCCGTATGCATCGGTCACCAGCATGCAACGCGAAGGCAGCCTGAAATACAACCTGGTCGCCGGGCGCTATCATAGCGACGATGCCAGCCAGCGGCCGTTGATGATGCAGTTGTCGCTGATGCGCGGGTTCGCCCACAACCTGACACTGTTTGGCGGACTGCAGAGCGCGGCGCAATACCACAACCTCTCGCTCGGCGTGGGACAGGGGCTGGGTGATGCCGGGGCGCTCTCGCTGCAGCTGTTAAACGCCCGCGACCGGCACCAGCAGGATCCGATCGATGGCCGGGCCTGGCAGCTCCAGTACAGCAAAGGTTTTGATCGTCTTGGCACGCAGTTCACCTTCACCGGCTGGCGTTATTCGCATCAGCGCTATGCCACGCTGAGCGAGGCGTATTCCAGCCCGGATCCCGACGCCGACTCGCGGGATAACGACAACAAAAAAACGACCCTGCAAATCACCGCCAGCCAGAGCCTGCCGTACGATATAACCCTCTATCTGAGTCTCGACCAGGACAGCTACTGGTCAGGGGGCGCCCCACAGCATACCGCCAATATGGGGATCAGCAGCCAGGTTCACGGTATCGCGTGGTCGCTCAGCTACAGCGATGCGCACAGTAGCGACGGAGAAGAGGAGAATGACGAGCCGCATTCCGATAAAGTGGTGACGTTGTCACTTTCAGTAGCACTGAGCCACCTGCTACCGGGGAGCTATGCCGGCTATACCCTGACCTCCTCCCGCCACAGCGCCGACAGTCAGATGGTCAGTCTCAATGGCACCATGCTGGATAATCACGCGCTCAGCTACGCCGTCAGCCAAACCCTCGATCAGCAAAACGGGCACAGCGGCAGCCTGACGGCCAGCTACAGCAGTGGAAGAGGCGATCTGAATATCGGCTACAGCCGTGACTCGCAGGCCACTCGCCTGAACTACGGCGCCAGCGGAGGTATCCTGATTCACCGCCACGGGGTGGTCTTTACGCCGGAAATGAATGGCGCTGTCGTTCTGATTGACGCCGGTGGCGCCGGCGGTGTGACCCTCGCCAACCAGAGAACCATCGCCACCAATCGCGATGGATATGCCGTGCTGCCCTTCGCTACCGCCTATCACCGCAACGACGTCGCCCTCGACAGCCACTCGCTGCCGGAGAATGTGGATCTGGCCAACAGCACCGTGACGCGGGTTCCCACTAAGGACGCGGTGGTGCTGGCGCGTTTTCACACCCACGTTGGTTATAAGGCGCTGTTTACGCTGCAGTCGCAGGGACAACCGCTGCCCTTTGGCAGCGAAGTGCACGCCAAAGACACCAGCAGCATCGTTGCCAGCGAGGGTCAGGTGTACCTCGCCGGCCTGGCGCCGAAAGGCACCCTGTATGCACAATGGGGGCCAGGCCCTCAGCAGCACTGTACTGCCCGCTACGATCTCACCCCGACGCTGGCGCAGACACCCCATCCCCTCATTTTACAGCAGACGTTAACATGTCCTTTTTAACTCTCCTGCGTCGGGCCGCCCTGACGCTGTTACTCGCCCTGTTACCCCCCGCCAGCGGATGGGCCTGTACGCCGGTGTTTGTCCGCGGCCAGGCCACCACCCTTCGGCTGAACGTAGGGCAACTCACCGTGCCGGCTGACGCCAGACCGGGCACCCCGCTGTATCACAAAAGTTTCGCCTGGAACCACCTTAGCGACGGCGGCGAACAGTGGATCCGCTGTGCGGACGACCCGCGTGGGCTGTCGCCGCTACAGCTGAACAGTTTGCTGTCCGGGGGAGCGACGCGACCGACGGTTTATCAAACCAATCTCGCCGGCATTGGCGTTCGCGTATCGCTGCGCGCTATCGGCGGCTATGGCGGTTTTCCTGACCGGCCGACGCCCTCGCCGTTTAGCCAACGGGTGAACAATCCGGCCATATTGCCTGATGCGGTGTGGAAACTGGGCTATTTCCGCCTGACGATTGAGCTTGTTAAAACCGGTCCCGCGGCGACACCGGGCGAGCTTGAGTATCACAGCGAGCACTTTTTAATGGCAGAGCATACCCCGCTGGCCGCGTTAGACTTAAGCGGCAGGGTCAACACCGCGGGATGTTCAGTGAATGACGCCACGCCAGCGCTGATTAAGCTGCCCGCCGCGATGCTTGACCACTTCGGCGGCGTCGGCAAAACCACCGGCGACACGCCTTTCGCGCTGCAACTGGATTGCAACAGCGCTGTGACTATTTCCCTGCGTGTTGACGGCGCGGAGCCCCTCACCGCCCGGGGGCATGGCGTTCTGCGCAATGACGCCACGGACGATCGGGCGCAGGGTATCGGCGTGCAACTGCTTTACCATCGCCTGCCGGTTTCCCTGAATCATGAGATGACGCTGGGCAGCGCGAGTGCGGGCCGGTTTATCCTGCCGCTCACTGCCCGCTACTACCAGACCCGTCCCCGGATCACCTCCGGTCAGGTGTCGGCCGTCGCGACCTATACCTTACATTATGACTAGGTGTGGCGAACCGACGGATGAAGGAATTGCTCTGACCCACGAATCGTAAGAGAATAGCCGCTACACGCGACGATCTGATTACACGGGAGTTCATCATCAGCCATTCTCGTCGATTCCCCTTAGCCAGCAAAGTGGCGCTGGCCGGTGCGGCCGTCATTGCCGTGGGCATGCTGTTCAGCTGCACCAGTAAGGCCCCTAAATCCCTTGTCACGGCACCGAACACTACCGCCGTCAAAGCCAGCCAGACGCACCGGGAGCCGGTACGCGGCGTGTGGCTCACCACCGTGTCGCGCCTTGACTGGCCGCCGGTCGGGTCGATTATCGCCAGCACGCCGGAAAGCCGCATCACGCAGCAGAAGCTGGCGCTGATCGCCAAACTCGATAACCTGCAGCGCCTGGGTATCAACACCGTCTTTTTCCAGGTGAAACCCGACGGCACGGCGCTCTGGCGGTCGGACATTCTGCCGTGGTCCGATATGCTGACCGGCAAAATCGGCGAATACCCCGGCTACGATCCACTGCAGTTTATGCTGGATGAAGCGCACAAGCGCGGTATGAAGGTTCACGCATGGTTTAACCCCTATCGTGTCTCGGTCAACACCAAACCGTCGACCGTTGCCGAGCTGAATAACACCCTCACGCAGGTGCCGGCCAGCGTGTTCGTCCTGCACCGTAACTGGATCCGCACCGCCAGCGATCGCTTTGTCCTCGATCCGGGCATTCCCGAAGCACGGGACTGGATCACCAGCATCGTCGCTGAAGTGGTGCAGAACTACCCGATTGACGGCGTGCAGTTCGACGACTATTTCTACACCGAAACCGCCTCTTCCCCGCTTAACGACAATGAAACCTTCCGCCGTTACGGACAGGGTTACGCCTCGAAGGGCGACTGGCGCCGGCATAACACCCAGCAGCTCATAGCCCAGGTTTCCACCACCATCAAAAAGCTCAATCCGAACGTCGAGTTTGGCGTGAGCCCGGCCGGGGTGTGGCGCAACCGCTCGCACGATCCGGCGGGGTCGGATACCCGTGGCGCGGCCGCCTATGATGAGTCCTATGCCGATACCCGCAGCTGGGTGCAGCAGGGACTGCTCGACTACATCGCTCCGCAGATCTACTGGCCGTTTGCCCGCGATGCCGCGCGCTATGATGTGCTGGCCAACTGGTGGGCCGAGGTGGTTAAGCCGACGCATACCCGGCTGTATATCGGCGTGGCGCTGTACAAAGTGGGTGAGCCGTCCAAAAATGAGCCTGACTGGACGGTGGATGGCGGCGTGCCGGAGCTGAAAAAGCAGCTCGACCTCAATGAAACTCTGCCGCAGATCCAGGGCACGATCCTGTTCCGCGAAAACAATCTCAATCAGCCGCAAACCCGGCAGGCGGTCAACTATCTGCGCAGCCGCTGGGGGCAACCGCAGAGCTAACCGCCAGCCGGCTTCGCTATAACGCCTGCAGCCCTTGCTGCAGGCGGGCGTGCAGCTTCAGCATATTTTCCGTAATGGCCCGCCAGACGTGGGTGGAAAAGTCCGCCGGCAGCGTCCGGCGAGCGCTTTCGATTGCCTGCGGCACATGCCCGGCAAACTCCTGGAGGATCGCCAGCATCTGCTCCCCAGGAAAGTTCACCGCTTTGGCGGTTGCCAGAAAATGACGCGGATAGATGGCGTTAATCTCTGTTTTCCGCCCTTTTGTGGCATTGAGCCCCATCGACAGCTTCAGGTCGCGCAGATGCAGTCCCGTACCTCCCAGCACCGGAAACGCCGAAATGATGTCGTAGAACGGCGTTAGACGGTAGCTGCCACCGGGCAGCAAAAAGAGCGAGAAGTTCTTCGCATGCCCGTCCGTTGCCCCAACCAGCCACTGAAAGACCATGAATTTCATAAAGTCTGCGCGATCTTTCAGGGCTTCACTGGAGCCCAGCAGAAAGGCCATGATTGCCGCAATACCCGGCCCGCCGTCAGATTCATATTTCATCGACGACGGGATGCCAAAGGCCTGACACAGATCCTCCTGCGGCAGACGCAGCAGCACCCGTCCCTCCTGCGCCCAGCGCCGGTCAAAGCGGGTCACCGCCAGCGCGCGGATCCGCGGCGTGGTGATAATCTCTGCCTCCGGCACCGCCAGGCCCAGTTCCCTGGCCAGCGCCAGGCACAGAAACTCGTTATCCACGCTTTCACGCAGATCCAGCGTCGCATTAGGCTGCTTTATCTCGCCGATGGGCAGTTTAATGATATGCGTGGTCGGCGTGGTGCCCTGCGGAATACACCAGTGCCCGCCCATCCGCAGCAGCGCCGTTTTCTCCTGGGCGCCGGCCACCGAGATACGGAAATCATCCTGGCCGGTAATCATCCCGAGAGGGATATCCGACTGGTAGGCGGTCAGCAAAGCGGTGAGCTGCGCCTCGTCCAGCGTCTGCCAGCGCAACCCCTCGAGGTGCGCCTCTTCCCCCGGCGGTAGCAGAGTCACCGCCCCTACGCTATCCCGTCCCACTTCGGCCAGCAGATCGAACGGCTGCTTCGAGCGCGCCTGATAGCGCCTGACGATCCGATCGCGGACCTGCGGGCTGTCGGGTAGCAGGTTATCAAAATAGTGATACACCGCGTCGGCGGTGATATTGCCATACTGCAGCGGCAGCGAGAGGGAGAGCGGTCTGGCGCGCGGGCTGCGCAGCCACTCTTCGTCATAGCGAAAACTGTGCGCCCCGTTAGCCTGGCGGGTTAAGGTGCCCACGCGCACATTGTTCATCCAGGTGGTAAGCGTCGCCATTACCAGTCAAGGTCCGTGTTGTTATCGGGAGCCGGCGCCGTCTCTGTGGCTTTGGCGTTCAGCGTCATCACCACCCCTAGCGACTGGAGGATCTTAAACAGCGTGGTTAAGGTGGTTTTGTCGGGGTGATTTTCAAAATTGGACAGTGTGGCCTGCTTAATGCCGATCCGCCTGGCCAGCGCATCCTGGGTCCAGTGGTTCTGCTGGCGCAGCAGCTTCAGATAATTGGCCAGCTGCACGGGACTGTATATCTGCGGGGAATTCATCGCCTTGTTCCTCACCATCATTTATCCCCCTATCGGGATAAATTTGGTTTTATACCCCGCAGGGGATAATGTCAAGATTATCCCCTGGTGGGGATAGGTGGGTGATTATCCTTGAGTGGGGATAAAACAGGAAGGATGGTGGCCGGAGACACCTTTACATGCCCGGTGGCGGCTGCGCCTTACCGGGCCTACGAGCTGTCTCTCCCTGCTCCGTTACGATCCAGGTCGGACAAGCGCAGCGCCGCCCGGCAACGGGCAACCGGATTTAGCTGCCGCGGTAGGTCGACCACCCGCCCGGGGCGATGAGAAATGGCAGATGGAAATGGTCATCTGCCGCCTCGCCGATAACAAAATCAATCTGCGCCCGGGTAAAGACGCTCTCCCGCCCGGCGCGGGCAAACCACGCCCCGGTTTCCGCCGTTAAGCAATAGCTCCCCGCCGGCAGCGGTGCGGCGCTAAAGGTGGCGATACGCCCCTGGGCGTTGGTCACCAGGGTCACCAGCGTCTCGCCCTCCCGACTCAGGCTGACCGTCACGCCTTCCGCCGGCCTGCCGGTGGAAATATCCAGAATATGGGTGCTCAGGGTACTCATTCGCCAATCACTCCTTCCAGTCTTAACATCGTAATCTCTCGCAGCTGGGCAAGCGCCTCGGCCACTTCTTCGTCGGCGGTATGCTGCAGTCGGCGCGTCAGCGCCTGTAAAATCGCTTCGCCGCTGCGCCCTTTGGCGCGGATTAAAAACACCCGGCCAAAACGGGCCTCGTAGCGGGCATTGCCCTCCTGCAGGGCCTGCGCGAGCCGCTCATTCTCGCTGTCCACCGCCGACTGCTCCTGGCGCGACAGCGCCGCGTGCGCCTGGCCGCCGGTCGGCTTTTCACCGATCCGCGGATGGGCGCTGAGCGCCGCGTTCAGCTCGTCCTCTCCCCAGTAATCCATCGCCTCACGGGCGGTCTGCAGTAGCGCATGACGGCTGGCAAAAGGTCGCAAGTTCACCAGCGTCTCGCCCCAGGCCGGGATCGCCACGCAGGGGGCCAGCAGCCCCACTGCCTCATCTTTACTCAGGCCGTTAAACTGACTCAGCGCGATCATCCTGACTCCTTATCGTTTTCGTCGCCGCCTGCTCCTGCGGCAGAATAAGGTTCAGCGCTATCGCTACCAGCCCACCGCTGGTGGCTGCCGAACCGAACAGATCGCCGACCATCGGCGGAAAATGGCTGAGAAACGCCGGCACTGACTCCACGCCAAGGCCAGCACCAAACGCCAGCCCCACAATCAGCACATCGCGACGGCTCAGCGGGGTCTGGGTAATAATCCGGATCCCGGCCGCCACTACACAGCCAAACATCACCATCGTGGCGCCCCCCAGCACCGGCGCCGGGATCTGCCGCAGCAGTTCGCCCACCGGGGGAAACAGTCCAAGCAGGATCAGAATCACGCCAATGTAGCGTCCGACATAGCGGCTGGCCACCCCGGTCATCTGGATCACGCCGTTGTTCTGCGCGAAGGTGGTGTTCGGAAAAGCACAGAGCATGGCGGCCACCATACAGCTGACGCCGTCCGCCAGGATACCGCCCTTCAGCCGGTTACGAAAAGCGTGATCATCAATAGACTGTTGCGAAATCAGCGAGTTGGCCGTCAGATCGCCCACCGCCTCCAGAATACAAACCAGCGACACCAGGGCGACCGGCAGAAATATCGCGCTGTTAAACTGAAAGCCGAACGGAAACAGCGTCGGCAGGCGAAACAGAGTGTCGCCCAGGCTGTGAAGATGGAACTGACCGCTCAGCCCTGCCGCGACGCAGCCCACGGCAATGCCCACCACCACCGAGGAGAGCCGCAGCCAGCGGTTTTTGGCGCAGCTCAGCAGGACGATAACCCCGAGGGTGCCCGCCCCGAGCGCGATATTGCTCATGCTGGCGAAATCCTCGGCCTTTTCCCCACCGCACCAGTTGATGACGCTGACTTTGATCAGACTGATGCCGATCAGCGCAATCACGCTGCCGGTAATAATGGGGGTAAAGATTTTCTTCAGCGGCTCAATAAAACGGCTGACAATCACCGGCACCAGAGCGGCGACAAAGTTAACACCAAACAGCATCGCCATCATATCCTGCGGCCCGCCACCCTGCGCTTTTACCCACATCCCTCCGGCCACCGTCACGCCGAGGAAGGCGAAGCTGGTGCCCTGCATGCAGATCATCCCGGCGCCAACGCCCCATACCCGATTGGACTGCAGAAAGGTGCCAATGCCCGAGGCCAGCAGCGACATACTGATGAGATACGGCAGCCAGTCGCCAAGCCCGAGGGTAGCGCCGATAATCAGCGGCGGCGTGATGATCCCCACCAGGCCCGCCAGCACATGCTGGAGAGCGCTGAAAAAGGCCGGAAGCGGTGGGATCCGCTGTTCAAGGCCGTAAAGCAAGCCACTGTGATGTTCGTCAGACATGGTGTAATCCCATAGCAAAGAGAAGTGCATGGGCTAGTGCACAAAGCAGGCCAGAGACGACAAAAGCGACCAGAAAATTTCATTAATGCTGCAAAATCATTAGCTTACATTACTCTGTTAACGTATACCCCCGCACCGCTGAAAATCAGCACGCTGAAACGATAGATTCCTGATGCAATATTAAGAAACTTTTGATTCATAAAAAGGCAACCAATACGTCACATTGCACCAATGCGGTGCGCCGTGAGCTATCGCTGTGCTTTGAGCAGGCGGTTTTCCTCCCTCCGGCGAACTGGTACGTAAATTGCTGGAGTCAGTCACGACATCTGGATAAGGAGAATAAAATGAAAGCAATCGTGATTGGCGCCGGCATCGGCGGCTTAAGTGCGGCAGTGGCGCTCAAACAGTCGGGGATCGACTGCGACGTCTATGAAGCGGTGAAAGAGATCAAACCGGTCGGCGCGGCGATTTCCGTGTGGCCCAACGGCGTGAAGTGCATGGCCCACCTCGGCATGGGTGACATCATGGAGACTTTCGGCGGGCCGCTGCGCCGGATGGCGTATCGTGATTTCCGCAGCGGCGAGAACATGACCCAGTTCAGTCTCGCCCCGCTGATCGAACGCACCGGCAGCCGCCCCTGCCCGGTCTCCCGGGCAGAGCTGCAGCGGGAAATGCTGGATTTCTGGGGACGGGAAAGCGTGCAGTTCGGCAAACGCGTCACCCGCTGTGAGGAAGATGCCGACGGCGTGACGGTGTGGTTTACCGATGGCAGCAGCGCCAGCGGCGATCTGCTGATTGCCGCCGACGGCAGCCATTCCGCACTGCGTCCGTGGGTGCTGGGCTTTACCCCGCAGCGCCGCTACGCCGGGTACGTCAACTGGAACGGTCTGGTGGAAATAGATGAAGCGCTGGCGCCCGGCGACCAGTGGACCACCTTTGTCGGCGAAGGCAAGCGCGTCTCGCTGATGCCGGTCTCCGCCGGCCGGTTCTATTTTTTCTTTGATGTGCCGCTGCCGGCGGGTCTGGCGGAGGATCGCGACACTCTGCGCGCCGACCTCAGCCGCTATTTTGCCGGCTGGGCGCCGCCGGTGCAGCAGCTTATCGCCACCCTCGACCCGCAGACCACCAACCGTATTGAAATCCATGATATCGAGCCGTTCAGCCGCCTGGTGCGCGGCCGCGTCGCGCTGCTCGGCGACGCCGGACACAGCACCACCCCGGATATTGGCCAGGGAGGCTGCGCGGCGATGGAAGATGCGGTGGTGCTGGGCGCCGTTTTCCGCCAGACCCACGATATTGCGGCCGCGCTGCGCGAGTACGAGGCCCAGCGCTGCGACCGGGTTCGTGACCTGGTGCTGAAGGCGCGCAAGCGCTGCGATATTACCCACGGGAAGGATATGCAGCTCACCGAAGCCTGGTACCAGGAGCTGCGCGAGGAGACCGGGGAGCGCATTATCAACGGCATGTGCGACACCATCCTCAGCGGGCCGCTGGGCTGACCGTCGCCATGGATTCAATCACCGCACTCAGCGTCTGAATGGCCATTTGCGCGGGCCGCGAAAGCTGACGCGAGGGCGCGGTACACAGCGCCAGGGTCAGCGGTCGCAGCAGCGTACTGCGCAGCGGGATAAAGGCCAGCTGTCCGCGCTGGACTTCGTCCAGCACGTCGAGCAGGCTGAGGAGCGTCACGCCGCTGCCGCGCAGCACCAGCGACTTGATGAGCCGGATATCATTGCAGCTGATGGTATTCTCCGGCGCAAAGTCATGGTGGCGATAGAGGAGCGCCACCCGCTCATGGACGATCAGCGGCGCGCCGGGCACGATATGCCGCTCCAGGCTGAGCTCACCCAATGACAGCGCTTTCGCCCCCGCCAGGGGGTGGTCCGGGCGCATCACAATCCCCACCTCCAGTTCGGCAAAGGCCAGCACGCTGAGTCCGGCCTGCCCCTGCGGATCAAGGATCAGGCCGACGTCCAGGTCCGCCTGACGCACTTTCTGGCTGACGGTGTGGCTGTCCGCCACCTGCAGATCCAGCTCCAGCCACGGCCAGCTGGCGATGATCTCCGCCAGCGCGGCGGCGAAGCCCCCTTCCGCCAGCGCCTGCACCATCCCAACGCTGACGCTCCCGCGCTTCATCCCCTGCAGCTCATCAAATTTCTGCCGGGTCTGGCGAAACTCCTTTTGCCAGCGCAGCAGATTGTCATACAGCAGTTCACCGGCGGTGGTCATCCGCAGTCCCTCCGGCAGGCGCTCGAACAGCGGGGTACCGAAGGCCTCCTCGGCCTGCAGGATCTGGCGGTTAATTGCCGAGGCGGAGATATGCAGCTGCTCGGCGGCCCGGCGCAAGCTGCCGCAGCGGGCCACGGCGATAAAATAGTGGGCGAAACGGGAAAAAGGACTCATGGCACCTCTGTACTCTTTTTTGCAACAGCAGAGTGAATTAATGGTGATGGATGTGAACACCCTAATATGACAACAATAATCTCACAACAATAAAACAATCACCGATGTGAGCAGGAAGAGAAATCATGAAGACAATCACCCCCACGCCCCCCGCCCATTGCACCTTTGATCCAGAGGACTGGCTGCGGCTGGCCCGCTGCTGGCACCCGGTGGCCCGCGCCTGCGATATTACCGGCGCCCCGGTGAAAGCCACCCTGCTGGACGAACAGCTGGTTATCTACCGTATTAAAGGCCAGGTGGTGGTCGCCCGCGACGTCTGCCCGCACCGCGGGGTGCCGCTGACCCTGGGGTTTCATGAAGAGGAAGGTATCGTCTGCCCCTATCATGGCCTGCGCTTTGGCGAGGATGGCCGCTGCAACCGTATCCCCTCCAGTCCGGGGCAACCCATTCCGGCCAAACTGCATCTCACCAGCTTCGCCGTGGAGGAGCGCTACGGGCTGATCTGGACCTGCCTGGCCTGCGATCCGGACAATCCGCCGCCGTTACCGACCATGCCGCACTGGGACGACGCGGGATTTCAGCAAATCAACTGCCCGGCCTTCGAGGTGAAGGGATTTGCCGGCCGCCAGGTCGAAGGCTTTCTCGATGTCGCCCACTTCGCGTGGATCCACACCGACACCTTCGCCGATCCGGACAACCAGCAGGTGCCGGACTACACCCCGCAGGAGACGCCGTTCGGCTTTGTTGCCGACTACTGGAGCTCGGTGGGCAATTACCCGGCCAGCTCCGATTTCCGCGCGCCGGAAGGATTCCAGTGGCTGCGTCACTTTGAAATGCATCTGCCGTTCACCGCTACGCTGACCATCCATTTTCCCGCCGACGCCAGGCTGGTGATCATGAACGCCGCCTCGCCGGTGTCGTCACGGGTGACGCGGATGTTTGCCCCTATTGCCCGCAATTTCGACCTGCACGTGCCGGTGGAAGACGTACATGCGTTCAACCTGCGAGTGTTCGAAGAGGACCGCCTGATGGTAGAAACCCAGCGTCCGGAGCGGCTGCCGCTGGATCTGACCCTTGAGGCGCATATTCCGGCAGACCGTAGCTCCATCGCCTACCGGCGCGGGCTGAAGAAGATGGGTTTTGGCGATTTCTTTCTGGTATGAGTGGAGGTCATATGCGCGACATATTCCCCGTGGTGGTCGATGGCCTGTGGCGTCAGGGCGCGAAAAATCTGGCCGTTCGTCTGGTGAGCGCCGAGGGGCAACCGCTGCCGGCGTGGACACCCGGCGCCCATATCGATCTCCATCTTCCCTGCGGGCTGATCCGCCAGTACTCCCTGACCGGCAGCCCGGCCGAACGGGATCACTATCTGCTCTGCATCGCCCGCGAGGCGCAGTCCCGCGGTGGCTCAGGCTATGTCCACGACACCCTGCGCCCGGGACAACCGCTGATGATCTCTGCCCCGCGCAACCACTTTCCGCTGCACGAGGGCGGCCATGTGGTGCTTCTCGCCGCCGGGATCGGCATTACGCCACTGCTGGCTATGGCCCACGCCCGGGCGGCGTCCGGCGCCAGCTTTACGCTGCACTATTACGTTAGCCGTGCGCAGGAGGCCGCCTTCGCCACCGAGATCGCCCGCCAGCTAACCGGTGGAATCTGCCAGATCCACTGCTCAGACGAGGGGCAGAGTCCGCGCCAGCGGCTGGCGCAGGATCTGGGGGCTCCGCACGCCGACACCCGGGTCTACTTCTGCGGTCCGCCCGGATTTATGGCCCGGGTTCGCGATACCGCGCGGGCGGCCGGATGGGAGGAGGCGCAATTGCACAGCGAAGCGTTCCAGCCGCCCGCCCCGACGGCAGCGTCGGCGGCGGACGGAACCTTCACCATCACCCTCGCCTCCACCGGGGAACGCTGGCCGGTCCCGGGGAACAAAACCATCGCCCAGGTGCTACAGGAGCATGGCGTCGCGGTGCCGCTCTCCTGCGAGATGGGGATCTGCGGCGCCTGCCTGACGCCGGTGCGGGAGGGAACCGTCGACCACCGGGATACCGTGCAGTCGGAGGCGGAAAAACAGGCCGCAGAGCAGCATATTGCGCTGTGCTGCTCCCGCAGCCTGTCGGCCAATTTAGTTATCGATCTCGCGGGATAAGCGGCCCGTCTCCGGCTGGTCAGCGCTGGCGACCGGTTTCACCCGCACGGCGGCGAAGACAATCACCATCGCACTCAACAGCAGCAGACCGCTGCCGGTGAAGACGCCGCTGGCGCCGTGCAAATCAAACACCGCCCCGCCGCCGGCGGCCCCGGCGCTGATGGCCAGCTGAATAGAGGCGACCAGCAGACCGCCCGCGCTTTCTGCTTCATCCGGCACGGTGGTGGCAAGCCAGGTGGACCAGGCCACCGGCACCAGACCGAAGGCAAATCCCCACAGGGCGACCAGCAGCCCGTCCAGCATGGTCAGATGGCCAAACGTCACCATCAGCAGCGCCAGAACGCTCATCATCAACGGCACCAGCGCCAGGGTCAGGCGCAGGCTACGGCTCAGCAGATAGCTCGCCACCGAGGTGCCGATAAAGTTAGCGATACCGAAGCCGAGCAATATCAGCGAGACCCCTTCGACACTGGCCTGCGCCACGGTCTCAAGGAACGGCCGCAGGTAGGTAAAGAAGGCGAAATGGCCGCTAAAAATCAGGATTGTCGCCAGCATGCCGCCCAGCATACCGGGACGGCGCAGCACCCTGAACAGCGTGGAGAAAGTCCCGACGCTCTCCGGACGCATGGAGGGCAGCACCCACAGTTGCCAGAGCAGCGCCAGCAGGCTGGGTATCGCACAGAGAATAAATACGTTGCGCCAGCCGATCAGCTCGCCAAGATAGCTGCCGAGCGGCGCGGCTACCACCGTAGCGACAGACACCGCGGAAAAGATGATCGCCAGCGCCTTCGGCACATGGGCCGCCGGCACCAGACGCATCGCCGTGGCAGTGGACATCGCCCAGAAGCCGCCGATGGCGACCCCCAGCAGCAGACGGCCCAGCAGGAGAAACGCCAGCGAATCGGCAAAAGCGACCATCAGGCTGGAGACTATCTGCAGCACGGAAAAGAACATCAGCACCCAGCGGCGATCAATATTGCGGGTGGCGGTGGCGATCAGCAGGCCGGTGACTAACGCCACCAGCGCCGTCGCGGTGACCGCCTGTCCGGCCATCCCTTCACTGACGCCGAGGCTGCTGGCCATCGGCGTTAACAGGCTGGCGGGCAGAAACTCGGCCACGATCAGGCCGAACACCCCGAGGGCCAGGGCATAGACGGCGCGCCAGGCAGGTTTGGCGGGTGACAGGCTCGCGTCAGCAGCTATGCAGGAACTCATATACAACTCTCCAGGTTTATTAACATCCTGGTCATCTTAGGGCCTTACTTTCGGACGATATATGATGCATACTCTTCAGTTATTGATTATTCGTCCGGAATTACCATGAGCCAGCCTGGCATCGACCTGACCAGCGAACTGTTGCGCGGGATGCGCCTCTCCGGCGTTAACTACCGGCGCATCGAAACCGCACGCCCGTTCGGCGTCGGCTTTAGCGCCGTGGCGGGTAAAGCCCAGTTCCATTTCATCAGCCGCGGGCCGGTGCTGCTGCGCATGGCCAGCGGAGAACAGTTCACCCTCGAGAGCGGCGATGCACTGTTTATTCCCAACGGCGACGGGCACGCCCTGCTTTCTGATCCGCAGGCCACGGTGGTCAATGTGGCCCAGCTGCCCAGCGAAACGGTGTGCAGCACGGTAAGCTGTATCAACGCCGGCGGCCGCCCGGACTGCCCGGAGCGCGCCGTCATTTTCAGCGGTTGTATGGATTTTGAGCTCGGCGGCATGCAGCCGCTGGTGAAGGCCATGCCCGAGGTGATGCGGGTCAGCAGCCTGCTAAACACCTGGCCGGAGATCCAGCCGCTGTTGGTAGCGATGGAGCGGGAATCCCTCACCCGCCAGGTAGGCTATGCCGGGATCCTCGCCCGGCTGGCGGACGTGGTGGCCGCGCTGATTGTCCGCGGCTGGGTAGAGTGCGGATGTGGCAACGCCACCGGTTGGGTACAGGTCCTGCGCGATCCCCGGCTGGCAAAAGCGATCTATGCCATGCATCAGCGCCCGGGGGTCAACTGGAAAGTGGAAGATCTGGCGCGGGAGGCGGGGCTTTCACGCTCGCTGTTCGCGGAACGTTTTCTCGCCGCGACAGACACCACCCCCGCCCGCTATCTGACCGAGCTGCGTATGCGGCTGGCGGTGCAGTACATCACCCACGAAGGCCAGGCGCTGGAAACGGTCGCCTTCAGCCTCGGGTATCAATCGCTGGCGGCCTTCAGCCGGGCCTTCAAACGCATCACCGGCCATCCGCCGGGGGCCCTGCGCGCCACAGCACGCTAGATTCAGCTTTTATGTAAAGCGATACACGCCGTTGCCGACGCGAAAGCGCTGCCCCTTAAGCGCCGGGTTGGCGACGCGAAACACCAGTTCGGTCAGCTGGTTAGCGGGTCCTTCGCGGAAAGTAAACCACTGGCCGCCCACGTCCAGTCCCTGCTCCCCCTGTGGCGGGAAGCCCAGCAGCGCCTGCCAGCGATCGCGTACCGCCTGCGGATTGACCACCTCGAACACCGCCTGCTCAAGCGCAATGTCGCCCAGCGGGTGCGGCACGTCCAGTTCCTGAGCGCGCAGCCGCGCCAGCCGGGTGGTATCGTCTTCTCCCCACTGCAGCACAAATGGATAGACCAGCCCGTCAGTGTCGCCATCGATGGTGAAGATCCGCCAGCGGATGATATTGCCCTGCGGATCGTTGCGCTGACCATCGACAATCGGTGATACCGCCAACCCCTTGCGACGCAACTGGTCATGAGTGGCCTCGATGTCGTCGCTGCGCAGCGCCACCCGAAACAGCGCTTCGTTCTCCGGCAGCAACCGCTCGGCATCCCGCGAAAGCAGGAACCTGTCCGTCGCGGCGCGCAGTTCGTCCGGGTCGGAAATGGCGAGGAATTCGATATAGGTCAGGCCAAAATAGCTCAGCGCATTGCGGGTTCCCCACCCCGGATGTCGCCCTCCGGCCACCGCCCGCAGCTGCTGGTCGGCAAAGGTCTGAATGGCCGCTTCCGGCTGATTCACAAACTGTACTGCGTGGTCCCACTGCAAGGTTGCCATGATCTCTCCCGCGATTGTGCCTGTTCAGGCGCCTGCGGCAAAAGATAGTGCTGGGGTGAAGGGAATGGCAAACAAGAATTAAATATATCGAAAGCTGGATAAGTGATTTATATCAACGCGGTATGTTGAGTCTAACCGGTGATGAAACGGCGGGCTAAGAACCGCCCGCCGGAGGGATCAGACCGACCCTTCTTTCTCGATCACCAGAATACGCGCCGCCCCCTGCGGATGGGCGACATGCTCGCATCCCACCCCGGCGTAGAAGATATCGCCGGCGTTCAGCATGATGACCTGTTCCTCGCCGTCGACTTTCACATGCATCGCCACCTGACCATCCATCACGGCAAACACCTCCTGACCATCGTTGATGTGCCAGATATAGGGTTGGTCGGTCCAGTGCAGACGCACGGTGGTCCCGGAAAAATTGGCGATATCCAGCGCGCCCCACGCGCGGTCGGCGGTGAAATCTTTACTGCTCCAGCTCTGCATGATGGTGTCCTGTGGTAAGGGTTATTTTTTCTGCCAGTTTGCCCAGGGATCCGCTTTCTCCACCGGCGCGTCATCATCAAGGGAGGCGAGATACATGGCCTCCACCTCTTTGCGCGCCCACGGCGTCCGGCGGAGAAATTTGAGGCTGGACTTAATGCTGGGATCGCTTTTAAAGCAGTTAATGTTGACCTGGCGGGCCATTTCCGCCCAGCCATAGCGCGCCACCAGGGCATTGAGCAGCGCTTCCAGCGTCACGCCGTGCAGGGGATCTTTCGAGCTGTGCATTACGATACGTCCGTTCCGCATTAAAAAAGTGCGCCTACCTTACTGGCTCTGACCGACGGGCGCAACCGGCTTCATTACGCGCTTTGCGCCTATATCTATTTAACGCAAAAGCACTGAACCCCGCGCGGTCATAAATTAGAAAATAACGTTATTGGTTGCTTATTTGGCCTTGAGGCAAGCTGTGTTCAGCCCCGGACAGAGGAAATCACCATGCGCTGCTGTTGTGCCCGAACCCTGAACCTGAATCAACCCATAACTTATTACCCCGTTTTCGGAGAACACAATGAACGCGACCACCCTGCCGATTCTCGACCTGGCCCGCTACGCGGACCCCGCGAATAAAGCGGCCTTCCTGGCCGACCTGCGTCACGCCGCCCGCGACATCGGCTTCTTCTATTTGATCAACCACGGTGTGGACGACGCGCTTCAGTATGAAGTTCAGCGCCAGTCTCAACGCTTTTTTGCTCTCGATGAGGCGCAGAAACAGCAGGTGGCAATGATCCACTCCCCCCATTTTCGCGGCTATAACCGCGCGGCCTCAGAGCTGACGCGCGGCCAGCCTGACTGGCGAGAGCAGTTTGATATCGGCGCCGAACGTCCGGCGCTGACCCTCAGCGACGACGCCCCGCGCTGGCAGCGCCTGCAGGGTCCGAATCTGTGGCCTGCCGCCCTGCCGTCGCTTAAACCGGTGTTACTTCACTGGCAACAGCAGATGACCCAGGTGGGCATCCGCCTGCTGCGCGCTTTTGCCGAAGCCCTGCAGCTCCCGGAGAATGCCTTTGACCGGCTCTACGGCGAGAAACCCAACGAGCATATCAAACTGATCCGCTATCCCGGCCAGCAGGAGACCCAAAGCAGCCAGGGCGTCGGCGCCCATAAAGATTCCGGTTTCCTCAGCTTCCTGCTGCAGGACGAACAGAAAGGACTGCAGGTAGAGGTCGCGCCTGGACAATGGATCGACGCCGTGCCGCTGGCCGGCAGCTTTGTGGTCAATATTGGCGAACTGCTGGAGCTGGCGACCAACGGGTATTTGCGCGCCACCGTCCATCGCGTGGTGTCGCCGCCGGCGCAGCAGCAGCGCCTCTCCATCGCTTTCTTCCTCGGCGCCCAGCTTGACGCGGTGGTGCCGGTTTACACCCTGCCGCCCGAACTGGCGCGTGAAGCGCGAGGTCCGGACAGCGACCCGCACAATCCGCTGCTACGCGATGTCGGCTGGAATTATCTCAAGGGCCGTCTGCGTTCCCATCCGGACGTGGCGGAACGCTACTATCAGGACGTGTTTCGCGAACGCGCCGAGCAATTGATCGTTTAACCATAACTAAAAAGGAACACACCATGAAATATGCCGCTTTTAAACTGGCAGGGGTCGCACTGTCTCTTTCTCTGGCATGGACGTCTGCCCAGGCTGCCGCGCTGCGCGTCGCCGCGGACCCGGTTCCCCACGCGGAGATCCTCAACTACATCAAAAAAATCGATCCCAGCCTCGATCTGAAGGTGGTGGAGCTGACCAGCGGGGTCAACGCCAATGAACTGCTGGCCAGTGGCGATGTGGATGCCAACTACTTCCAGCATGTTCCCTATCTGAAGGATCAGGAAAAAGCGCTGGGTAAAACCTTTGCCGTCGCGGCCACCGTGCATATTGAGCCGCTGGGAATTTACTCGCATAAGCATAAAGATTTCTCATCACTGCCGGAAAACGCCACCGTGGCGGTGCCGAATAACACCACCAACCTGAGCCGGGCGCTGTTCCTGCTGCAGGCGCAGAAGCTTATTAAGCTGGATCCCAAATTTACCGACCCGGCCACCACCCTGGCGACGCCGAAGGATATTGTCGAGAACCCGAAACACCTGAAGATTCTGGAGATTGAATCACCGCAGATCCCGCGTTCCCTCGACGATGTCGACCTGGCGGTGATTAACGGTAACTACGCGCTGGAAGCCGGCCTGGTGCCAGCGAAAGATGCCCTGGGGCTGGAAAGCGCCGAGCATAATCCGTACGCCAATATTCTGGTGACCACCCCAGCCCTGGCGAATGACCCGCGCATTAAGGCGCTGGCGAAAGATCTGACGTCACCGCAGGTGGCGGAGTTTATCCGTAAAACCTACAACGGCTCGGTGATCCCGGTGGCCCCTCAGTCATGATAACCATCGAAGGGCTGAGCAAAACCTACGCCGGAACCGGCCGACCGGCGCTGAACGATATCGCGTTGCAGATACCGAAAGGGGCAATATACGGCATTCTCGGGCGCAGTGGCGCCGGCAAAAGTACGCTCATCCGCTGTCTCAATTTACTGGAGCGGCCCACCTCGGGCCGCATTCTGGTGAACGGACAGGATATTACCCAGTTGAACAAGGCGGCGCTGCGGGATTATCGCCTGCGCACCGGGATGATTTTCCAGCACTTCAATCTGCTGCATGCCCGCACCGTCGCTGACAACATCGCGGTGCCGCTGGAGATTGCCGGAGTGCCGAGGGCCGCTCGCGAGGCCAGGGTGCGCGAACTGCTGGAGCTGGTGGATCTCAGCGAAAAGGCCGCCGCCTTCCCGTCGCAGCTTTCCGGTGGGCAAAAACAGCGCGTCGGCATCGCCCGGGCGCTGGCCGCCCGGCCGGAAGTGTTGCTGTGCGATGAGGCGACCAGTGCGCTGGATCCCGAGACCACCGCCTCGGTGCTGGCCCTGCTGGCGGATATTAACCAGCGCCTCAATCTGACCATCGTGTTGATTACGCACCAGCTGGAGGTGGTGAAAACCATTTGTGACCACGCGGCGCTGCTGGAACAGGGCGAGATTGTCGAGAGCGGTAAACTCGCCGACCTGCTGGTGACCCCATGGTCGCGGCTGCGCCAGTCGTTGCTGCACGACCCGCAGGCTGAACAAGATTTTCTTACCCGTCACGGCGTTCAGGGGAGGCCATTATGCGGAGTAGCATGAGCTGGGAAGATTTGTGGCCGTTATTACTCGACGGCACGCTGGATACGCTTTATATGGTGGGCCTGGCGGCCCTGTTTACCGTGCTGATCGGGCTGCCCACCGGCGTGCTGTTATTTATTTCCCGCGCCAACGGGCTGGCGCCGATGCCGAAACTGAACGCGCTGTTAGGCGCGGTGATCAACATCGGCAGGTCGCTGCCGTTTATCGTGCTGCTGATCGCCCTGATCCCCTTTACCCGCCTGATCGTCGGCACCACGCTGGGCAGCACCGCCGCCATCGTGCCGGTGACCATCGGCGCCTTTCCGTTCTTTGCCCGTCTGACGGAAAACGCGCTCGACGAGGTGGACTACGGGAGAATCGAAGCCATTCTGTCGATGGGCGGTAACGTCTGGCACGTGATTTTTAAATCCCTGCTGCCGGAAGCCCTGCCAACGCTGCTGGCCGGGATCACGCTGACCATCGTGATGCTGATTGGTTTCTCCTCCATGGCCGGTGTGATCGGCGGCGGTGGACTCGGCGACCTCGCCATCCGCTACGGCTATCAGCGGTTTAATAATGAAGTCATGTTTGGCACGGTGCTGATCCTGGTGGCGATGGTGCAGGGCGTGCAAATGGCCGGCGATCGGCTGGTGCGCAGCCTGGCCCACCGTCGCTAACCGTCAGACACTAGTTCCAGCCGCACTCTGCCGCCAGCTGACGAACCAGACTGGCGGCGTCACACTCGCGGATCAACCCCACACCCTGCCCGGCCCAGTGGGCGCCATACTCATGAACGCCCTGGGCTTTCGCGGCGGCGGCCAGCGCTTTGCCGATATCATACGCCAGCGGATAATCCGGCACGGCGCTCGCCGGACAGGCTTCCCCCAGCGCACAGAAGGCATTCGCCAGACAGCGTGCCGGACGCCCGGATATCGCGGAGGTCAGCACCGTACGTCCGTCAATGCTGTTGTTGATCGCCGCGCGATAACCGGCGTCGGCGGCCGATTCCGGACACAATAAAAACGCTGTACCGAGCTGAACGCCCTGCGCCCCCAACTGCATTACGCTGGTGATCCCCGCCCCGTCCATGATGCCCCCGGCGGCTACCACCGGAATGGTTAGCCGACGCCGCAGAAGTTGCACCAGGGTGAACGTGCTCAGCTGGGCATCAGGCTCCTGCGGAGCAAAGATCCCCCGGTGCCCGCCCGCCTCATAGCCCTGAGCGACCACTACGTCGATCCCCTGCTGTTCAATCAGCAGCGCCTCCTGGAGCGAGGTTGCCGTCGCCAGGGTGACAATCCCCTGCTGTCGCAGACGCTGGATCGTCTCACGTTCAGGAAGACCAAAATGAAAACTCACCACCGCTGGCGACAGGTCGAGAAGCAGCTCCAGCATCGGCGCATGACCGATAAATGTCTGGTAGATCTCGCTTAACGAATCCGGTGGCGTACTGCCATAGCGGGCAAAATGGGGTCGTAAAGTTGTTGCCCAGTCGGCTTCCCGCCGGGCGTCGCGCCGGGGGGGCGCATGGCAGAACAGATTGACATTGAACGGACGGTCCGTCAGCTGGCGGGTGGCGACTATCATCGCTTCCGCCTGGGTAACGGTTGAAGCACCCAGCCCCAGTGAGCCCAGCGCGCCGGCATGACTTACCGCGGCAGCCAGCGCGGGGGTGGAGACGCCCGCCATCGGGGCCTGAATCAGGGGATAATCAATATCAATAAGCGAAAGCAGCGGGTTGCTCATGGTTTCCTCATGCATTAGCGGTGTCGGAGGCTTACCATCTCCTTTAAAGATGGTAAGATCAACATCATTATCGTATTGAGAAGAAAAATATGAACCACAGCACACTAGAGATCTTCATTCAGGTGGCAGAAACGCAGAGCGTCACCCAGGCAGCAAAACGGCTGGGCCGCGCACAGTCCAATATCACGACCCGCATTCAGCAGCTGGAAGAGGAACTTGCCGTTGAGCTCTTCGTTCGCGGCAACAAAAAAATGGTGTTGTCCCCGGCAGGCGTGCAGTTTCTCAGCTATGCCCGGCGGATCCTGAGCCTGGCGGAAGAGGCAAAGCAGGCTCTGCATCCGACAACCCCAGGCGGCAGTCTGCGTCTGGGCGCGATGGAGGCGACCGCCGCCAGCCGGCTGCCGCCGCTGCTTACCCGCTTTCAACAACGGTGCCCGCAGGTGGATATCACCCTTATCACCCAACCGACCCGCCAGTTAACCGAGGGAGTGTTAACCGCCGCCCTCGATGCCGCGCTGGTCTGCCTGCCGCCTGGGGCCGATGGTCAACCGGCCTGTCCCGCCGAGCTGGCATGCACCCCGGTGTTTTATGAAACGCTGATGCTGGTCCGTCCGCAGACCCCGGGCCCGCTGCGGTTCGCGGCATTCGCCAGCGGCTGCAGCTACCGCGCGCTGGGCGAACGCTGGCTGGCGGAGCAGCAGGCGGCCGTCGAGGTGCATGAGGTCAACTCCTATCACAGCATGCTCGCCTGCGTGGCTTCCGGACGCTACGCCTGCCTGCTGCCGCAGAGCGTGCTGTCGCAGATGACGCTTCCCGAAAACTGCCTTAGCGAACCGCTGTGCGAGGCGACCACCCAGCTTATCTGGCGCAGCGGCTTGAACGCCCCCGCGCTTAACGAGTGGCGCAAGCTGCTGCAAAGCGTGGCGATTGGCTAAGCCCGGCGTTCGGTAAAGACCAGCCCTGCGGCAATCAGCAGCGCCAGCGCCGCGGCATAGAGCGCCGGGTTAAATGAAGCCGCGATCTGATACAGCGCGCCGGCGATAAGCGGCCCGGCAATCTGTCCCACGCCGTACAGTGCAGTCATCGCGGCAATCATATTGAAGCTCACCTGATGGCTGAGACTTTTTGCCTTCGGCAGCGCAATGGTGACGGTGCCCATAAAGGTAAAGCCCACCAATAGCGCGCTTAGCACGCAAAACAGCAGTGAAGCGCTGCAGGCTGGAAGGATCACGCCAAGCGCCTGGACGATCAGGTTGCGGGTCAGCGCCTGCCGGTACCCCCACTTTAGCACCAGCTTATGCCAGATAAGGCAGGACGGCGCGGCCGCCAGACCAAACAGCGCCCACAGATGGACCGGGTCAACGCTCTGCAGCGAACCGGACAGAAACAACGGCAGATAAGTGGCGGTGATGATATAGCCGAAACCCGCCAGGCCGTAAACCATCAATAGTCGCCACGCCGCGCGACGCGTATCGCTCCCGGCCTCAGGCAAGGAGGTCTCAACATGGGAAACCCTCACCAGTGCAGCCGGCGGAGTCAGCAGCCAACGGATCGCCAGCGCCAGCAGCAGACCGGCGCATAATGCGCAGAGCAGCCAGATCTGCTGGCTGGTGAGGCTCAGGGCATGTCCAAGGGCGATCCCCTCCGCAGAGAAAAATATCCCCAGCCCCACCCCGGCATACAGCAACGGCGCCCCGTGATGATGGCCCATATGTTCCAGCAGCCACAGCGAACCGGCAATCAGCGTTATCGCGCTCAGCGCGCCGGCGACGGCGCGCAGCGCAATAATGGTCCACGGCGAGCTCACCCAGGCCAGCAGCGCCAGGCTGGCGATGGTCAACCCGGCGGAGATAATGCTCAGTCGGCTGGCGGCCCCAGGCTGCACCCGCGCCAGCAGCAACGCGCCGACCAGATAACCAGCGTAATTGGCCGACGCGGCGAGATTGCCCTGGTGCAGGGTCAACAGACCTTCATTAAGCATCAGCGGCAGCACGCCGGTGAAGGCAAAGCGCCCGTAGCCCATGCCGATCATCAGTACTATCGACCCAGCCAGTGCCAGCCATATGGCCTGGCGCGATCTGTTATTCATCCACCACCTCACAATGATTCTCATATTAAGAACAATAGTATTTTATAATTCTTTTTTTATTATGAGTAAGAGAGAATGTCGGCGCAAGGCGGACGTTAATCCGCTATGGTATTGACAGAGAGAAAATGGCGCCCGGGCACGTCTTAACACACGCCGGGCCGATTTACCGGTACAGTATCAACTTGAGCTTTTGCTTACGGGAGCCATTATGTTGTTCAGCCATATGCGTATTGCCAGACCGGTCAGTGAACTGGACGCCACCGCCAGCATGTATTGCGCCGGGCTGGGGCTTCAGCAGCTCGGCAGCTTTACCGATCATGAAGGATTCAGCGGGATTATGCTCGGCGCGCCCGACGCGGGCTGGCATCTGGAATTCACCCACTGTCGCCACCATCCCGTCACTCCCTCGCCAGGAGATGAAGATTTGCTGGTGCTGTATTACCCACAGCAGGCGGAATGGCAAGCACAGTGCGCCGCCATGGACGCCGCCGGGTTTCTGCGGGTCACGGCGTTTAACCCTTACTGGGAGGTCAATGGCGTCACTTTCGTCGACCGCGACGGCTATCGCACCGTGTTGCAAAACCGCGCCTGGGGGGAAGTACGAAGCGCTTCCCATCACGAGGAGAATCAATGACCTCCCCTATATGCCCTGCGCCGCGTCCGGCGCGGGCGCTATGGCTCTTCCGCCCGCAGCCACGGCGTCACCGTGAGTCCGGCCAGCAGCCCTTCCGGACTGAGCAGACGGGTGACCGTCTGTCCCCACGGTTCGTCGCGCGCCGCGACGAGCAGGCGGTATCCTTGCTGCTGCAGCCGCGCCGTCGCCGCAGCCAGGTCGCGGACCTCAAACTCAATCCATGCCTGCGGCACCGGCTCCGTCTCCGGCCACTGGTCCTGACCAAAACAGGACTGCGCCGCCTGCGCCAGCGGCCACAGCGCGAAATGTTTCACCCCGCCGATGGCATCCTGCTCGCTGAGGAGATACGCCTCGTTACCCGGCATCGGCTTTAGCGGCAAACCCAACGCCTGACAATAGAAGTCACGGCTTTGCGACGTGCTGCGGGTGATGGGACCGAAGCCCGCAATGAACAAAACGTCAATATCAGCGAAATCGTGGGACATGTTCTCTCCTGAACGCGGTGGTAAGCTAACGCCATCATGCCCGTACGCAGGCGCCAGCGGCAAACCCGATTAATGGCGGGCGCATGCACAACATCATCGACGGTACAGACCGTTGCGCCCCTTCGGACAGACGGCGACTTCATCGGTGACAGATAAAACGCCCTCGCGACTCGCCAGCGTCCTCGCGGCGCGCTATGCTAAACATCCCTTGTATTAATCACTTATCCCTATGAGCACTTCCGTCAGCACCACGCAACTCAATTTGCGCATCATTTCGATCGTTGTCTTCACCTGTATCTGCTATCTCTCCATCGGCCTGCCGCTGGCCGTACTGCCGGGATACATTCACTATCAGCTGGGCTACAGCACCTTTGTCGCCGGGATTGTGATCAGCCTGCAATACATCTCAACGCTGATCAGTCGACCGCACGCCGGGCGCTATACCGATATCTGGGGCCCGAAAAAAGTGGTCAGTCTCGGGATCATCTGCTGTCTGCTGAGCGGAGCATTCACCCTGCTGGCGGTGCTTTTGCAGGCGACGCCGATGCTGGCCATCGCCGCGCTGCTGGCGGGCCGGGTGTTTCTTGGTGTCGGCGAGAGCTTTACCGCGACCGGCGCCACGCTCTGGGGGATCAAAACCGTCGGCGCGATCCATACCTCGCGGGTGATCTCCTGGAATGGCGTGGCGACCTATGTCGCCATGGCGATCGGGGCGCCGCTGGGGGTCACTCTTAACCACTATTTCGGCATTAGCGGATTTGCCACGGTGGTAGTGGTGGTGGCCGCCATCGGCCTGCTGTTTGCCCGCACCCGCCAGGATGTCAGCGTGACTGCCGGTGTCAGAGCGCCCTTTCACGCAGTGGTACGAAAAATTTGGCCTTATGGCCTGGGGCTGGCCTTTGGTACCGTTGGCTTCGGCGTTATCGCCACCTTCATCACCCTCTATTTTGCGGCGCACAGCTGGCAGGGCGCGGCGTTTACCCTCTCCCTGTTCAGCGTCGGCTTTATCTGCGTCCGCCTGGTGCTGGGAAATACCATTACCCGCTATGGCGGGGTCCCGGTCTCGCTGGTCTGCTTTGTGATCGAGTGTCTCGGCCTGCTGCTGATCTGGCTGGCGCCGTCAGCCTGGGTGGCTGGCGTCGGCGCCTTTCTCACCGGCTCGGGTTTTTCCCTGGTCTTCCCGGCGCTAGGGGTCGAGGCAGTCAAACAGGTGGAAGAGCAAAACCAGGGGACCGCCCTCGGCACCTACTCGGCGTTTCTTGACCTGGCGCTGGGACTCACCGGGCCGCTGGCCGGATGGGTCGCCGGCTTCTACGACCTCGCCACGCTATATCTGTTGGCGGCGATTGTCGTGGTGTTCGCTTTCCTGCTCATTTTACGCGTCCAGCGACAACAGCGAGCCGTCTCAGGAACGTAGTCAGGCCTGGCCCGCGGATCGCCGCAGGCAAAAAACGAATCGGCAATTGACGACGATTCGGCTTCCATGCCAACATCCTCCTCAGCGTCTGACAACAGATGCAAGGACGGTAGCGGAGAACAACAGAGATCGCACAACGATCCAGCCCGGCGCCGTAGTCCAATCCGAATCACTGACCCACACGGTGAATTCCTGATTCTGGCGGGAAACACAGACATGCACCAAAGTTTTAATCAGCGCGTTCATTTCTATTACTGCGTCCTGGTCGCGCTGAAGATGCACGGAAAGTCGAAAAAATCGGGCGGTATCAGAGGAAAGAATAACTTTCTGCTGAAATGGCTGCGCCGGGCGCAGGATAACAACATCTTCCCGCCCGATATCACCAGCGAAATTGAATGGCTGCGAGGTAAAATCATTCAGGCCGGTTACGACACCGATCTCGAACCGATGCTGGATTTTGTTTACGCCACCGCCAGCCGCGCTGAAGCGCTCAAGAACGCCGAATAAGACACTGCGCCCGTAGCGGGCGCAGTGTCTGTCCATCCCACCGCTTCCCTGAGCGTACCGACCAGACGCGAAAACCCCACTGATGTTTATTCTTTTTGTGACACTGTCACGAAGTGGGTTACCGCTGGTAACATTCGGCGGCTGACAGGCTGCCTGTGGCGTTCTATGCTTTGCCCAGTCTTCCCTCACACAGGACCGCGCTATGGCTGACTGGAACCCTTCTTTGTATTTGCAATTTGACGCTGAACGTACCCGCCCCGCGGCCGACCTGCTCTCGCGTATTGCCCATCTGCAGGTTGAGCACGTTGTCGACCTTGGCTGCGGGCCGGGAAACAGCACCCGCCTGCTGCGCGCCGCCTGGCCGCTGGCGGCAATCACCGGTATCGATAACTCCCCGGCCATGCTGGCTCAGGCGGCACAGGCCTTACCCGACTGTGAGTTCATCGACGCCGATATTGCCCGCTGGCGGCCTGCGCAACCGGTAGACGTGATCTATGCGAACGCCTCTCTGCAGTGGCTGGCGGATCATGAGACGCTGTTTCCACATCTGGTGGCGCAGCTGGCCGTCAACGGAACGCTGGCCGTGCAAATGCCGGATAACTGGCAGGAACCTTCGCATACCCTGATGCGCCAGGTCGCCGACGAGCAGGGATTACCGGACCGCGGGCGCCAGCCCTTACTCCCGCCGGACGCCTGGTATGACATGCTGACCCGTCAGGGTTGTGAAGTTGATATCTGGCGCACCACCTATTTTCATCCCCTCGCTTCCCATCAGGCGATAAGCGACTGGTTGCAGGGGACCGGATTGCGTCCCTATCTGGCCGGCCTGGACGAGCAGTCCAGAAACGCATTTCTGACACGCTATGTCGAACTACTGGCCGAACACTATCCGTTACAGTGTAACGGAAAGGTGCTCCTGCGATTCCCCAGGTTGTTTATCGTGGCGCGAAAAATCGACGTCTAACCGGAATGAGCGCTTAAGCGTGGCAATGAATAAGGAGAACAGGGTGAAAAATCATCCTGTTTATCAGGACGAAATATCCTGAACATTGCGATATTCAACCTCTTTCCCGGCATGCGACAGTGATTGCCATCTCAACACTCAATAACGGGAGTCACTGTGGAAAATAGCGCTGTTAATCGCAACACCCTGGCCGCCATTGCGCCAAAACTGGCCGAACTGACCGAAACGGTACTGTTTGGTGATATCTGGGCTCGCCGCGATCTGTCGCCCCGCGAACGGAGCCTGATCACCCTTTCTGCCCTGACGGCGCTGGGTAAAACCCAGCAACTGCCGTGGCATATTGCTCTCGGCTATCAAAATGGCCTGAGCCAGGCCGAAATCGTCGAGCTGTTCACCCATCTGGCGTTCTATGCCGGCTGGCCGGCGGCGGCCAGCGCCCTGACCTGTCTGAATGAGCAGGAGACACCATGCCCCTGACCCGCATATCGCTTGGCACGGCCTGGCGTCCCACGGAGTTTGCTCAATTGTCGGCGCTCTTTCATGAGTGTCTGGTGGCAGAGTTCGACGTGCCGTCAGCAGATAAATTTCAGTTTATCGAGCAGGCCGCCGACGAGCAGCGCATTTACGACCCGAACTACCTCAGCGACGGACGCAGCACCCGCTTCGTGCTGTTTCATATTTTCGCCGGTAAACCGCGCAGCCGGGCGCAGAAACAGGGGCTTTATCGTCGGCTCTGTGCGCGGTTAGACGATGAGATGGCGGTCAGCCCGCAGGACGTGATGGTGGTTATCCAGTTTAACCAGCGGGAGGACTGGAGTTTTAGCGCAGGGAAGATGGCGGATGAATAACGCCGGCGGCGCCGCATGAGGCGCCGCGTTTCAGCACTATATTATTTGCTACCAGGCACAACAGCGATCGTTCCATGAATCACGATACATGATGTTCCCTTCTGTGTATCTCCAGGTGATCGTCTCATAACGGAAATCAATGTCTTCAAGGTGAGTACTTGTCATTCCGGCCGGATGTAAATTTGGTGTGATTGCCGTAATCTTAATATTCGCCATCGCTATGTTAAAATATTCAATTTCCAGTCCCGCCTCATTTATTCTGTACATTTTTAGCGTTGCCGATTTTAAGGTTCGACCTTCACAAAGAGCCCTAAATAACAAAGGGGTTGTTCTGTCAAACTCTTTTTGAATTTTAACCGGTGTATGAAGACGGGTTCCCGTCAGCTTTCCTGAATTATTATCGGTAGGTAACCAAACATGATGATTCACTGCGCGCAATTCGATGGAACCTGTACGTGTGGGCATCAGGCAAGAACCTATAATAGGCGAATCATTCTCATCAGTTAACCATAAATATGCTGGATTTGACATTACCCCTCCTCTTTCATATCAGTTTTTAACTTTAAACCAAACAACAACGTGAAACCCAATGATTAATAAAATAAAAAGTCCTATTAAGTTAATGGCAATGTCAGGGAAAAGAGAGACTGCAATCATGCTAAATACAATGATTAATAATACAATGCCCCACCCCCATAAAAAAAGAATGAATTCTTCCTTTAACCATCTTTTCAAGAAACCCATCCATTCACCTCATTAATTTAATAAGTAATTCAGCAAGTTCATCATCAGAAATAATCATCGGATTTAAATAAGGAACTAATACTTCATCAAATTTCATGGCCAGAATACGCTCTGCCTCGATAGAGGTAATAATGAAATCCCTATAATACATAATCAGACCCTTCCTTTATTAGATTATTCATTGTTCCTGCATATATTTCTTATGATCATCTGGCCTTTCAATGTACTTATAAAAAGATGGTCTTGATAGTAATATTGACTTTACTCTTTTTTGTTTAAATTCACTCGCACCCTGCCCGATTAAAAATATCTCAGTTAGCTATTACTTCGTGCTGTTTCATATTTTCGCCGGAAAACCGCGCAGCCGGGCGCAGAAACAGAGGCTTTATCGTCGGCTCTGTGCGCGGTTAGCCGATGAGATGGCGGTCAGCCCGCAGGACGTGATG
>NZ_KV792984.1:364299-448503 GCF_001808325.1 Klebsiella sp. HMSC16C06
GCCCGCAGGACGTGATGGTGGTTATCCAGTTTAATCAGCAGGAGGACTGGAGTTTTAGCGCAGGGAGGATGGCTATTGAATAACGCCGGCGGCGCCGCATGAGGCGCCGCGTTTCAGCACGATATCTTTGCTACCAGGCGAGATGATGCACCAGTGAGAGATCCCAGGCCGTAGCCAATAGTGAAAGAAACATAATCAGATTGACCACTGTGTCGAGACGTTTTTCCATCGTTGCTTCTCCTGAGCCGGTTTCCCCTGTTATAGCGGGAAAAGCTTAACAACCTCTTACCGCTTCAGGACCCAAGCGTGATCCTGTAGCGCACATAATCGTCAGCCGGGGTAAACTCATCATACAGATGACGGGCCGGATTATCACGACGCGTATGCCAGTACAGCCGCGACCAGCCTTTGTCTGCCCCTTCGGTTTGCAGCGACTTAATGATTGTTCTGGCAATGCCTTGTCCACGGAAGGCAGGATCGACAAACAGATCCTCCAGATAGCAGATTGGCGTGGTGACCCAGGTTCCCTCGTGAAGAATGCAGATGGCGAACCCCACCACCGTATCATCGACCACAGCCACCCTGCCCAGCACCGGGGAGTTCATGTCCAGCATTCGCTGCCAGGTGCATTCGGTCACCTCTTCCGGCTGCGGGCTGCCATAGAAGCGGGTATAGCCTTCCCAGAGATTAAGCCATTCGGCTTTGTCGTGCGGCCGTATTTCCCGGATATCGATGACCATGCGAGTTTCCTTACAGATGAATGAATTAGCCTGCGAACATTGGCAGGGAAAATGGGTTCAAACCATTATTTTCCTGTGCAGCCACATGTTCAAGCGGCATAGCGGCAATTCTCTCCTTGCAGGGGGCGATTTGGCACTAAAAGGCTTTTTTCGCAGCGGAGTAACAGACCGGCTTGTTAACTATGATAAAAAGTATGTTGTAACTAATGAGGTAGCTTTAAAACCCGGCCGCAGCCGGGTGAATGACGTCCGCTATCAGCACAAAGGCTGTACAGCATCGCGCATACCGCGGGACAGGATAGCATCGAGGTCGGCAGTCACCTGCTCCACCAGACCCGGGATCTGGCTCAAGTCCTGTTCCCAATGAGCCTCTACGCTGAGTACCGCAGTCACCAGCTCGCGGGTGCTCATCTGGCGATCCCGATGCCGGGCCCACAGCGTCTGATATCGCGTCAACCATTCGGCGTCATCCTGTACCGGATAGCGTTCACCCTCCCGCTCTCCCCGGTAAAAGGCGATCAGTGCTGCCAGGGCAAAAGTCAGCCGCGGCGGCAGTTGCCCACTCTTTTGCTGCCCTGCCAGCAGTTGCGGCAGAATGCGAGTGCGGTATTTGGTCATGCCGTTGAGCGCAATCGAGAGCAGCTGATGTTTAATATACGGGTTACGGAAGCGCCCGGTCACGGCGCTGGCAAATGACTCAAGCTCATCGCGCGGCAGATCCAGCACCGGAATAATCTCGTCATAAATCGCTTTTTCGACAAACGCGCAAATCTCCGCATCGTTCATCGCCTCACCCACGGTGTCGATCCCGGCCAGGAAGGCCACCGGCACCAGCGCGGTATGCGCCCCGTTGAGGATCGCCACTTTGCGCTCTTTATACGGCTTGATATCGTCCACAATGCGCACATTCAGCGGCAGTTTATCGAGACGCAGCTCGGCCGCCAGCGAGGCAGGCCCCTGGATCACAAACAGGTAGAAATGCTCGGCGGTATCAAGGAAGGCATCTTTATAGCCAGTCTGTGCCTCAAGGGCCGCCACTTCATCACGCGGATAGCCGGTTACGATGCGATCCACCAGCGTTGAACAGAAGGTGTTCGCCGAGGTCAGCCAGCGGATAAAAGCCTGCGGCAGCTGCCACTCAGCAGCATAGCGCAGCACCAGCGCCTGCAGCGCCTCGCCGTTATAATCGATCAGTTCGCAGGGAATAATCACCCATCCCTTGTCGGCCGCACCGGCGAAATGCTGGTAGCGTTCAAACAGCAGACGCGTCAGTTTCGCCGGATAACTGACCGGCGGCGCGTCGTCAAAACGATCCCCGGCATGATAGCTGATGCCCGCCTCAGTGGTATTGGAGAAGACAAACCGCATCTCCGGGTTATGCGCCAGACGTAAAAAAGCGTCGAAGTCAGCGTAAGCGCTGATCTCCCGGTTGACCGAGCGGATCAAGCGCGCGTCGCTCACCGCCTCACCTTGCTCGTTCAGACCGCGAATAATGGTGGTGTAAAGGCCGTCCTGGGTGCTCAGTGAAGGCGGGAAATCCGTCGCAATAGGACGGACGACCACGATGCCCGCATTCAGGTCGGTATGCTCGTTGAGGAGATCTATCTGCCAGTCAACGAATGCGCGCAGGAAATTGCCTTCACCAAACTGGATGATACGGTCAGGGTACTGCGCGCCGGGGAAATCACGACGGTTTAATGTTTTCACAATGGGTTCCCTCTAATAGTAGTCATACAACCTGAGTAATTGGTCCAATAAGTTATCAGGTTTTTCTACCAGTGAAACCCCGTTTTGATCAAAGCATTCTGCAATAGCGACCGTCAGGGCAAAAACTTATAGAACAGTGAGGTGGCGGTCATCTCTCCGTCAGGCATCAGCGCATAGCGCGGGATTTCCCCCACTTTTTCCCAGCCACAGCGGACATAGAACTGCTCCGCCCCGCTACCGGCTGCCGTGTCCAGCACCAACACCGTTTTCCCTTCCTGTCGGGCAACATGCTCTAGCTCGCTCATCAGCGCGTTGGCAATCCCCTGGCGACGGGCATTTTGGTGAACCAAAAGTTTGGCGACATCCGCACGATGGGGCTGGTTTTCCGGTTGGCGGGTAATAAGTTGCACGGTACCGACGGGCCTTTCATCCGCGTCGAGGGCCGCCAGCACGATGCGCTCCCCGGCCGCCACGCTGTCGGCGGTATGTTGCCAGAAAGTGGTGGCCGTGTGCGCGCTAAAGGGCAGCATAAAACTTACCGAGGCGCCGCCGTTGACGCAGCTTGCCAGGATATCGCTTAATGCCGGGAGGTGATGCAGAATATCGTCACGCGACAGCGTGCGCAGTGAAAAGGATGTGGTCATGGAAGCTCCCTGTAATTGACCACATCACTATGTTTTTAACCAAAAATTAACACAAGCGGATTCCGTATAGGATTTTCTTATGGTGTGCTTTCGGTTAGCGCTGGCATACAGATGCGATTGCGACCGGTCTGTTTGGCTTTGACCATCTCCTCGTCTGCCGCCATCAGCAATTGGTTAAACAGCTCCGTGATGCGAGCGTGCCCCACCTCGCGCGTCTCCAGCCCCATGCTGATGGTCAGGTGGATTGGATTCTGCCCCAGGCCGAAGGGTTGCGACTCCACCCCGTGGCGGATTTTTTCCGCCAGTAAATAGCCCTGCTGGGTACTGTCGACGACCGCCGCCACCGCAAACTCTTCACCGCCAATGCGGGCAACCATCCCCTGCTCGTCCACCAGCTGCCGAACCTGTTGGGCAAACTGAGTCAATACGCAATCGCCGCCTTCATGGCCCAGAGCATCATTCACCCGTTTGAAGCCATCGATATCCAGCACCATCACCGTCAGCAGCTTATCGGCGGGCAACGCCTGACGCTTCAGCGCCTCGCTCAGTCCGGAACGGGAATACACCCGGGTCTGAAAATCAAAATCGGCGCGCAGGGCCAGCTGTTTCACCAGCGTGTTAATCGCTTCGACACTGGAAGCGACAATCACCGGGCTAATCAGCATAGCGGCAATGCCGAGGCGGGTGGAGAACAGCTGCCACGGCTGCATTCGCGCATCCGGCGAAAAGTGAATTAACGAGTTGGCGACCAGCAATATCTCGCTGATGCCGGTGAGAAAGGTTAACAGGCAGGTCAGCGGCAGCGGATAACGAACGGCGCACCAGATCAGGGCCGGCAACGGGAAGGTAATGCTGCCGGCGCCGCCCACCGCCACGCCGAGGGCTATCGACAGCACCAGCGCCAGCGCGGGCAGCAGTTGGCGAAAACGAAAACCGCTTAATGCCGAAGGCAACGTCAGGGTCAGAATAAACGGCAGGATCAGCACCGCTGTCGAGAACTGTTCGCTAAACCAGTCTGCCAGTTGGGGAATAAAGGTGGCGCGTTCAACATCCACCGACCCCAGGGCGCCGACGGCGGCGCACAATAAGGCGGCAAACAGGCAAAAACAGAATAAATTAAGCGCATTAATCGGGCCGGGCATGGAGTCGGCGCGTCGCTTATCCCACAGCACCAGCTGCGCCAGCACCACAATAAAGACAATATTGGAGAAATTAATCAGCAATGAGGCAAAGCCCATCCCCCAGCGCGAAGTGAGTCCGTCATAAACCAGCATTGCCGCAAAACAGACGGAATAAAAATAGCTGCGATTAAGCCAGACATAGCGCGCAAAGATCCCGGCCATCACGGCATTGAGCGGCCAGAAGAATGAGAGCTCCTGCACCAGGCGCAGCATGGCCCCCAGAAAATGCAGTAGTAGCGTTAACGTGAATAATACCAGTGCGTCGCGCACGGGCTGCTCTTCACGAAACAGCGTAAATGACCGAATCGACAGTGAAGACATTCAGTAATTATCCGTCTAATTGTTTCAGGCAATTATTATGTTAATAATTAGTTAGCGGATTATCATAACATGAGAATATTTATCAGGCATACTCCGGCGCCGATCAAATGCAGATTACCGCACAGACGGGCCGTTCATCTGCAGCACCAGCCAGTGATGGATCACCTGCACCACATAGCGCTGCTCCTGCTCGCTCAGCGCGCGGCCGTGGGGAATGGCGTGCCATTTTTCCAGACAGCCGCGGCAGCAGGTGGCGGTCGCATGCTGGGCGATAAATACCGGATGGCCGCGCATCGGCGTCTGCTTACCGTCGTTCATCGGTTCGGCGGGCGCCAGCCGCTGGCGGATAAAATCCCCAGCGTGCTGGTCGATGATCTCCGGCCCCTTATCAAGACAGTATTGCCGCTCTTTGACCCCGAGTCGAAAGCGTGAACGAAACGTCGAGCGCGCCAGACGGGCAAACAACCGATCCTGCTCAACCATCAGAACACCGACCTCCCCATCCGCTGAGTCAGTTTTTCCAGCAGCGCCACGCCGGCCAGCGAGTTCCCGGCGTCATCAAGCTCCGGGCTCCACACGGCGATCGCCATCTCCTGCGGCACAATCGCCACAATTCCGCCGCCGACGCCCGATTTCGCCGGCAGGCCAACGCGCCAGGCGAATTCGCCGGCGTTCTGGTACATGCCGCTGGTCATCATCAGGGCATTCACCTGACGGGACTGAATGGGCGCGATAACCGGTGCCTCCAGGTGCGGGGCGATACCGCGATCGGCGAGGAACAGGAAGGTTCGCGCCAGCTCAACGCAGCTCATCTCCAGCGAACAGTAGTGGAAATAGTTCTGCAGCACGGTGGCGACGTCGTTATGGAAGTTACCGAAGGATTTCATCAGCCAGGCGATGGCGGCGTTGCGCGCCGAATGCTCGAACTCAGAGCGGGCCACCACCGGATCGTAGGCGATATCGGCCACGCCGCTCAGGCGGCGGACAATCTCCAGCATCCGCTGACGCGGGGCGCTGAGCCGGCTCTGCAGCATGTCGCAGACCACCAGCGCCCCGGCGTTGATAAACGGGTTTCGCGGTTTGCCCTGCTCGATCTCCAGCTGCAAAAGGGAGTTAAAGGGCTGGCCGGAGGGATCTTTGCCCACCCGCTGCCAGATCTCCTCTTCCTGATAGTGGTTCATGGCCACCACCAGGCTCAATACCTTGGAGATAGACTGGATGGAAAAACGTTCATGCGCATCGCCGGCGGCGAAGTGCTGCCCGTCTACCGTACTGATCGCAATGCCAAGCTTATCGCCGCTGACGCTGGCCAGCGCCGGAATGTAATCCGCCACTTTACCGCGGCCAATCAGCGGCCTGATTTCTGCCAGAATGGCTTCCAGCATTGCGTTATTGATCACCGCCGCCACATGCAGCTCCTTGCCCACCATCGAAATTTGGTGGGCGAGTATAGCAGACGTGGACGACGGTCGTCAGGGGGCTAACGTTGATTAGCGACGGTCTTTCCAGACGGTCTGCGCATTACAGAACTCGTGCAGACCAAAATGTGACAGCTCGCGACCAAAACCCCTCTTCTTCACGCCGCCGAAGGCCACGCGGGCGTCGCTGGCGCAGTAGCCGTTGAGGAAGACGCCGCCGCACTCCAGCTCGCGGGCGAAGCGCTGGGCCTGCGCCTCGTCGGTGGTATAGACCGTTGCAGACAAACCAAACTCGCTGTCGTTGGCGAGGGCCAGCGCATGGTCAGCGTCGCGAGCGGTGGTCAGGGTTGCTACCGGACCAAACAGCTCCTGACGAAAACCGGTCATCCCGGCGGTGACATTGCCCAGCACCGTTGGCGCATAGTAGTTGCCCGCCCCTTCGATTTTTTCCGCGCCCAGCAGCAGAGTTGCCCCTTCATCAAGGGTCGCGGTCACCTGCTGGTGCAGTTCATCGCGCAGGTCGAAACGCGCCATCGGTCCGACGTAGTTTTGCTCATCGCGCGGGTCGCCCATCTTCAGCGCCGCCACGGCGTCGACGAATTTGCGGGTGAAGGCCTCGGCAATACCGGCTTCGAGGATGAAGCGTTTCGACGCGGCGCACACCTGGCCGCTGTTCTGATAGCGGCCGGTGACGGCGGCCTTTACCGCCTCATCCAGGTCGGCATCGTTGAGCACGATAAAGGGATCGGAGCCACCCAGCTCAAGCACGCATTTCTTCAGCGCCGCCCCCGCCTGGGCGCCAATCGCCTTGCCGGCGCGGACGCTGCCGGTGACGGTCACCGCCGCGATGCGGTCATCATTGATGATCTGCGAAACGCCGTCATTGGTGGCGTTCACCCAACCGAACACGCCATCCGGCAGGCCGGCGGCGGCAAAAATCTCGCCCAGCAGGCGGGCGCTGCCCATCACGTTCGGGGCATGCTTCAGCAGGTAGCTGTTGCCGGCCAGCAGGATCGGCACCGCGCCGCGCAGCACCTGCCAGACCGGGAAGTTCCACGGCATGACCGCCAGAATGGCGCCCAGCGGACGATACTCAATCACCGCCTGGTTATTTTCCACCTGGGTGGCTTCCGTCGCCAGCATCGCCGGGCCGTGCTCGGCGTACCAGTCACAGAGGTTGGCGGATTTCGCCACCTCGCCGCGCGCCTGAGCGATCGGCTTGCCCATCTCGAGGGTGATCATCTGGGCCACCTCTTCCCCGCGGGCGCGCAGCGCGGCCCCGATGCGGCGCAGCGCATCAGCGCGCTCGGCGAGCGGCGTCTGACGCCACTGGCGATAGCCTGCCGCGGCGAGAGCGATAGCCGCATCGACCTCGCGTTCGCTGGCCCAGGGCAGCGAGGAGACCACCTCACCGGTAGTCGGGTTGACGGAAACCGCGTGCGTTGCAGATAAATTCATCGTTATTCTCTCTCTCGTTGCTTGCGAAGTAACCGTATTCTGGCTTACCTTTCCATTCATTGAAAATGAATAATATTAAGCAACGCATTCACAAAAGAAGAATAGTATGGACCTGACTCAGCTAGAGATGTTTAACGCTGTCGCCACCACCGGCAGTATTACCCAGGCGGCCCAGAAAGTGCATCGCGTGCCGTCCAACCTCACCACCCGCATCCGCCAGCTGGAGGCAGACCTCGGCGTTGAGCTGTTTATCCGCGAGAACCAGCGCCTGCGCCTCTCGCCTGCGGGACACAGCTTTTTGCGCTACAGCCAGCAGATCCTCGCCCTGGTGGACGAGGCGCGGATGGTGGTGGCGGGCGACGAACCCCAGGGGCTGTTTTCTCTTGGTTCGCTGGAGAGCACCGCGGCGGTACGGATCCCCACCACCCTGGCCCACTTTAATCAGCGCTACCCGAAAATTCACCTGGCGCTCTCCACCGGCCCTTCCGGGACGATGATCGACGGCGTGCTGGAGGGCGCCCTGAGCGCCGCGTTCGTTGACGGCCCGCTGGTGCATCCGGGTCTGGAGGGGCTGCCGGTGTTCCCGGAAGAGATGATGATCGTCGCCCCGTACGGCCACGCGCCCATCGCCCGCGCCAGCGAAGTGAACGGGGCCAACGTTTACGCCTTTCGCGCCAACTGCTCCTACCGCCGGCATTTTGAGAGCTGGTTCCATGCCGACAGAGCAACCCCGGGCAGGATCCACGAGATGGAGTCTTACCATGGGATGCTGGCCTGCGTGATCGCCGGCGCGGGCCTGGCGTTGATCCCGCGCAGTATGCTGGAGAGTATGCCCGGTCATCAGCAGGTTTCCGCCTGGCCGCTGGCCGAAGAGTGGCGCTGGTTAACCACCTGGCTGGTGTGGCGCCGGGGCGCCAAAACCCGCCAGCTGGAGGCGTTTATAGCGCTGCTGAACGAAGATCGGCAAACAGCGGTTTCTCCATAAACACGCTGAGCGGATCGGGCTGATACGGCGCAAACGCGCAGCGGGTCTGGTAGCCGTTGCGCGTGTAGAGGGTGATGGCCGCATGCTGATGGATACCGGTTTCAAGCCGCAGCGTATGACAGTCGCGCTGGCGCGCTTTCGCTTCCAGCGCCGCCAGCAGCTTTTCTCCCAGCTGCTGTCCGCGGTGCTGCGGATCGATATAGACCCGCTTCATCTCGCCGAAACCTTCCTCACTGAGGACGATAGCCCCGCAGCCAACGGCCTCGCCCTGCGCGCTGCGGATGACCAGGGCGATCACCGTCTGCGGCGGCAGCTGGCTGAGGTCCAGCAAATGGTTGCTCTCTGCCGGATAGAGTGTCTCCTGCCAGGCGTCGAGAGCGGCAATCAGGGCGGTAAATTCTGCGTCGGTGGGGGCGATGTCGGTAACGGTATACATAGGTGAACTCCTTTTTTTACGCCACTGTAGCGCGCCCTCGGCCCGTTTCCGCCATAGCATTAACTTATATTGCTGCCCACCTCTTGCGCTAACTCACTGAAACACAGTAATTTTATCCCCTGCCGTTCGTACTTGAGATCTGAATATGCACACCAAAGCCCGTAAAGTGATGATTATTGGCGCCGGCAATGTCGGCGCGTCGGCGGCCTACGCCCTCCTCAACCAGAGCATTTGCGAGGAACTGATCCTCGTCGACCTCAACCAACAGCGCGCCGAGGCCCATGCCCAGGATCTCAGCGATGCCGCGGCCTATCTGCCGGGGATGATGACCATCTCCACCCGGGAAGCCAGCGACTGCGCTGATGTCGATATCGCGGTGATCACCGTTTCCGGCGGCGCGCTGCGCCCCGGTCAGAGTCGGCTGGATGAACTGACCACGACGGCGAAGATTGTGAAGAGCATTGTGCCGGCGATGATGGCCAACGGGTTTAACGGCATCTTTCTGGTAGCCACCAACCCCTGCGACATCATCACCTGGCAGGTATGGCAGCTCTCTGGCCTGCCGCGCAGTCAGGTGCTGGGCACCGGGGTCTGGCTGGATACCACCCGCCTGCGTCGCCTGCTGGCGCAGGAGCTGGATATTGGCGCCCAGAGCATCGACGCCTTTATCCTCGGCGAGCATGGCGATACCCAGTTTCCGGTATGGTCACACTCCTCGGTGTATGGCTCGCCGATCGCCGACCTCTACCAGCAGCGCACTGGCCACCCGCTCGACCGCGAGGCAATGGCCGAAAAAGTGCGCAAGCTGGGGTTTGAGATCTACGCGGGTAAAGGCTGCACCGAATATGGCGTGGCAGGCACCATCGCCGAGATCTGCCGCAATATCTTCACCGGCAGCCACCGCGCGCTGGCGGTCTCCTGCATTCTTGACGGTGAATACGGGGTCAGCGGCGCGGCGGCTGGGGTGCCGGCGGTGCTGGCCCAGGGTGGCGTGGAGCAGATTATTGAACTGCAGCTGGCCGCCGAGGAGCAGGCGAAGTTCAGTCAGTCGATAGCGGTGATCAAGGCCAATATCGCCCGTCTGCCCTGACGGCAGCCTGCAAGTCAGTCAGCAATGATCAGCTGTGGGGAAAGGGTCACCAGCGCCTCGCGGGTCGCCTCCGGCAGATGGGCGTCGGTGACGATATCGGTCAACGACTCCAGCGGGGCAATATTGAACAGTGACCAGGCGCCGTATTTGGAGCTGTCCGCCAGCAGGATGCGCCGCCGGGCATTAGCCATCAGATCACGTTTCAGGGCAGCCTTCTCCTCCGTCGGGGCGGTGATCCCCTTCTCGAGGTCCCAGCCGTTGCAACTGACGAAGGCAAGGTCCGGCCAGATGGTCTGCAGCAGGCGGCGGCCGTGATCGCCGATGCACGACTGGCTGCTGTCATCGATGCGCCCACCGATAATCGTCACTTCTATCTGCTTAAATTCCGACAAAAACAGCGCGATATGTAAATCGCTGGTGATCACCCGCAGCGGCAGATGGGTGATCTGCCGCGCCAGCTCAATCATGGTGGTGCCGGCGTCAAGCACAATCGCGTCGCCGGCCTTCACCAGCGCGGCCGCCGCGCTGGCGATAGCCTGCTTTTCCAGCGGACTGCGCTGGGCTTTCTCCAGCGTCGTCGGCTGGGAAGGAATAAACCGGTTCAGCGTCACCCCGCCATGTGTACGGCTGATCACCCCTTCCTGATCGAGTTTGATCAGGTCGCGACGAATGGTGGCCGGCGAGGCGTTGGTCGCCGCCACCAGCTGGTCGACTGTCACCAGATTATGGCTTTTCAGGAAGTCCATAATCTGCTCTAACCGGTTATATCCCTTCATGTTATTCCTGCGCGATGTGCATGGCGAGCTCAATGGAGGTTGCCATGCTCTCAGACTTCGCTTTACCTGTCCAGGCAATATCAAACGCGGTGCCATGATCCGCTGAGGTACGGATAAACGGCAGCCCGGCGGTGATATTCACCCCATCATAGAACCCGAGCAGCTTCAGCGGGATATGCCCCTGATCGTGGTACATCGCCACCACCATGTCGTACATACCTTCGTGACACTGCATAAACACCGTGTCCGGTGGACAGGGGCCGGTGACCTCTATCCCCTGCGCCTGCATGGCGGCGACCGCCGGGGCGACGATGCGGATCTCTTCATCGCCAAACAGGCCGTTCTCCCCGGCGTGCGGGTTAACGCCGGCAACCGCAATGCGCGGACGCTGATAGCCGACCCGGCGCAAAAACCGATCCGCTACGCCAATCACCGTCTCGATTCGCGGCTGGTTGAGGGTATCGAGGAACTGGCGCAGGGCGATATGGGTGGTGATATGGATAACCTTGAGCTTCTCGGTATAGAGCACCATGGCGTAATCGGTGGTCTGCGTCAGGTGGGCCAGCAGTTCGGTATGGCCGGGGAAAGCGTGCCCGGCGAGATGCAGCGCCTCTTTATTTAGCGGCGCGGTAGCGATGGCCGCGACCGCGCCGTCCAGCGCCAGCGCGGTCGCCCGCCTGATGCAGCGAAACGCGAGGTCCCCTGCCTGGGCCTGAACTTCGCCAGGGCGCAGCCCCTGCGGGTCGCTGAGCGGTTCATCAATAACGTTGATGGTCGCTGGGGAAAAACGCGCCTCGGCGGGATGGTCAATGATGCGCAGCTCCGCCCGCGGCGTAATATTCAGCGCCAGGATCCGCCGCAGCGTCTGCGCGCAGCCCACCACCACCACCGGCGCGCCGCTCAGCGCCCCTTCGGCGAGGGATTTGATAATAATCTCCGGACCAATCCCTGCCGGGTCGCCCATTGTCACTGCAATCATGTTAGACACTCAGTTTCTCCTCAATAAAATTCACAACATTTAACAGCGTAGTGTCGGTGCCGAATCCCCCTGCTTTGGTCATCACCGGCCGTGACCAGCGACCGCCGAGAAAGTGCCCGTAAGGCACACACTGCGCCACCCGCCCACGGATCTGAAATCCGGTGGCGCCGAGCGCGTGCGCGACGGCGATGGCTACATCGCCGCCAGAGAGGTACAGGGCGCCCGGTGGGCACAGCGCCACCGCCTGCGCCGTGACGTCGGCAAGCCAGGCGCAGATGTGCTCCCCGTAGGCTGCGCGGCTGAGACCGCGTTCGTTACACTGGGCTTCAATCCCGTGCCGGGCGGCGTTATTCGGGCGGGTGGTCACCACGCAGTGATGACCCTCACGCAGCACCTCGGCGATCCGCGAGGCTTCCTCCTTCGGCGATCTGCTAAAGGCCTGTTCGACATCTATTTCGATCTTTCTCACTCGGGAATGAGCCTGCAGCGCAGCGACCTGGCGCTGCGCCATCTCGCTCATCGAACCAACCAGCGCCAGTAGCGGCCCCTGCTCGCTGCGGCGCAGGCGGCGTGCCAGCGCCTCGCAAAGTCCCGCCGAGCCGACCAGCAGGGTCTCCCGCGCATGGGGCGCAACGGCATCGATCACCTGGTCCAGATGGCTGTCTTCCCAGGCGTCGACAATCAACACTCGCTTCTCCTCGCCCGCCGTCGCTAATGCCGCTGGAAGCCGGGCAGCGTTCAACGTCAGACAGGGAAGACGGCTCTGCATGGCGATAATTTCGCTAATCTCCGCCCGGCTCACGGGCGTTTTCGGATCGCTGGCAAATTCGGTCTGATCGAGGGCCACCCCATGCACATAGCAGCGCCCGTCCCGGGTATGCCGCCCGGCCGCCGGATACGCCGGGGCCACCACCGCCAGCCGGCAGCCGTGCGCCGCCATCATTGCCTCCAGTTCGCCGCCAAGGTTGCCGCGCAGCGTGGAGTCGATCTTCTTTACCTGCCAGTGCGGGACAAATCTTGCCGCGCCGCGCAGCAGACCGGTGACCTTGTCCGCCGCGGCGGCGGCGCTCATTGCCCGGCTGTCGCTGTTGAGAATTAACGCCCGGGCGGTTGATGGTTGCCCGGCGCTGAAGGCCACTTCCACCGACATGCCCGCCTCCGCGAGGCTGACACCGGCGTCATTGGCTCCCGTAAAGTCATCTGCCAGCACCAGCACCTGGTTATTACCATCGTTCATTGTTCTGCCTTGTGGTCGATGAAAATCTGAAACTGATTATATTCAATCATATTTGATTAAATGTGAGCAAGCTCAAGTTATTAAACTGCCGTATAAATTATAACTTTTCCCCACCAGACGAGTGACACGATTCATGAATGATTGAATTCAATCAATTACTACCAAGGAGAAACGCGTGGCGACGATACACAGCACAATCATCAGCGGGGCGGGCGCCTCAACGGCCCTGCTGCCGCTGTTGTCAGGTAAAACCCGCATCCTGCTGGTGACCGACCAGAACGTTGGCGCGCTGGAAGCGACCCGGGCGATCCATCGCCTGCTGGCGGCCGAAGGGCGTCAGGTTGAGGTCATTGACACAGTACCGGCAGAGCCCAGCCATCACGATGTGGCGCAGATTGTCAGCCAACTGGGCGCCAGTCAGCCCCAGATGATCGTGGGCATCGGCGGGGGGAGCGTACTGGATGTGGCGAAACTGCTCTCGGTGCTCCTGCATACTGAGGCGCCCTCTCTGACGGCCATGCTGGCAGGCGAGTTGCCGCAACGACGGATTAGCTCATTGTTGATCCCGGCCACCGCCGGCACCGGCTCCGAAGCGACGCCGAATGCCATTCTGGCGATCCCCGAGCAGCAGACCAAAGTGGGGATCATCTCCCCGGTGCTGCTGCCGGACTATGTCGCCCTGCTGCCGGAGCTGACCATCAGCATGCCGGCCAGCATCGCGGCGTCGACCGGCATCGATGCCCTGTGTCATCTGCTGGAGTGCTTTACCTCCACCGTCGCCAATCCGGTGAGCGACAACGCGGCGTTAATCGGTTTACACAAGCTGGTGCGGCATATCGAACGCTCGGTGGATCAGCCGCAGGATCTGACGGCGAAGCTGGAGATGCTCTGGGCCTCGTGGTACGGCGGCGCGGCGATCAACCATGCCGGCACCCATCTGGTGCATGCGCTCTCCTATCCGCTTGGCGGTACCTGGCACCTGCCGCACGGGGTGGCTAACGCCATTCTGCTGGCGCCCTGCATGCGGGTGGTCCGCCCCCACGCGGTGGCAAAATTCGCTCAGGTCTGGGATCTGATCCCCGACGCAGATCGCACGCTCAGTGAGGAAGAGAAATCCCATGCGCTGGTCGCGTGGCTGGCGGCGCTGGTGAAACGACTGCCCCTGCCGGACAACCTTGCCGCGCTCGGCGTGCCCAGGGAGAGCATCCCTGCTCTCAGCGCAGCGGCGCAAAACGTCAAGCGCCTGATGAACAACGCCCCCTGCAGCGTCAGCCGCGAAGAGATTGCGGCTATCTATCAAACGCTGTTTCCAGAACATGCCTAACAGGAGAAAGAAAATGAGGAGAGCCATTAGCGGCGTACTCACCGCCATCGTCACCCCTTTTACCGCCGAGGGAGCCCTTAACCTGCCAGCGCTACGCCAGCAGGTGCAGCGCCAGCTCGCCGCAGGCAACGGGATTTTCTGCGGCGGCACCAATGGCGAGTTTTTTGTCCTCAATGAGGAGGAGAAGATCGCCGTCGCCAGAACCTGCGTGGAAGAAGCCGCCGGACGCGCGCCGGTGGTAGCGCATATCGGGGAGATTTCCACCCGTGAGACTCGCCGGCTGGGCCAGCAGATCGCCCGCCTCGGGGTTGACGCGGTATCGGCCATTACCCCGTGGTTCGTACCCTTGAAGCAGGAAGAGCTGATTAACCACTATACGGCGATCGCCGACGCGCTGAGCGTCCCGCTTTTTCTTTATAACATTCCCGCCCGCACCGGGAACACCATTGCTCCGGAGACGGCACGCCAGCTGGCCCGACACGAGAATATCGTCGGCATTAAGGACAGCGCCGGCAGCTACGACAGCCTGAAAGGCTTTCTTGACGCGGTACGCGACATTGACGGTTTCGACGTTCTGAACGGGCCGGACTCCGTTATCCATCAGGGGTATGTCGACGGCTGTTCGGCCTGCATCTCAGGGCTTGCCAACGTCGCCCCCGCGGAAATCAACGCGATCTGGTCGCTGTTTCACGCCGGAGATATCGCCGGATCGCGCCAGGCGCAGGAGCGCGTGACGGGCCTGCGCACCGATCTGTATAAGGTGGCGTTCTCACCCGCGGTAGTGAAAAAAGCCCTGCAACTGATGGGTCATGAGGTGGGCGACAGCCGCTACGCGGTGCAGTTCAGTGACCAACAGCTGCAGCAGATACGCGACATCATCGCTCGTTATTTAGCGTAATACTTGCTGCGCTTTTTTAATAAAACAGACCGGGTACCGCCGTGCCCAGGATTCGTACGCCCAGAGAGAGGCTAAGATGAATCATTTTACCGCTGAAGATACCTTTATTATTGTCGGCATTGTTATTGCCTATATTCTGTTTACCACCTGGCTGACATTCCGTATTCGTAGTAAAAATTCCGGGGATTTTATGGAAGGCTCGCGCGCCATGCCGGCCTTTATTGTCGGTATATTACTGATGTCAGAATATATTGGCGCCAAATCGACCATCGGTACTGCCCAGGCCGCCTTTGAGAGCGGAATTGCCGCCTCGTGGTCCGTGCTGGGGGCAGCCATCGGCTTTCCGCTGTTCGGTTTAATCCTGGTGAAACGCATCTATAACACCGGAAAAATCACCATTTCCGGCGCCATCGCTGAAAAATATGGCAACAGTACCAAAAATATTATCTCCCTGATTATGATTTATGCGCTGCTGCTGGTTAACGTGGGTAACTACGTCAGCGGTGCCGCAGCCATCTCCACCGTATTAAAAGTGAATTTACCGGTAGCCGCCTTTATTACCGCCATTGTGAGTACCTTTTATTTCGCGTTCGGCGGCATGAAGGGCGTCGCCTGGGTCACCATGTTACACAGCGCGTTAAAATACGCCGGTCTGCTGATCATTCTGGGTTTTGCCCTGTCCAAAACCGGCGGCTTCTCGCCGATGATGGAGAAGATGCCGGATTATTACTGGACATGGGATGGCAACATTGGTGCTGGCACGATCTTCGCCTGGCTCATCGGCACTATCGGCTCCATTTTTTGCACCCAGTTTGTCATTCAGGCCATTAGCTCAACCAAAGACGTTCGTTCAGCGAAACGCTCCACCTGGATCGCCTTCTTTTTCTGCCTGCCTATCGCCTTTGCCATCGCCATTATCGGCGTCGCGGCGAAATACCTGCATCCCGAGATCAACAGCCTGTATGCCCTCCCGGTGTTTCTGCAGGACATGAACCCGTGGCTGGCAGGTCTGGTGACAACGTCACTTGTAGCATCGATTTTCGTCAGCGTAAGTACCGTAGCCCTGGCCATTGCCTCGCTGGTGGTGAAGGATTTTTACGTACCATGGCGCAACCCAACGCCGGACCAGGAGTTCAGAGCCACACGCTGGGCGTCGCTAATTATCGGCTTCCTGCCGCTGATCTTTGTGCTGCTGGTACCGGAGGTGCTGAAACTCTCCTTCTTTACCCGCGCCATTCGCCTCTCCATTACCGTGGTGGCGGTCATCGCCTTCTATGCCCCCTTCTTCAGAAGCACTCGGGGCGCGAATGCCGGCCTGATCGGCGCCTGTGTGGTGACGTCCGTCTGGTATTTACTCGGCGACCCGTTCGGCATCAATAACATGTATGTCGCCCTGGCAACCCCGGCCATCATCATGGTGATTGACCGCCTGATCCCAAATAAATCACAACCATCCCCCGCCCCAGTTGAGCAACGTGGAGTATAAAACATGACCGTAATTCCGCCTTTTGACGGCGTCATTCGCCAACACCAGCAAGATGAACACATCGCATGGGCAATGCTTCCCTGCGCCTGCCCGCAGAACCATGCCGCCAATCTGCTGCCGCTGGATGACGGCAGCCTGATGTGCGTCTGGTTTGGCGGCTCCCAGGAGGGAAAAGCCGATATCTCTATCTGGGGATCGCGGTTAGCCCCCGGCAGTGACCGCTGGAGTGAGGCAGTCAAGCTATCTGATGATCCAGACCGCTCAGAACAAAACCCGGTGCTATTTCAGGCGCCCGATAACGTGCTGTGGCTGTTGTGGACAGCGCAATTTGCCGGAAACCAGGATACCGCCATTGTGCGCTACCGCCTCTCCCACGATGGCGGACGAAGCTGGGGGGCCATCGATACGCTGCTGGATCAACCGGGTACCTTTATTCGCCAGCCAATAAGCGTTATGTCTGACGGCAACTGGCTGCTGCCGGTCTTTTACTGCCGTACCGAACCCGGCGAGAAATGGGTGGGTAACAATGACGTCAGCGCGGTGAAGATCTCTTCAGACTGCGGAAAAAGCTGGCGTGACGTGGCGGTCCCGGAGAGCCTGGGTTGTGTCCATATGAGTATCACTCCGCTTCCGGACGGCAGACTGGCAGCCTTCTTCCGCAGCCGCTGGGCGGATCATATCTGGTTCAGCCAGTCCAGCGACCAGGGAGAGAGCTGGTCTGCGCCGGTACCGACGACGCTTCCGAACAACAACTCGTCCATTCAGGCGACCACCCTGGACAATGGCGAACTGGCGCTGGTGTTCAATAATATGAGCGCCGCCGGCGCCACGGAACGCCGCGCCTCGCTGTATGATGAAATTGCTGACGACGATGGCCGTAGGGAGCCGGAAGCGACCGGGAAAAGCGCCTTCTGGGGCGCACCACGCGCGCCGATGACCGTCGCTATTTCAGCCGATGGCGGTGAAAGCTGGCCGTGGCTGCGCCATCTCGATGAGGGTGACGGCTACTGCATGACCAATAATTCGGAGCAGAAGCTGAACCGGGAGTTCTCCTACCCCAGCATCAAACAGGGAGCAGACGGTAATTTGCATATCGCCTACACCTGGTATCGCCAGGCGATCAAGTATGTTCGTGTCTCGCCACAGTGGGTAAAAGGAGAAAGCGCATGATTATCGGTAATCTGCAGGCGCTGCAGCAGGCTGGTCTGCCGCCGGCGTTAAAGCAGCTATTGAGCAGCGAGGCCTGTTCGCTGGCTGCCCTCAGTGCCAGAGAGAATGGCCGCTTCCAGCCCGACGGTGCGCCGTGGTTCTGCACCCTCAGCGTGGTGCAAACCCAGCCTGCGGCCGAGCGGCATACGGAATATCATCGCCAGTGGGCGGATATTCAGGTCATCCTGGCCGGCGAGGAGCGGATCCAGGCGGGCATGGCTCCCGCGATGCGCCCGGAAGATAATGAGCTTAAGCCCGACCTCTATATATGTCAGCCAGCCCCGGAGAGTGTCTCTATTCTGCTGCGTCCCGGCGACTTCGCGGTCTTTTACCCCGGCGAACCGCACCAGGCGCTGTGTGCGGTTTCGACGCCAGCGCCGGTCAGAAAGGCGGTATTCAAAATCCCCGCTGAGATGCTGGAGGCGCGATGAAGCGGGCAATGGTAACCGGGGCCAGCTCCGGGATCGGCGCCGCAGTGGTGAGGCAGTTGCTGGCGGACGGCTGGCAGGTGATCGGCATGAGCCGTTCGCTGCCGCCCTTCTCACAGCCGAACTTTCGCCATCTGATGGTCGACGTCAGCCAGCGCAGCGCGCTGCTGGCGGCGCTGGAGCAGATTGAGCCCCCTCAGGCCATCATTCACGCCGCGGGTTCAATGGCGGCCGCCACTCTGGGCAATCTGGACCCTCAGCGCAGCGAGTCGCTGTGGCGTTTACACGTCGATGCTGCTCAGACATTGGTCAATCACTTCGCCCCGACCATGGGGCCAGGCGGGAGGATCGTTCTGCTGGGAAGCCGTACGTCACGAGGCGCCGCTGGTCGCTCGCAGTATGCGGCCACCAAAGCCGCGCTGGTCGCTCTCGCCAGGAGCTGGGCGGCAGAGCTGGCGCCTGCCGGGGTGACGGTCAACGTCGTGGCTCCCGGGGCAACCGATACGCCGATGCTTCATCAGCCAGGCAGAGAAAGTTCCCCGCCGCGGCTTCCGCCGCTTGGACGACTCATTACTCCGCAGGAAGTGGTCTCTCTGGTGAGCTGGTTGCTGAGCGAGGGCGCATCGGCGATGACCGGACAGGAGCTGGTGATGTGTGGCGGCGCATCGCTGGGCTGATGCTATGTCGCCCCGGGGAGCGGAAGTAGATTACCGCTCCCCGGGGCGACGCGGTGGCGATGATTAACGCAGGTAAACCGTTCCGCGCAGATAGGTGGTGGCCTGGCCGCTAATCAGCACCCTGTCGCCCTGCCACTGGCAGCGCAGGTCGCCGCCGCGGGCGGAAACCTGGCGCGCCATCATGGTGGTTTTCCCCAGCTTTTCGCCCCACCAGGGGATCAGCATGCTGTGGGCGGAGCCGGTCACCGGATCCTCTGGCACCCCTTCACCCGGGCAGAAGAAGCGGCTGACAAAGTCATACTCCTCATCCGGCGCGCTGACGCAGATCATTTTGCCGAGCTTCTGCAGACGTGCCATATCGGTCTGCACCGCTTCAACCTGCTGGCGATCCGCCAGCACGACCAGATAATCACGCCCTTCCCGCACCTCGACGGCAGACTCAAGCCCCAGTCCGGCCAGCAGATCCGCCGGCGGGTTGTCCACCGGGGTGGTCGTCCACGCCGGGAAGTCGAGCGTCAGCCAGTCGCCGCTGCGGGTCACCCGCAGTTCACCGACAAAACGGGTGCTGAAGGTAATCGTCGCCGAGGGATGGTCAAGATACTCGAAAATAACATGCGCCGTCGCCAGGGTGGCGTGGCCGCAGAGGTTGATCTCGCCCAGCGTGGTAAACCAGCGCAGCTCATAGCCTTCGTCGGTGTGGACGAAAAACGCCGTTTCGGACTGGTTATGCTGTTGGGCCATTTTCAGCAATACATCGTCCGCTAACCACTCGCTGAGCGGGCAAACGGCCGCGGCATTACCGCCAAAGTTTTTATCGCTGAAGGCATCGACCAGATAAAATTGAATTTCCTGCATACACTGTCCTTACTTTTTTTACTTTCCTTCAACATGACATAAAAGCGCTCCCCTGACACTATCCATAGCAAAATTAATTGCTTAACCGCGGCCAGCCACTTGCAGCGAAATGAGATGCAGATCACAAAATGATTGTCTTTTCGCCAGTAATCGTTTTAAGATCACCGTCACATCTTCCCTTGAATCACCCGTCCAGAGCTTATGACTACGAATACGGTCTCACGCAAGGTAGCGTGGCTACGTGTCGTGACGTTGGCCATCGCCGCGTTTATTTTTAACACCACAGAATTCGCCCCTGTCGGTCTGCTGTCCGATATTGCCGGCAGCTTCGGCATGGAAACCGCCCAGGTGGGCATGATGCTCACCATTTATGCGTGGGTGGTGGCGCTGATGTCGCTGCCGTTTATGCTGCTGACCAGCAAAATGGAGCGCCGGCGGCTGCTCATCGGCCTGTTTATTCTGTTTATTGCCAGCCACGTTCTGTCGTTTTTTGCGTGGAGTTTTGACGTCCTGGTGATTAGCCGCATTGGCATCGCTTTTGCGCATGCGGTTTTCTGGTCGATTACCTCAGCGCTGGCCATCCGTATGGCGCCGCCTGGCAAACGGGCGCAGGCGCTGAGCCTGATCGCCACCGGTACAGCCCTGGCGATGGTGTTCGGTATTCCGATTGGCCGCATCATCGGCCAGTATTTTGGCTGGCGAATGACATTCCTGGCGATTGGCCTCGGCGCGTTAGCCACCCTTGCCTGTCTGGTAAAACTGCTGCCGACGCTACCGAGCGAACATTCTGGCTCGCTGAAAAGCCTGCCGGTGCTGTTCCGCCGCCCGGCGCTGGTCAGCGTTTATATTCTGACCGTGGTGGTGGTGACCGCCCACTATACCGCCTACAGCTATATCGAGCCCTTTGTCCAGACGGTGGCGGGCCTGAGCGGCAACTTTGCTACCGTGCTGCTGTTGATCCTCGGCGGGGCCGGTATTATCGGCAGCATTCTGTTCGGTAAGCTCGGCAACCAGCACGCTTCCGGGCTGATTAGCATCGCTATCGGCCTGCTGCTGGCCTGCCTGCTGTTGCTCCTGCCTGCCTCGGACAATGCACATCATCTGATGCTGCTCAGTATCTTCTGGGGCGTGGCGATCATGATTATCGGCCTCGGTATGCAGGTAAAAGTGCTGGCTTCCGCGCCGGATGCCACCGACGTCGCCATGTCCCTGTTCTCGGGCATCTTTAATATTGGTATTGGCGCTGGCGCGCTGGTGGGCAGCCAGGTGAGTCTGCATCTGTCGATGGCTTCCATCGGCTACATCGGTGCCATCCCGGCGCTGGCCGCGCTGGTATGGTCTCTGATGATCTTCCGCCGCTGGCCGGTATCGCTGGAAGACCATCAACCGCACCACTCCTGAGTTACCGTGATAAAAAAGCCTGCCGGCATGGCTACCGGCAGGCTGTTGTCTCTCATCCCATCCGGGGCGATCAGGGGTGCCAGGTCGAAATGATCTCCAGCACGCCATTAATAATAAACTGCACGCCCATACAGACCAGCAGGAAGCCCATCAGCCGCGAAATGGCCTCGATGCCGCCTTTGCCTACCAGACGCATAATCGCGCCGGAACTGCGCAGACAAGCCCACAGAATCACCCCTAACAGCAAAAAGATGATCGGCGGCGCCGCCAGTACCACCCACTCCGGGAAGTCCACGCCGTGCTTAACGGTCGAGGCGGAGCTAATAATCATCGCAATGGTTCCCGGACCGGCGGTGCTTGGCATCGCCAGCGGCACAAAGGCGATATTGGCGGTCGGTTCATCCTGCAGTTCTTCCGATTTGATCTTCGCTTCCATCGAATCGTGGGCTTTTTGCTGGGGGAACAGCATGCGGAAACCGATAAAGGCCACAATCAATCCCCCGGCGATACGCAGCCCAGGTATTGATATGCCGAATGTATTCATCACCACCTGACCGGCATACCACGACACCATCAGAATGGCGAACACATACACCGATGCCATCAACGCCTGCTTGTTCCGCTCGGCGTTGTTCATATTGCCCGCCAGGCCGAGGAACAGCGCCACGGTTGTGAGTGGGTTTGCCAGCGGTAAAAGCACCGCCAGGCCAAGCCCTATTGCTTTAAACAAATCGAACATAGTTAATTAAAGTCCCGTTAATATTCATTTTTTAAGTATTGTTTCGTTCCGTGAGTATACCGGCTTCGACACTTTCGCCGCCAGCCTGCTGATAAACCACTTCCGCTAAAAATTAACAAGCGTTAGCAAAACCACAAACAGTGACCCACGTCAGATTTTTTTATTTTAGCAAATCGTGGCATCGGCCAATTCATAATGTTGACTTATGATTGCCTGGGCAATAGTATCACCTGCAACTAATTACTTGCCTGGGCAACCATCATGAAAAGTACCAGCGACCTGTTTAATGAAATGATCCCGTTGGGCCGCTTGATCCAGATGGTTAACCAGAAAAAAGATCGCCTGCTCAACGACTACCTCTCACCCATGGATATTACCGCGACCCAGTTTCGCGTGCTCTGTTCCATTCGTTGCGAGGTATGTATTACCCCCGTTGAGCTGAAAACCGTGCTTTCCGTCGACCCGGGCGCGATGACGCGTATGCTCGACCGCCTGGCGTGCAAAGGCTGGATTGAACGGTTACCCAACCCCGCTGACAAGCGCGGCGTGCTGGTGCAGTTGACACCGGACGGCGCAGCCCTTTGCGAGCAGTGTCATCAGGTTGTGGGTCAGAAGTTACACCAGGAGTTAACAAAAAATCTGTCGGCGGACGAAGTCGTCGCGCTTGAGCAACTACTCAAGAAGGTCCTGCCGTAAAATAAGAAGAGGTAAGATGATGTCCAGACGTAATAATGACGCCATCACTATCCATAGTATTTTGTCGTGGATCGAGGATAACCTGGAATCGCCCCTGTCGCTGGAAAAAGTGTCTGAGCGTTCAGGTTACTCCAAGTGGCACCTGCAACGTATGTTTAAGAAAGAGACCGGCCATTCCCTCGGCCAGTACATCCGCAGCCGCAAGCTGACGGAGATTGCGCAAAAGCTCAAGCAGAGCAATGAGCCCATTTTGTACCTGGCGGAACGCTACGGTTTCGAGTCGCAGCAGACCCTGACGCGAACGTTCAAGAACTATTTCGATGTTCCGCCCCACAAGTATCGCATAACGAATGTACCTGGCGAATCCCGCTATCTGCATCCGCTAAATAACTGATGTTAATCGCCTGTATTATCAAAGACGTATTGAGGAAATCATGAAATTATTCGCTGCCGCAGCTATCGTACTCCTGTCGCTGGTCTCCAGCCTCAGCTATGCGGAGCAAAACACCACGCCGGTGCGTCAAAACCAGCGTGATACAATGATTATCCCTTCGGAACATAACGATTCGCCATTTGATTTCAATCATATGGCGGCTGGCAGTGATAAATCCGACGAACTGGGCGTGCCGTACTACCAGCAGCACGACCTGTGATGCCATTACACGCATAATTGTGTAGCCCCTTCTTCGGGGCTTTTTTTTATCCGCGCGCCATACCCGGCCGCACCAGACGTAAGCCGAAGACGTTAATATAGAGCCCGGCCATAATCAGTACCGCCCCGGTGAGCTGCAGTCCGCTCAGCGTCTCCCCCAGCAACAGCGCAGCGCTGGCCATCCCCACCACCGGCACCAGCAGCGACAGCGGCGCCACCCGCCAGGTCTCATAGCGCCCCAGCAGCGATCCCCAGATACCATAGCCGACGATAGTGGCGATAAACGCCAGATAGAGCAGCGACAGTATCGTCAGCAGATCGATGTGTTGCAGGCTCGCCAGCATGGTCTGCGGGCCATCAATCAGCCATGAGGCCAGCATAAACGGCAGCACCGGGATCAACGCGCTCCACACCACCAGCGACATAATGGGCGGCCGGGCGGCATGCGACATGATTTTCTTGTTGAAGATATTACCGCAGGCCCAGCTGAGCGCCGCCGCCAGGGTCAGCATAAAGCCCACCAGCGGCACATGCTCCCCGCCAAGGCTGCCCTCCACCAGCACCAGCACGCCAAAGATCGCCAGGGCGATCCCCGCCAGTTGCTTGCCCTGCAGACGTTCGCCAAAGACGAAGGCGCCGAGAATGATGGTGAAGAAGGCTTGCGCCTGCAGCACCAGCGAAGCCAGCCCGGCAGGCATACCCAGGCCGATAGCGCAGAACAGAAAGGCAAACTGACCAAAGCTAATGGTCAGGCCATAACCCAGCAGCAGGCGCAGCGGGATAGCCGGGCGGGATACAAACAGCAGCGCCGGGAAGGCGACCAACATAAAGCGCAGCCCCGCCAGCATCAGCGGCGGCATATTGTGTAATCCCAGCTTAATCACCACAAAGTTAAGCCCCCACACCACCACTACCAGCAGCGCCAGCAGTCCATCTTTCCTCGTCATACCCTGCCTCTGTCGTTATTAGAATTTTTGTGAACAAAATCAAAGTAACCAAAAAGCGGCCGCCAGGATAGATCATTATTTTTGGCAGGCCAGGAAGTGCGACCGGCGACCGGGCTGACCTGTACAAGGCGTAATGAGCGTGTTATTTGTGATCGAAGACGTAAAATTATAACAACATGACAGGCAAGGAAATCATGATCACCACTCTCAGGCGCTCCACCATCGCGCTGCTGGCATCGTCGTTACTGCTAACTATTGGCCGCGGGGCCACACTGCCGTTTATGACTATCTCCCTCACCCGACGTTATCAGCTGGATGTCGATGTGATTGGCTACGCGTTGTCGCTGGCGCTGGTGGTCGGCGTGCTGTTCAGCATGGGCTTTGGCATCCTCGCGGATAAGTTCGACAAAAAGCGCTATATGGTGTGGTCAGTGCTGGTGTTTATTCTGGGATTTAGCGCGATACCGCTGGTCAATAACGCTATCCTGGTGGTGATCTTCTTTGCGTTGATCAACTGCGCCTACTCGGTGTTTTCCACCGTGCTAAAAGCCTGGTTCGCCGACCGACTGACGCCGGAGAAAAAAGCGCGTATCTTCTCGCTGAACTATACCATCCTCAATATCGGCTGGACCGTCGGGCCGCCCATCGGCACGCTGCTGGTGATGCACAGCATCAACTTGCCGTTCTGGCTGGCGGCCGCCTGCGCCGCCTTTCCACTGGTGTTTATTCAGCTGTTTCTCCAGCGGGATGGGGCCGCCGCGGCCCAGCCGGGCGCTGCTGCCTGGTCTCCCTCAGTGTTGCTGCGTGACCGGGCGCTGCTGTGGTTTACCTGTTCCGGGCTGCTGGCCTCCTTCGTCAGCGGCGCTTTCGCCTCCTGCCTCTCGCAGTATGTGCTGGTGGTCGCCAGCAGCGACTTCGCCGAGAAAGTGGTGGCCGTGGTGCTGCCGGTTAACGCCGCGGTGGTGGTTGCTCTGCAGTACGCGGTTGGCCGGCGGCTGAGCGCCAGAAATATTCGCCCGCTGATGACCTTCGGCACCGTCTGCTTTGTTATCGGCCTCGTGGGCTTTATGTTCTCTGGCGCCAGCCTGTGGGCGTGGGGGATCTCGGCGGCGATCTTCACCCTCGGGGAAGTGATTTATGCCCCCGGGGAGTATATGCTGATTGACCATATTGCCCCGCCGGGGATGAAGGCCAGCTACTTCTCCGCCCAGTCGCTGGGGTGGCTGGGCGCGGCATTCAACCCGATGTTCACCGGGATGATCCTCACCCATCTGCCGCACTGGTCGCTTTTTGTCATTCTTATCGTGGCGATTGTCGCCGCCTGGCTGATGATTTTCCGCGGGATGAATGCCCGTCCCTGGCAGCCGGATTGTCCGCTGGCTAACGCCTGACACCAGCTGGCATGCGGCTGTCGGGTTGATGTCGGGCCGTTGTCGGGTCGCTGTCGTGGTGGCTGGCGGCCCGGTTCACCATACTCCATCACAGGTTTACATCCGCAGAACGTCATGGAGCATACGAATATGAACAGCAACAATCAAGTCAAACAATTACGGCTACAGCGCGCCTGGTCCCAGGAGCAGCTGGCCGAAATGGCGGGTCTCAGCGTCCGCACGATCCAGCGCATTGAGAATGGAGAACGCCCGGGGCTGGAGACCCTCAGCGCCCTCGCCGCGGTCTTTGAGGTCACGGTGGCCGAGATCGGCGGCGAAGCCTCGCGGGAGGGTGCGCCGGGCCCGGAAGCCTCGTTGGATCTGCGCATAGAGGAAGCCAAAGCGCGGGTGCATCAGGAGAGCCGCTTTTTCCGTTCGCTGTCGGTGGCGCTGGTGGTTTGCGTGCTGCTGGCGGTGCTTAACCGCTTCACTAATCCACAGTATTACTGGTCCGGCTGGGTCGCCCTGATCTGGGGCGCCCTGCTGGTGGTGAGAGGATTACGCCTGTTCGTGTTCGGCGAATGGATCAAAAACTGGCGCCAGGCGCGCCTGCAGCGGCTGTTGCGCAAATAGCCCGCAAACCGGCGGCGCGCACGCCGCCGGCCTGGTCAGATGGTCACCATGGCGCGCACGCCGTCGCTCTCCATATCACTGCCCTTGCCCTGCTGGACGATGGCGCCGCGCGACATGACCAGGTAGTGGTCCGCCAGCCCGGCGGCAAAGTCATAGAACTGTTCCACCAGCAGGATCGCCATATCCCCCCGGCTCGCCAGCTGGCGGATCACTTCGCCAATCTCTTTGATGACGGAGGGCTGGATCCCCTCGGTGGGTTCATCGAGGATCAGCAGCTGTGGACGGCTGGCCAGCGCGCGGCCGATCGCCAGCTGCTGCTGCTGCCCGCCGGATAAGTCACCCCCTCGCCGCTGCTTCATGGTCTTGAGCACCGGGAAAAGCTGGTAGATCTCCTCCGGCACCTGCTGCGCTTCGCGGGCAGGAAAGCGCGACAGCCCCATCAGCAGGTTTTCTTCCACCGTCAGGCGCGGAAATATCTCGCGCCCCTGGGGAACGTAGGCGACCCCGGCCTGCACCCGCTGGTGCGGTTTGCGATAGGTGATGTTCTGATCCTGCCAGCGTACCTCACCGCTGCGCGCCGGGATCAGCCCCATCAGGCATTTCAGCAGCGTGGTCTTACCTACGCCATTGCGCCCCAGCAGGCAGGTGACTTCGCCCTGGCGGGCGGAAAAATCCACCCCACGCAAAATATGGCTGCCGCCGTAGTATTGATGTAGCTGACTCACCTGTAACATTGGCGCTCCTTAACGTCCCAGATAAACTTCAATGACCTGCTCATTGGCCTGCACCTCCCGCAGCGATCCCTCCGCCAGCACCTGGCCCTGATGCAGGACCGTCACCCGGTCGGCGATGGTCTCGACAAATCCCATGTCGTGCTCCACCACCATCAGGGAGTGCTGTCCAGCCAGGGTACGAAACAACTCCGCCGTATACTCCGTTTCCGCATCGGTCATGCCGGCCGCCGGCTCATCAAGCAGCAGCAGATGCGGCTCCTGCACCAGCAGCATGCCGATCTCAAGAAACTGTTTCTGGCCATGGGACAGCAGACCGGCCTGGCGGTAGCGCTCGCCGTCGAGACGCAGCAGGCGCAGCACCTCATTCAGCCGATCGTCCTGTTCGCTGCTTAGCCGGGCGCGCAGGCTGGCCCACACCGATTTATCTCCCTTCATCGCCAGGGCGAGATTTTCCGCCACCGTCAGCGCTTCGAAGACCGTCGGCTTCTGAAACTTGCGCCCGATGCCCTGGCGGGCGATGGCCACCGGGTCAAGAGTAGTCAGATCCACCGACTGGTCATAGAGCGCTTTGCCGCTTTGCGGCCGGGTCTTGCCGGTGATCACATCCATCAGGGTGGTCTTGCCCGCCCCGTTGGGGCCGATCACACAGCGCAGTTCGCCGACGCCTATCGCCAGCGACAGATCCGTCAGCGCCCGGAAACCGTCAAAGCTGACGTTGATATTCTCCAGCTGCAGCACCGGATCGGTTTGTTCGCGAAAGCGATCGCCGGACAGCTGACGGGTAAACAGTCCTTCATCCGGTTGCATTAGCGGTCTCCTCGACGCAGCAGGCCCATCACTCCGCGGGGTAAAAACAGGGTCACGATGATGAAGATGAGGCCCAGAAACAGCTGCCAGTACTCTGGCATCGCCACGGTGAAAATGCTTTTCGCGCCGTTGACCAGCCCGGCGCCAAGCACCGGGCCGATCAGGGTGCCGCGCCCGCCGAGCGCGACCCAGATGGCGGCCTCGATGGAGTTGGTCGGCGACATTTCGCTGGGGTTGATGATCCCGACCTGCGGGACATATAACGCCCCCGCCAGACCGCAGAGCACCGCCGACAGCGTCCATACCAGCAGCTTGAAGCCGCGCGGGTCGTACCCGCAGAACATCAGCCGGTTTTCGGCGTCACGTACCGCGGTGAGGATCCGGCCAAACTTACTCTGCGCCAGCGCCGAGCCCAGCCACAGGGTCAGCAACAGCAGCAAAACCGTGGCCATAAACAGGGTGGCGCGGGTGCCGGTGGCGGTGACCGGAAAACCCAGCAGCGTGGTAAAACCGGTGAAGCCGTTGTTGCCGCCAAACCCGGTCTCGTTGCGAAAGAACAGCAGCATACCGGCATAGGTCAGGGCCTGGGTCATGATCGAGAAATAGACCCCTTTGATCTTCGAGCGAAAGGCAAACCAGCCGAAAACCAGGGCCAGCAGACCGGGAACCAGCACTACCAGCGCCATCGCCCAGGCGAAATGCTGCGTGCCCCACCAGAACCAGGGCAGCTCGCTCCAGGAGAGAAAAGACATAAACGCCGGCAGACCGTCGCCCGCCGCCTGGCGCATCAGGTACATCCCCATGGCGTACCCGCCGAGGGCAAAGAAGATCCCGTGCCCCAGCGACAGCATGCCCGCATAGCCCCAGACCAGATCCAGCGCCACCGCCACAATGGCGTAGCAGAGGATTTTGCCGCTCAGCGTCAGCAGCCAGCTCGGCACCGCCAGCGGATGCGAGGCCGGCAGCAGCGCCAGGAATGGCATACTCAGCAGCCCCAGCACCAGCAGGATCCCCAGCCAGCGCAGAGGCCGCGGCGCGCGCTGCGCCAGCGTTAAGGTGATTGGTTGGCTCATCAGTCAATAACCCTCCCTTTCAGCGCGAACAGGCCCTGCGGGCGTTTCTGAATAAACAGAATAATCATCACCAGGATCAGGATTTTGCCCAGCACCGCGCCCATTTGGGGTTCGAGAATTTTGTTGAAAATGCCCAGCCCAAAGGCCGCCGCCACGCTGCCGGCCAGCTGGCCGACGCCGCCCAGCACCACCACCAGAAACGAGTCGATGATGTATCCCTGACCCAGTTCAGGCCCGACGTTGCCAAGCTGCGACAGCGCCACGCCGCCCAGCCCGGCAATACCGGAGCCGAGGCCAAAGGCCAGCATATCCACCCGCCCGGTAGGCACGCCGCAGCAGGCGGCCATCGCCCGGTTCTGCGTCACGGCGCGGACGTTCATCCCCAGACGGGTACGGTTCAGGATGAGCCAGGTAAAACACAGCACCAGCAGGACGAACGCCAGCACCGCCAGCCGGTTCCACGGCAGGATCAGGTTCGGCAGGACCTGCACGCCGCCGGAGAGCCAGGCCGGGTTTGCCACCTCCACGTTCTGCGCGCCAAACAGCATCCTCACCAGCTGGATAAGCATCAGGCTGATCCCCCAGGTGGCGAGCAGCGTTTCCAGCGGCCGACCATACAGATGACGAATAATGGTGCGCTCCAGCGCCATGCCGATCCCGGCGGTCACCAGAAACGCCACCGGCAGCGCGACCAGCGGATAAAAGGCCAGCCATTGCGGCGCGAGCTGCGCCAGCGCCTGCTGTACCAGCCAGCAGCTGTAGGCGCCGATCATTAACATCTCACCGTGGGCCATGTTAATCACCCCCAGCAGGCCATAGGTGATCGCCAGCCCCAGCGCGGCCAGCAACAGCACCGATCCCAGCGACAGCCCCATAAAGGCCTGGCCCAGCAGATCGCCGAGCAGCAGACGATGTTTGATCTTTTGCAGGCTGTCGCTGGCCGCCTCGCGCACCGCCGCATCCGGCTCATGCTGGGCATCGGTAAAGGGGATCAGCAGCGCCTGGGTTTCCGGGTCCGCGGAATGGCCGAGCAGCGTCACGGCGGCCAGCCGCGCGCTGGCCTCAGGCTGAGTGAGCTGCAGGCGCGCCAGCGCCACCTCCAGCAGACCCCGCACATTATCATCGGTTTCCGCCTGCAGCCGCTGTTGCAGCAGCGCGGCCATGGCCGGGGTCGCTTCCCGCTGTAGCGTTCGTGCGGCGGAAGCTCTCTCCGTGACGTTGTCACTTAAAATAAGGTGGCTGGCCAGCGCGCCGGCAGCCAGATTGCGCAGCCTGTTGGTCAGACGGACCGGTCGGGTTTCGCCCTGCGGCGCGGCGACAGCGCCCAATGGCTGTAATCCGCCCTGTCGGGTGCGGAAAGCATGTTTTCCGTCGTCCATCACCAGGCTCTCGGTGGTCAACGCCCGCAGCAGCGGCAGACGATCCGCCTGCGGCGCTGCCGCCCACTGGGTCAACAGCTGCGCCTGCTGGCTGCGACTGGCGGCAACGAAGTCGTCCGCCTCCGCGGCCTGCGCCCGCCATGGCAGCAGGATCAGCAGTAGCGCCAACACATTCATGAGACGCAATGCGTTCATGTCGTTCTCCTCTGGTCAGCGGCCGACGGGCGCTATGCTCCAGCCCCGCCGGCCCTGGCGCTTACTGGCTGACGGTTTTCACCGGATGGTCAGGTTTCTTATCGTTACCGGGGATCCACGGACTCCACGGCTGCGCGCGAACGGGTTTATCGGTCTGCCAGACCACGTTGAACTGGCCGTTGCCTTCAATTTCACCGATCATCACCGGCTTATGCAGATGATGGTTAGTGGCATCCATGGTCAGGGTAAAACCGGACGGCGCGTTGAAGGTCTGCCCGGCCATCGCCTCGCGCACTTTATCGACATCGGTGGTGCCCGCTTTGGTCACCGCCTGCGCCCACATATGCAGACCCACCCAGGTCGCTTCCATCGGATCGTTGGTCACCACCGTATCGGCATTCGGCAGCTTGTGCGCTTTGGCGTACGCGCGATAGTCGGCGACGAAGGCTTTGTTGGTCGGATTATCGACGGACTCAAAGTAGTTCCATGCCGCGAGGTTGCCGACCAGCGGTTTGGTATCGATGCCGCGCAGCTCCTCTTCCCCCACCGAGAAGGCCACCACCGGCACATCGGTCGCTTTCAGACCCTGGTTAGCCAGCTCTTTGTAGAACGGCACATTGGAATCGCCATTGATGGTGGAGACCACTGCCGTTTTGCCGCCGGCGGAGAATTTTTTGATATTGGCGACGATGGTCTGGTAATCGCTGTAGCCGAACGGGGTGTAGACCTCCTCGATATCTTTGTCCTGGATCCCTTTGGCATGCAGGAAGGCGCGGAGGATCTTGTTGGTGGTGCGCGGATAGACGTAGTCCGTCCCCAGCAGGAAGAAACGTTTGGCGCCGCCGCCATCCTCACTTAGCAGGTATTCCACCGCCGGGATAGCCTGCTGGTTAGGCGCCGCGCCGGTATAGAAGACGTTGGGGGACATCTCTTCCCCTTCATACTGCACCGGGTAGAACAGCAGGCCGTTCAGCTCCTCAAACACCGGCAGCACCGATTTACGTGAGACCGATGTCCAGCAGCCAAACACCACCGCCACTTTATCCTGGGCCAGCAGCTGGCGCGCCTTCTCGGCAAACAGCGGCCAGTTGGAGGCCGGGTCGACCACCACCGGCTCCAGCTTCTTGCCCAGTACCCCGCCTTTGGCGTTGATGTCGTCGATGGCCATCAGCGCGACGTCCTTCAGCGGCGTTTCGGATATCGCCATCGTCCCGGAGAGCGAATGCATGATCCCGACTTTGATGGTGTCGGCGGCATAGGCCTGGAATGAAAGACCCATAGCCATTACAGAGGCGGAGAGTGCAAAAGCTTTTAATAACGTTCTACGTTGCATGATTCACTCCTGAGTAGCGCAAAAATAAAGAATTAACAGCTAACCAGAGGTGATAAGGCAAAAACGGTGCCAGGTTGTGAAAACAGCAGGATGCGGGACAGGTGGGCGGCGGAGACGGTGGGGACGGCAGCGTTGCCTCATCACGGTGCAACGCTGCGCTAAGAAAGTTATTACCAGACGTCGGCGGCGATCGACGTCACCAGTCGGACTTTTTGCCACTGCTGGTCTTCGCTGAGGGCATTGCCCTCTTCCGTAGAGGCGAAACCGCACTGCGGGCTCAGGCAGATCTGCTCGAGCGGCACATACTGCGCGGCCTCAGCGAGACGCGCTTTCACCCCCTGCGGATTCTCCAGCTCGCCATTTTTGGTGGTGATCAGTCCGAGAACCACCTGCTGATGGCCAGGACGAATAAAGCGCAGCGGCGCGAAATCCCCGGAGCGGTCGTTGTCATACTCAAGGAAGAAGGCATCGACATTGACGCCGCCAAACAGCACCTCGGCCACCGGCTCGTAACCGCCTTCCGAGATCCAGGTTGAACGGAAGTTACCCCGACAGACGTGCAGGCCCACCGTCAGATCGGCCGGCTTACCTTCCAGCGCCTGGTTCAGCACCCGGGCATAAATGCGCGCCAGCGCATCCGGATCGTCGCCGCGCTCGCGTACCTGCTGACGCTGGGCATCGGAGCACAGGTAGGCCCACACGGTATCGTCCAGCTGCAGATAGCGGCAGCCGGCGTCATAAAACGCGCGGATCGCGTCGCGCCAGGTGGTGGCCAGATCGTCGAAGTAGTCGCTAAGATCCGGGTAAACGGTGGCATCAATATCTTTCCGCCCGCCGCGGAAGTGCAGCACGCTCGGGCTGGGAATGGTCATCTTCGGCTGCGCGTCGCCGCTGATGCTTTTCAGATAGCGGAAGTCCTCCAGCATCGGGTGGTCGCCAAACGCCAGCTTGCCGGTGACGCGAACGCCGTGCGCTTTGGTCTGCACGCCGTTAAACTGGATCCCCTGCTCGGCATCGTAACGTTCAACGCCCTGCAGGCCATCGAAGAAATCGAAATGCCACCATGCGCGCCGAAACTCACCGTCGGTGACCACATGCAGGCCGCAGTCGCATTGCTGCTGAACCAGATGACGGATCGCGTTATTCTCAATTTCGCGTAGCTGACCGGCGTCGATAATCCCCTCAGCCAGCTGCTGACGCGCCTGTTTAATGCTGTCCGGGCGCAAAAAACTGCCGACGATGTCTGCGCGGAACGGGGCCTGTTGACGTTGCATGCTGTCTCCTTAGCGGTGGGCGCGTTAGTTGCCCACCGTGATAGTTCATTATTTGAATTTTTAGACTTCTGGATGGCTATATGTCCAGATACTGGCATGCAGAGTGGTGGGTCGCAAACGAGAATATTTCATGGTGCATGAAATATTTTCATTTACCGGAAACAAACGCATAGCCCTCATCTTCCCAGCCGGTGAGTCCGCCGAGCATCATTTTCACCGGCCGCCCGAGCTCAGCCAGCTTCAGCGCGGCAACGTCAGCACCGTTGCAGTGCGGCCCGGCGCAGTAGACCACAAAGAGGGTCTCCGCCGGCCAGGCGGCCATTCGCTCGGCGGTGATCTGGCTGTGCGGGAGATGCTGCGCGCCTGGTAAGTGACGTCTGGCGAAGGCTTCCTCGCTGCCGACCACGTGCAGCAGGACAAAGTCGACCTCGCCGGCACGCTGGGCGCTGTGCACATCGGCGCAGTCGGTCTCAAGATGCAACTTATGGCGGAACCAGCGGATAGCCTCAGCGGAGGTGGCAGGGGGAAATTGGGTTACTACACTCATGGCGTCTTCTCCTTGTCTGTGATAACACTACTTTACTGACGCCCATCACCCTGATCTGCCGACAACTATGACAGAAAACGCTAACATCCTGACAACCCCTTCTGTGACACCGTCACGTCATCAGGTGGTCGCCCTCGCCTACGATGGCCTGTGCACCTTTGAGTTTGGCGTAGCCGTGGAGATCTTCGGCCTGCCGCGCCCGGAAATGGGTGACAACTGGTACCACTTTGCCGTCGCCGCCGTCGATGAAGGGCCGCTGTGCGCTACCGGTGGCATCCGCCTGATGACTGACGGCGGGCCTGAACTTCTCGCCCAGGCGGATACGATTGTGGTCCCCGGCTGGCGCGGTGTCGACGCCCCGGTCCCCGAGGCGCTGTGCGCCGCCCTCGTTGCCGCCCACGCCCGCGGATGCCGGATTATTTCCATCTGTTCCGGGGTGTTCGTTCTCGCCGCCGCCGGGCTGCTCAATGGCCGCCAGGCAACGACCCACTGGCGCTACACCGCGGCGCTGCAGTCGCGTTTCCCGCAGATCCAGGTGGTGGAAGATGTGCTCTACGTGGGCGATGCTTTGCTGATGACTTCCGCCGGCAGCGCGGCGGGGATCGACCTTTGTCTGCATCTGGTGCGCGAGGATTTCGGCAGCGAAGCCGCCAACGTCGTCGCCCGCCGCCTGGTAGTCTCTCCCCATCGCGACGGCGGTCAGGCGCAGCAGGTCCTGCGCCCGGTAGCCCGCAGCCGGGAGAGCCAGCGCCTTGGGCAGCTGTTTGACTATCTGCACCAGCATCTTGCCGCCAGCCATACCGTCGCTTCCCTCGCCCAGCGCGCCGGCATGGGACCACGCACTTTCCTGCGCCGCTTTGAGGAGGCCACCGGTAAAACACCCGCCCGCTGGCTGCTGGACGAGCGGCTGCTGCGCGCCCGCCAGCACCTGACGGAGAGCACGATGTCCATCGATCAGATCGCTGAGCGCTGCGGGTTTGCCAGCGCCGGCACCCTGCGTCACCATTTTCGCCAGCACTTCGCGCTCAGTCCGCTGCAGTACCGGAAACAGTTTGCTACTTCTCCGATTGCAAAATCGTCGCGGCAACGGACAATAGACGGCCACAGTAAACGGGTCGCCAGGAGGGTCGATGATGAAGAAAGAGTGTCGGGTAGTGATCTATAAAGAGGGGCTGCTGGGCAGCCTGTTTTTTGGCGAAGCCAAGGCGGACCCTGACAAGATGAGCCAGTTTCTCAGCAGCTATACCCGTGAAGGATGGGAAGTGAAAACCATGTCGGTGGAGCGCCGCCGCACCGCCCTGTTCTGGTCGCGGGAAGCGTATCTTTTCGTGCTCGAACGCCCCCTCTGACAGCCTGCGCCTGGTTTACACGTTTAAGCCAGGCGTTTCTAAGCGCCTGCTTTCAGGGCCGACGGATATAGCCCTGCTCCTGCATTTTCTGCATGCCCTCCTCGCTGGCGCAGACCATGCCGGTGGTCAGCATGGCAAAACCAAAGCGCTGATAAAACGTAATTTTATCGGCGACCGCATAGATAAAAATTTTGCCAAAGGGAAGCAACTGCTCCCGGATGGCCAGCATCAACTGTTGTCCGTAACCCTGCCCCTGACGTTCGGGGACGATCGCCACATCCGCCAGATAGCTGCTCCAGGTACAGTCGCTGATGGCTCGCGCCACGGCAATCAGCTGGCCGTTCTCATAGCCAAACCAGCAGAAGGTGCTCTGGCGGAACGCCTGCTCCAGTTGCTGAACATCGCGCTCATTCAATCCGGCCTCGGCGATAATGGTTCGCACCCGCTGCCAGTCCACCCGCGCGATCGCCTCTTTACCCTCTATCACCATCATACCCTTGCCTCCCGTCGTCTCCCGGATGGAGCCCCGGAAGCAAGATCTAGCATGCCGCGGCAGGATATGCCAGGCGGAAAGGCGAACGGAAGAAAACGGTAGAGGCGGGCGACGGCAAAAAAAAACCGCCATATGACTGGCGGTAAATCAATGCTTGCATGGATAGATTGTGTTTTGCATTTTTCGCAGACAGATAATCCTGACCTCTCTACGTTTGATGACGAGGTTAACAGAGTCAACCTCAATAAAGCCTCAACGGCCTGCGCTAAAGTTTTTCCACCAGCGCTTTCAGTTGCGCGAGGGTCTGCTGCTGATCCTCCGCGACGGCGGCGGGCCAGGCCGACTGGCGCACAATAAGCCGGGTCGGCAGCAGCTCGCGGATCCGCAGCTGCGGGGCCGCCATCAGGGCGATCAGCCGCTCCACCGCCCTCTTGCCCAGCAGATCGAAGTCCTGCGCCACCGTGGTGAGCGGCGGCTGGAAGTAGAGACTGTCGGCGGTGTCGTCATAGCCGGTCACCGATACCGCCCGGCTACCGCTGCGATTAAGCTGGGCGAGCGCGCTGAGCACGCCGAGCGCCATTTGATCGTTCGCCACCACAATCGCGCTGATCCGCGGCTGCAGATGCAGCAGCTCGAACGTTTTTTGCCAGCCGCTGGCGGCGCTCCAGTCGCCGAACACCGTTGTTGAGCGAGCGATATTCAGACTGTGCAGCGCCTCGCGCCAGCTGGCGAGGCGCAGACGGGCGGAAACCGAACTTTCCGGCCCCGCCAGCAGGCCGAATTCGCGATGCCCCAGCTCCCACAGGTGGCGTACGCAGGCTCCGCAGCCGTCGCGGTGGTCGAAGCGCACGCAGCAGACATCGGCCTCCGGAGAGACATCAAGAAACAGGCAGGCCATATCCGGGTTCTCTTGCACCAGCCGCTCGGCGGTGGCGCTCTCCAGGGGCAGACTGACGATCACCCCGCGAATATGCTGGGCGCGCAGCTCATCCAGCCGCGCCTGCAGCGCGACAAAATCGGCCTGCGCCGGCATCGCTATCGCCACTTCCAGCTGATGCAGGCTGGCATGGCTTTTTATCGCGGCGGCGATCTGCGAGGGGGCATGCAGCGACAGCGAGGCGGTAATCAGCCCGATGGAGGGCGCCGCCTTGCCGGCAAGCAGCTGCGCCGAGCGGTTAGGCACGTAGTGCAGCGTCTGCATCGCGCGGATCACCTGCTCCCGGGTGCGGGCTGACACCACCTCAGGACGGTTCAGCACCCGGGAGACCGTCTGTTGGGACACACCCGCCGCGCGGGCGACGTCCTCAAGGGTTGCGGTACGACGCGGCATCTTTTCTCCTCAGCGATAACAATGTCGTGCGCTAACATTTTATGTTTAACGCACGACAAAAAACAGCGTTTTGCCCCCGCTTTCGTGATCGTCTGTTCATTTCATTTTCAGCGTGATTGCTGGAAAAAACAAATTACCCGATAACGTTAATCATCCTGTTTAGCGAACGACATTTTCTGACTTACCGGGGATTAAAATGCAAATTAGCGATACCGGCCACAGCCACATGCCCAACTTTGACGCCGTCCTCGCCCGTGAAGACTGGCAGAACCAGACCATTACCCACCTTAACCGCCTGCCGGCGCATCCCGCTTTCGCCAGCTGGCGCGATGAGCTTGCCGCCCGGGATAACCATCCCTCCACACGCCGTCGTCAGCTGGACGGCGAGTGGCAGTTCGCTTACGCCCGCAGCCCGTTTGCCGTCGATGCGCAGTGGCTGACGCAGGACCTGCCGGACAGCCGCAGCACGCCAGTGCCTTCCAACTGGCAGATGGAGGGCTATGACGCGCCGATCTACACCAACGTCCGCTATCCCATCGATACCACGCCACCGCGGGTGCCGGAGGATAACCCGACCGGCTGTTATTCCCTGCACGTTGAGATCGAAGAAACCTGGCAAGCGGATGGACAGACGCAGATTATTTTCGATGGCGTCAACTCGGCGTTTCATCTGTGGTGCAATGGCGTCTGGGTCGGCTATTCGCAGGACAGTCGCCTGCCGGCAGCGTTCGATCTCAGCCCCTTCCTGCGCCCGGGCGACAACCGCCTGTGCGTGATGGTCATGCGCTGGAGCGCCGGCAGCTGGCTGGAAGACCAGGATATGTGGCGAATGAGCGGCATTTTCCGCTCGGTGTGGCTGCTGAATAAGCCGCAGCAACGGCTATGCGACGTGCAGTTGACGCCAGCCCTCGACGCCCTCTACCGCGATGGCACTCTGCAGGTCCAGGCGACCGTCGAAGCGACAGAGGCGGCCCTTGCCGGGCTCAGCGTCGGGGTTAGCCTGTGGCGTGGCGAGGAGCAGGTCGCCGCCGGGCGGCAGCCGTTAGGCACCCCGGCGGTGGATGAACGCGGCCACTACGCGGAACGGGTCGATTTTGCTCTGGCGGTGACGGCGCCGGCGCACTGGAGCGCGGAAACTCCAAACTGTTATCGCGCCGTGGTCACCCTGTGGCGCGGCGACGAACTGCTGGAGGCCGAAGCATGGGACATCGGTTTTCGCCGCATCGAGATTGTCGATGGCCTGCTGCGTCTCAACGGCAAACCGCTGCTGATCCGCGGCGTTAACCGCCATGAGCATCATCATTTGCGCGGTCAGGTGGTCACCGAGGCGGATATGGTGCAGGACATTCTGTTGATGAAGCAGAACAACTTTAACGCCGTGCGCTGCTCGCACTACCCCAACGCGCCGCGCTGGTATGAACTCTGCAACCGCTACGGTCTGTACGTGGTCGATGAAGCTAATATTGAAACCCACGGGATGGTGCCGATGAATCGGCTGTCCGACGATCCGGCGTGGCTGCCAGCCTTCAGCGCCCGCGTCACCCGGATGGTACAGAGCAACCGCAACCATCCGTGCATTATCATCTGGTCGCTGGGCAACGAGTCCGGCGGCGGCGGCAACCACGAAGCGCTGTACCACTGGCTGAAACGCAACGACCCGAGCCGTCCGGTGCAGTACGAGGGCGGCGGCGCGGATACCACCGCCACCGATATTATCTGTCCGATGTACGCCCGCGTCGAACGCGACCAGCCGATCCCGGCGGTACCCAAATGGGGGATCAAAAAATGGATCAGCCTGCCCGGCGAGCAGCGGCCGCTGATCCTTTGCGAATATGCCCACGCGATGGGCAACAGCCTCGGCAACTTCGCCGATTACTGGCAGGCCTTCCGCGAGTATCCGCGATTACAGGGCGGGTTTATCTGGGACTGGGCCGACCAGGCGATCCGCAAAATCTTTGACGACGGCAGCGTCGGCTGGGCCTATGGCGGCGACTTTGGCGATAAGCCTAACGATCGCCAGTTCTGTATGAATGGTCTGGTGTTTCCCGATCGCACGCCGCATCCGTCGCTGGTGGAGGCGAAGCACGCCCAGCAGTATTTTCAGTTCACGCTGCTGTCGACCTCGCCGCTGCGGGTGCGCATCACCAGCGAATACCTGTTCCGTCCAACCGATAACGAAGTGGTGCGCTGGCAGGTGCAGTCGGCCGGTGAAACACTGTATCACGGCAACCTGACCCTTGCGCTGACCCCTGAGGGCAGCGACGAGATAACGCTGCTCGACAGCCTGATCCTGCCTGAAGGCGCCCGCGCGGTGTGGCTGACGCTGGAGGTGACCCAGCCCCGGGCGACCGCCTGGTCAGAAGCGGATCACCGCGTCGCCTGGCAACAGTTTCCCCTGCCCGCCCCGCTGGCGCTGCCGGCGCCCACCGTTCCTGCCGGCGCTCCGGATCTTATCGTCAGCGACGAGGTCTGGCAGATCCGCGCCGGTTCGCAATGCTGGACCATCGATCGCCGGACGGGTCTGCTGAGCCGCTGGTCGGTTGGCGGTCAGGAGCAGCTGTTGACCCCCCTGCGTGACCAGTTTATTCGCGCGCCGCTCGACAACGACATCGGGGTCAGCGAAGTAGAGCGTATCGACCCCAACGCCTGGGTGGAGCGCTGGAAAAGCGCCGGCCTGTACGATCTTGAGGCGCACTGCGTCCAGTGCGACGCGCAGCGCCTGGCAAATGAAACCCTCGTCGACTGCCGCTGGCACTATCTGCGCGGCGAAGAGGTAGTGATTGTCAGCCACTGGCGCATGCACTTCACCGCGGACGGTACGCTGCGGCTGGCGGTGGACGGCGAACGGGCAGAAACCCTGCCGCCGCTGCCGCGGGTCGGGCTGCACTTCCAGGTGGCGGATCAGCAGGCGCCGGTGAGCTGGCTGGGGCTGGGGCCGCATGAGAACTACCCCGACCGGCGGAGCAGCGCCTGCTTCGCCCGCTGGGAGCAGCCGCTGGCGGCGATGACGACGCCCTACATCTTCCCGACGGAAAACGGCCTGCGCTGTGATACCCAGGCGCTGGACTGGGGACGCTGGCACGTCAGCGGTCATTTCCACTTCTCCGTTCAGCCGTGGAGTACCCGTCAGCTGATGGAGACCGACCACTGGCACAAGATGCAGGCCGAAGACGGCGTGTGGATCACCCTCGACGGCCTGCATATGGGGGTGGGCGGCGATGACTCCTGGACCCCTAGCGTGCTACCGCAGTGGCTCCTGAGTCAAACGCGCTGGCAGTACGAGGTCTTTTTGCGTTGCCTTTAATCCGTGGGGGCGACAGCCCCCACCCTACAAACAGAATAGCAAGGGATCATGGTGATGAAATTCTCTGAACTGGCGCCACGAGAACGGCATAATTTTGTCTATTTCCTGCTGTTCTTTTTCTTTTACTATTTCATTATGTCGGCCTACTTTCCGTTTTTTCCGGTGTGGCTGGCGGACGTTAACCATTTAACCAAAACGGAAACCGGGATCGTTTTCTCGTCTATTTCGTTATTCGCCATTATTTTTCAGCCGGTGTTTGGCCTGATGTCGGATAAGCTCGGCCTGCGCAAACATCTGCTGTGGACTATTACGGTGCTGTTAATTCTGTTCGCACCGTTCTTTATTTTCGTTTTTTCACCGCTGCTGCAAATGAATATTATCGCCGGGGCGCTGGCGGGCGGGATCTATCTGGGGATTGTTTTCTCCAGCGGCTCCGGGGCGGTGGAAGCCTATATCGAACGCGTCAGCCGGGCCAACCGCTTTGAATATGGCAAAGTGCGGGTCGCAGGCTGCGTCGGCTGGGCGCTGTGCGCCTCGATAACCGGCGTGCTGTTCGGCATCGATCCCAACATCACCTTCTGGATCGCCTCCGGTTTTGCGCTGGTGCTCGGTCTGCTGCTCTGGTTGTCGCGACCGGAAAGCAGCAACAGCGCCGAGGTTATCGAAGCGCTGGGCGCCAATCGCCAGGCCTTTTCGCTGCGCACGGCGGCAGAGCTGCTGCGTATGCCGCGCTTCTGGGGCTTTATCGTCTATGTGATCGGCGTCGCCAGCGTCTATGACGTGTTTGACCAGCAGTTCGCCAACTTTTTCAAAAGCTTTTTCGCCAGCCCGCAGCGTGGTACCGAAGTGTTTGGCTTTGTTACCACTGGCGGCGAGCTGCTCAACGCGCTAATTATGTTCTGCGCCCCGGCCATCGTTAACCGCATCGGCGCCAAAAACGCCCTGCTGACGGCGGGGATGATCATGTCGGTGCGTATTCTCGGGTCGTCTTTTGCCTCATCGGCGGTGGAGGTGGTGATCCTCAAGATGCTGCATATGTTTGAGATCCCCTTCCTGCTGGTCGGGACCTTTAAATATATCTCCTCCGCCTTTAACCCGCGGCTCTCGGCCACCCTGTTTCTGATCGGCTTTAACCTGTCGAAACAGCTTTCCGGGGTGGTGCTTTCCGCCTGGGTCGGCCGGATGTACGACACCGTCGGCTTCCATCAGGCTTATTTGATCCTCGGGTGTATCACCCTGAGCTTCACCCTGCTCTCGTTCTTTACCTTACGGGGCGGGAAAAATCTGCTGCCAGCAGCGGGGACGCAGACCCCCGCCTGACTCCGGCTCCCGTCAGGGACGACGGGACTCACTCGACAATCCGCGTCTCCCCGCCGCGATTCTCCAGGGCATAGCGCTGACAAGGCGCCCCGGCGGCAATCAGCTCCGCCAGCTCTGCCGAGTGGCTGGTCAGCCAGATCTGGCTGTAGCGCGAGGCCTCGATAATCAGCCGGGCCAGCGCGGGCAACATGTCGCGATGCAGGCTGTTCTCCGGTTCATTGATCGCCAGAAAGGCCGGCGGGCGCGGGCTGAGCAGCGCAACGGCGAGGCACAAAAAGCGCAGCGTACCGTCAGACATCTCCGCCGCCAGCAGCGGGCGGCGGATCCCCTCGCGACGCATTTTCAGGGCGAAACGTGACTGCTCGTTTTCACAGTAAAACTGGCAGCCAGGAAAGGCGTCGGCGAGGATCTCGTGCAAAATCTCTTCCGCGCCGATCTCGACAATGGTCTGAAAGGCGGCCGCCAGATTATGGCCATCGCTGTCGAGCACTGGCGAACGGTACCCCACGGCCGGCTGACGCAGCGGCGAATGGCGGCCGATAGCGAACTCATGGTAAAACCGCCAGCGGCGCAGGGTCTCCCGCACCCGCGACACCTCGGGAAAACGATGCGGTTCGCCGAGCTGACCGAACACCGACTCGTTTTCATAGATGCTCTCAGTGAACGTACTTTTCTCCCCCGTCACATCGACGAGAAACGCCGCCTGATTCTTACGCTGCAGTACGCGGGAGGAAGGCCGGCGGGAGTAGCCGGCCAGCCAGATGTTCTCTTCTTTAACGATGGGATCGAGCATGAACTGCGTCGGATAGGGCAATTTTTCCGGGAAGCCTATCTGCAGCTCATAATCGAAGCTGTCGGTCCGGCAGGCGATTTGCAGACGGCGGGGATGACGATCAACGGGCGAACGCTCCCCGGACCACATCATATTCTCCAGACCGCCCTCTTCGCTGATAAACCCCGACAGCTTGCCGTCAGCGGCGGCGGTCAGCAGGTGGATGGCGTTATAAATATTGGATTTGCCGCAGCCGTTGGGGCCGAAGACAATGTTCAGCGGCCCGAGCTCCAGCGCGATATCCCTGACCGAGCGAAAGTTTTGAATACGGATGTACTGAATCATCATAGGTCCTGCCCTGGAAATAGAAGGCTGCCACAGTAGCAGAGCGGCGCCAGGGATACCCTCTCACGCCCTCATTCGGGCAGGGTTTAACAGAACATTTTTTTCATTCCACGGGTCAGGGCGACCCGCGTCAGCTTGTCGCTATCCTGATGGGCTTCACTGAAGACGCCAAAATAATAGCGTTCATCGTCAATGGTTTGACTGACAATACGATAGCTCAGCGGTTGCCCGGATAGCGCACCGTACTGCGCAGGCGTCACCGAGACCTCGGTCGCGTCATCGGCGACGCTGACCAACAGCCCGTCGGCCTTACCTCCCACCAGCATGACCTTAATTATCGGGTGCACCAGTTCCTCCCGGGATGGCGTATATCATTGGCGAACCGCGGAGTCCGGCGGGCATTGTCGTCAACAAACGGCGCCAGCCTGAGTGCGGCATTACGTACTTTCTTATAGTTCATCGCGGCCTTGAGTCAAAAAATAGCGTGCTGAGGCTGGGCTAAATATTGATTATTCGAAATAAAAGATGACAAATGATGAAGGAAAAAAGAGGAATTGTGAATCAGCAAAACGCCGGGTTATTCTTATTTGTCGCTCCTTTGCTCGCCTTTATCGGCCCTCACTCAAGGAAGTATTGCGGTTATGCGTTATGTTCGCCTGTGTGTTATCTCCCTGTTAGCCACCCTGCCACTGGCGGTAGACGCCGGTCCACAGCCGCTTGAGCAGATTAAACAAAGCGAAAGCCAGCTGTCGGGCCGCGTGGGGATGGTGGAAATGGATCTGGCCAGCGGCCGCACGCTGGCCGCCTGGCGCGCCGATGAACGCTTTCCCATGGTGAGCACCTTTAAAGTGCTGCTGTGCGGCGCGGTGCTGGCGCGGGTGGATGCAGGGGTCGAACAACTGGATCGGCGGATCCACTACCGCCAGCAGGATCTGGTGGACTACTCCCCGGTCAGCGAAAAACACCTTACCGACGGGATGACGGTCGGCGAACTCTGCGCCGCCGCCATCACCCTGAGCGATAACAGTGCTGGCAATCTGCTGCTGGCCACCGTCGGCGGCCCCGCGGGATTAACTGCCTTTCTGCGCCAGATCGGTGACAACGTCACCCGTCTTGACCGCTGGGAAACGGCACTGAATGAGGCGCTTCCCGGCGACGCACGCGACACCACCACCCCGGCCAGCATGGCCGCCACGCTGCGCAAACTACTGACCGCGCAGCATCTGAGCGCCCGTTCGCAACAGCAACTCCTGCAGTGGATGGTGGACGATCGGGTTGCCGGCCCGCTGATCCGCGCCGTGCTGCCGCCGGGCTGGTTTATCGCCGACAAGACCGGGGCTGGCGAACGGGGTGCGCGCGGCATTGTCGCCCTGCTCGGCCCGGACGGCAAACCGGAGCGCATTGTGGTGATCTATCTGCGGGATACCCCGGCGAGCATGGCCGAGCGTAATCAACATATCGCCGGGATCGGCGCAGCGCTGATCGAGCACTGGCAACGCTAACCCGGCGGTACCGTGCGTTAGCCGGCCCGCAGCACCTCGCAGGCGTGCCGGGCGATATGACTGGCGGCGGCATCGGACAGATGCCGATCGGTAATAATAGTGGTGAACCGGGTCAAGGGTAACGCCATAAACGTGGCCACCTGATTGTATTTCGAACTGTCGCACAGCAGGATGCTTCTCGCGCTGACCTGGCTGACGGTCTCCTTGACGGTAACCTTGTTCTCATCAGGGGTGAAAATACCGCGGCTGTCCCAGCCGCTGGCGGAGATAAAGGCCGTATCGATAGCCAGGTGGCGTAACGTTCGCGCCGCCGATTCGCCCACGCAGGAGCGATTCTCCCGGCACAGCGTGCCGCCGGTGTGGATCACGCCGCACTGGCTGGCATCGATCAGCAGTTGGGTTATCTCAAAATCATTGGTCACCACCTGCAGATCATCCCGGTCGAGGATCGCCCGCGCCAGCGCCAGGGTAGTGGTCCCGGCATCGAGATAGATACAGCTGTTTTTGGCGATGTGACTCGCCGCCAGCGCGCCAATCGCCTGTTTCTCCTCGCTCTGCAGCGTGCTTTTCACCAGATGACTGGGTTCCGTGGCCAGCCTGCTGACGGCGCGCACGCCGCCTGAGACGCTGACCAGCAGCCCCTGTTCCTCCAGTTTACTGACGTCCCGACGGATGGTCATATGGGACACGCCGAGGATCTCCGTCAGCTCATTGATGCTTACCGCCCCACGCTGCTCCACCAGGGCTAAAATACGCTGATGTCGTTCTATTGGAATCACCGCTCTCCCCTTACCATTTTTTCACACCAGGCGTCACCACTCGGGCTGCGGACCTGGCGACACCCTGTGTTGTTATCGCGCTTTGCCGCTGTTTTTACGCTATTTTAGGGCAAGAATCGCCGTTGTGCAGCCTCTTTCCGCCTGTGAATTTTTTATATTCATGTAGGTTATTCGTGATAGCTCTCACATAAATTCACATGATAACGCTTTATTCTATCATTAAATCACATTAATTAACGAATATTCACAAGGAGACCATCATGGCTGCACACACTAACGTCTGCGTGATTGGACTGGGTTCAATGGGCATGGGCGCCGCCCGCGCCTGCCTGCAGGCGGGCCTGAACACCTGGGGCGTTGACATCAACCCCGACAACTGTCGCGCACTGCTGGCGGCGGGCGCCAAAGGCGCGGGCCCCAGCGCGGTGCCTTTCGCCGCTGACCTGGATGCGGTCGTCTTGCTGGTGGTCAATGCCGCCCAGGTGCGGGGGATCCTGTTCGGCGAAACCGGCCTCGCCGCCCATCTGAAGCCCGGCACCGTCGTGATGGTGTCGTCCACCATCGCCTCCGCCGATGCCCAGGCGATAGCCGTGGCGCTGGCGGAATACCAGCTATTGATGCTTGACGCGCCGGTATCGGGCGGCGCAGTGAAAGCGGCCGCTGGCGACATGACGGTGATGGCCTCCGGAAGCGATGCCGCCTTTGCCCACCTCGCGCCGGTACTGGACGCCGTGGCCGGCAAAGTCTACCGCATCGGCAGCGACATCGGCCTTGGCTCGACGGTAAAGATTATTCATCAGCTGCTGGCTGGGGTGCATATCGCTGTTGCCGCCGAAGCGATGGCGCTTGCCGCCCGCGCCGGGATCCCGCTGGAGACGATGTATGACGTGGTGACGCACGCGGCGGGTAATTCCTGGATGTTTGAGAATCGCATGCAGCACGTCCTGGATGGCGATTACTCGCCAAAATCCGCCGTCGATATTTTTGTCAAAGATCTCGGTCTGGTGAATGACACCGCCCGGGCGCTGACCTTCCCGCTGCCGCTCGCCACCACCGCGCTAAATATGTTCACCTCCGCCAGCAATGCCGGATTCGGCCGGGAAGATGACAGCGCGGTGATCAAGATTTTCAACGGCATCACCCTGCCGGGCCACAAACAGTGAGGAGAGATAACATGCAGCTTGGTGTCATTGCCGATGACTTCACCGGCGCCACGGATATCGCCAGCTTCCTCGTGCGCAACGGCATGCCGACGGTGCAACTGAATGGCGTGCCGACCCGCGATCTTCCGCTGACCAGCGAGGCGGTGGTCATCAGCCTGAAAACCCGCTCCTGCCCGGCGGAAAGCGCCGTCAGCCAGTCGCTGGCCGCGCTGCGCTGGCTGCAGGCCCAGGGCTGTCAGCAATTCTACTTCAAGTACTGTTCCACGTTCGACAGCACTGCGGAGGGCAACATTGGCCCGGTGCTGGATGCCCTGCTGGCCGAGCTGGGTGAGACGCGGACGGTGATTTCCCCGGCGCTGCCGGTGAACGGCCGCACGGTCTATCAGGGGTATCTGTTTGTCGGCGAGCAACTGCTGAATGAGTCCGGGATGCGCCACCATCCGGTGACGCCGATGGAGGATGCGCACCTGGGCCGCTTGATTGAGCGCCAGGGGCGCGGAAAAGCCGCGCTGATTGCCTGGCCGATCGTCGACCAGGGGCCGGAGGCGGTCGCCACCGCGCTGGCGACAATCAGCGATCCGGCGGTGCGCTATGTGGTGCTCGACGCCCTCAGTGAACAGGATTTGCTCACCCAGGGCGTGGCGCTGCGAGAGATGAAGCTGGTCTCCGGCGGTTCCGGTCTCGCCATCGGCCTCGCCCGCGACTGGGCACAGCGTCATGGCGCCAGGGGTGAAAGCGCTCAGGCAGGCATGCCGCTGACCGGCCCGGCGGTGGTGCTCTCGGGCTCCTGCTCGGTGATGACCAACAGCCAGGTGGCGGCCTATCGTGAACAGGCCCCCGCCCGCGCCGTCGACTTAAGCGCCTGTTTTACCGATCTGGAGAGCTACGTCAGGACGCTGACTGACTGGGTGGACGCGCAGCGCGATGCGCCGCTGGCGCCGATGATCTATGCCACCACCGAGCCGCAAACGCTGCAGCGGATCCAGGCGCAGTATGGCGACAAGGCCAGCAGCGAACGGGTGGAACAGCTGTTTGCCGCCCTTGCCGCCGCCCTGAAGGCGAAAGGATTTACCCGGTTTATTGTGGCCGGAGGGGAAACATCGAGCATTGTGGCGCAGACGCTGGGGGTCGAGGCGTTCCATATTGGGCCGACCATCTCCCCCGGCGTGCCCTGGGTGCGTGACACTCGCCAGCCGCTCTCCCTGGCGCTGAAGTCAGGTAACTTCGGCGATATCCACTTCTTTGCCCGTGCCCAGCAGGAGTTTCGTCATGACTGAGCAACAGCTGCGAGATGAAATGGTGCAGATTGGCGCCTCGTTGTTTAGCCGCGGCTATGCCACCGGCTCCGCCGGCAATCTGTCGCTGCTGCTGCCGGACGGCAATCTGCTGGCGACGCCGACCGGCTCCTGCCTCGGCGAACTGCAGGCGCAGCGGTTGTCGGTGGTGACGCTGCAAGGTGAATGGATCTCCGGCGACAAACCGTCGAAAGAGGTCACTTTTCACCGGGCGGTCTATTTGCACAACCCGGCCTGCAAGGCGATCGTCCACTTGCACAGCCACTATCTGACCGCGCTCTCCTGCCTGCAGGGGCTCGATCCGCACAACTGTATTCGTCCCTTTACCCCCTATGTGGTGATGCGTGTCGGCGACGTCCCGGTGGTTCCCTACTACCGGCCGGGCGATGACCGTATTGCCCAGGCGCTGGCCGGTCTGGCGCCCCGCTATAACGCCTTTTTACTGGCCAACCACGGTCCGGTGGTCACCGGCTCATCGCTGCGCGAAGCCACCAACAATACCGAAGAGCTGGAAGAGACCGCGCGGCTGATATTTACCCTCGGCAACCGTGAGATCCGCTACCTGACCACTGACGAAGTGGATGAACTGAGATAAAACCATGCCAAAATTTGCTGCTAATTTAACCATGCTGTTTACCGAACTGCCGTTCCTGGACCGGTTCGCCGCCGCTGCCCGCGCGGGTTTTGAAGCCGTGGAGTTTCTGTTTCCCTATGAGTATGAGGCCGGAGAAATTAAACAGCGCCTGCAGGAGAACCAGCTGCAGCTGGTGCTGTTCAATACCCCACCCGGCGACGTCAACGCCGGAGAATGGGGGCTCGCCGCGGTGCCAGGCAGAAGCGCCGAGGCCCGCCAGCAGATCCAGCTGGCGCTGGAGTATGCCTGCCAGCTGGATTGCCCGCAGGTGCATATCATGGCCGGCGTGGTACAGCCGGGGATGGATCGCGCAGCCTGCGAGGCCGTGCTTATCGATAATCTGCGCTACGCGGCGGAGTGCTTTGCCCGCCACGACAAGCGGATACTCATCGAAGCGCTGAATCCCCAGACCAAACCGGGCTATCTCTACCACAGCCAATATCAAACGCTGGAGATGGTGAAACGGGTCGACAGGCCGAACGTCGCGGTGCAGTTAGATCTGTTTCACGCGCAGAAGGTGGACGGCAATTTAAGCCATCTCATTACCGAATATGCCGGCCAGTATCGCCATATTCAGATTGCCTCCCTGCCCGACCGTCATGAACCGGATGAGGGCGAAATAAACTATCCGTGGCTCTATGCGCTACTGGATAAAACCGGTTATGACGGCTGGATCGGCTGCGAATATATCCCCCGAGCAGACACGCTTTCCGGGCTGGGGTGGTTCTCGCCCTACCGGAAAAAATAAACACCGTTTTCTAAAAAAATAACTCTCTGTACACCTGTTAATACCCGAGGCAAACCTATGTCGACATCGGCGCTGTTACTTATTGCGTTAGCCAGCGTAGTGCTGTTGCTCCTGTTGGTGATCAAAGCGAAAGCGCATCCTTTTGTGGCGCTCCTGATCGTCAGCCTGCTGGTGGCATTCGCCACCGGTATTCCGGCAGATAAAATTATTACCACCATTGAAAAAGGCATGGGCGGCCTGCTTGGTCACATCGCCAGCATTATTATTCTGGGCTCAATGCTGGGGGTGCTGATTGAAATGTCCGGCGGCGCCGAATCGCTGGCGAAAACGTTGACCGGCGTACTGGGCGCAAAACGGACCATTGCCGCCTTAACCATCGTGGCTTTTATTCTCGGCACGCCGGTCTTTTTTGAAGTCGGCTTTATCATCATCATTCCGTTAATTTACGGCTTCAGCAAAGTCGCCCACGTGTCGCCGCTGAAGTTTGGCCTGCCGATGGCCGGAGTGATGTTAACCGTGCACGTCGCGCTGCCCACCCATCCTGGCGCAGCGGCCGCGGCAGGCATTCTGCATAGCGATGTGGGCTGGCTGATGCTGGCGGGGATTGGAGTATCGATAGTCGTTGGTATCGTGGGTTATTTTGTCGCCCGGTTTATCAATCGGCGCCATTATCATCTGTCGATTAACGTGCTGGAACAGCAGCAAACAGCTGAAGTGCCGGACCTCTCCGTTAACGCGCAGCAGACCCGTCTGCCACCGCCGAATGCGCTGGTTATCGGTGGACTGATCGTGGTGCCCATTATGCTGATTGTTTCCGGGACGCTGTGTCAGGCACTGCTGCTGCCGGAAAACGCGGTTCGCCAGCTGATGACCGTCATTGGTACCCCACCGGTCGCCCTGCTGATCTCCCTGGGATTGGCCAGCTGGACGCTGGGCATCCGTCGGCGGATGAGCCTGAAAAAGCTGGGCGAAGTCACCGGCAGCGCGATCCCCTCTTCGGCGGATGTGATCCTCGTCGCCGGCGCTGGCGGCGCCTTTGGCGGCGTACTGGTCGCCTCCGGTATCGGCAATGCCTTAGCCGAGGCGCTGGAGACAATTCATCTGCCGCTGATGCCCGCCGCCTTCCTGCTCTCGCTGGTACTCCGGGCCTCGCAGGGATCGGCCACCGTGGCGATCCTCACCACCTCCGGTCTGCTGTCTCAGGCGGTCATCGGGCTGGATCCGATTCAGCTGGTGTTGGTAACGCTGGCGACTTGCTTCGGCTCGCTCGGGTTATCGCACGTCAACGATGCCGGGTTCTGGGTCGTCACGCGCTATCTCGGGCTCTCGGTGCCGGACGGGTTAAAAACCTGGACCGTATTGACGACCATCATGGGGGTGACGGGCTTTCTGATCACCTGGCTGCTGTGGTTTGTGTTGTGATATTCGTGAAAGGTGGCCACCGGGCCACCTTTATTTGTCATCTGTCAGTTAGCCGGGCGCTGGCCGCGCTGTCACCTCACCAGACAGCGTCACCGGAATAAAATAGCGTACGCGATAGCGCCTTTCCGCCGCTGGCCCACCTTCCGTATGACGCTCGAGAAAGCATTCAATGTCGACTTCCTCCCGGCGGCTTGCTCCCAGCGCTGGCAGCAACTCCATATACAGATCGCTGGATAAACGGGCGTAACGCGCCCAACTGCCATAGAATTCAACGCCAACATACAGCCCAGGCCTTGTCGTCAACGTGCTGTTCGTCGTCAGCGCGGGCAGCGCCCCTCGCTCCCGATGACAACCGACAAAAGCGTTAACCTCGACGTTAAGCTCATTGTTACTCGCCGCATAATAATCGGATAACACAGAGAGACGGCCACCGCCGGCGGTAAAAAAACGGTCAACCTTTTGTCTGACAGCCGTCTTCGACGTGCTTTGCAATACCATATCCGACAGGCGCAGCTCATACTTCATTGGAGAGCCACGATAGACCCTCTCGGGCAGTGAACAGAAACGGGCCTGAGGCAGGCTCTCACCCTCCGGGTCGAATTTCTTTAACAGCAAAGCCGTGTCCCAGTGCACGGCGCAACGGTATTCCCGTGGCGAGAGCGAGAAGCGCTTCTTAAACTCCCGGGAAAAAGTCTGCGGCGAGTCATAGCTTAACTGCCAGGCAATGGCGGCGATCGGTTGCCGTGTTAATCGCAGACTCACCGCCGCGATGGTCAACCGCCGCAGCCGGATATACTGCCCGATGGGTAACTGACCATACTGATAAAACACCTCATAGACAAACCGGCGCGAATACCCCATATACTGCGCCAGGTCATCGATAGACGGGTTACAGTAGATATTATCTTCCAGCCACGCCAGCATTTTTAAATAGAGCATCTGTTTCATAGATACCGCATACTTCCTGTAGTCTTATCCTCCTCTAATTTTAACAACAGGCGGCGGACAGCACTAAGCTTTTTATGCACGGCAAAAATAAAAAAATAATTATCAGTGAAAAACCCTAACAGACATATGCTTAACGTTTTGTTTATTAGGAACTTTCGTATGCTCATCTGCCGTTATCCCACTTTCTCCAGCGATTATTGCATTAGTGTAAAACATCCCTTAGATTATCTCGTCTAAAAATATTCGGCGCATTGCCATTATATGTTTTAATTTATCCTGATATCATTTTAATACCCAACAGGGAAGTTATATGACGAATTTTTTGTTCAATATAAAAAATCACTATCTGCGGGTTGCGATTGCCGAACTGGTTAATGAAACGATGCAGGCGTGCGAGCGATCGCATTATCAGTTTTCTCAGCAATGGAAGCCGGCGTCGATTGCACAAGCCGATGTCATATTCACGGAAATGGTGGCGGGAGAATGGTACTTATGCCATGAACTTTTACAGCACGCTACAGAGAATTATCAACTTTTTATTTTCCTGAATGATGAAGAGGTTACCGTCATCGATCACTTACCCAACTGTTTTAAGCATGCGGTATTTATACACCCGCACACCGCCGTTCATCTTCTTAAGGAGGTGATAGGTCATGCAATTCAACGCCCCTTAACGGAACAGCATGGCTCTCCCTTTAATCGTCTGCGTCGCTGCATAAATTGTCCCTGTAAGTCATTGAGCGACGCGCAAACCAAAGTCATCTACGCGTTCAGCATTGGCCTGAGTCCGCATGAAGTTGCCACTGTACTAAAAATTAGTCACAAAACGATCCATTCGCATAAAAAGAACATTATGAATAAGTTCCATTTAAAGAGTCGTCAGCAATTCAACAATCTTGTCCAGATACTCGCCAGACGTTAACCTCGTAAAATATTATTATGCTAACTCATTATCTTCTGGAACGGAAGACATAACGTCTTTTACGCCTCTCTTTAATATAGGAAATACCGCTCCACAAAGAAATAATGGGGCAAAAAATCAAACATAAAACAATAAGCAAATCACCCATGACAACCTCGAAAAATAAAAATAATTTGATTGGCGTAGATAATATTGACCTCATATTATCCATGCAAGCTCATTTCTTTTTTTCCAGAACACGTCATAGCGTGGTAGGATAATTCCTGACAGCCATTATTTAATCGCTAAGTTCAGTCTCCGCCCCCGAGTTTTAGAAGAAATGTATGGCCTGTTATTGTCTTTTAGCAACGATATTGAGAAAAAGATAGCTAAACATCCGATTCCCTGTAGAGTGGAGGGAATCACCATGTGAATCTCCCGTTCCGCGTAGCGGACATCACGGTTGGTTGAATGTCAGAAAATGCTGGCCTCCTCCTTGAGGGTATGGCCCTACCTCCCTATTTTCGCTCTGTACAGGCCATCGGGCTCTGCTACAGCGAACGGAATGACTATGCTAACCACCTTGATTTACCGCAGCCAGGTTGATCCTGCCTGGCCACTGATCGATCTTGACGCCCTTATTCATCGCGCCAGCGGGAAAAATATGCCCCTCGGGATAACCGGCATTCTGCTGTTTAATGGCCAGCAGTTCTTCCAGGTGCTGGAAGGAAATGAGGAAATCCTCGAGTCGTTATTCAGCGCAATACAATGCGACCCCCGCCATCGCGACGTGGTGGAGCTGATGCGCGACTACTCGGCCTATCGCCGTTTTCGGGACGTCGGTATGCGGATGTTGGATCTCCGCTATCATGAGAATGATGCTGCGGTAGAAGAGATCCTGCGCTTCAGCACCTTTGGTGAAACTGAGCCGATCAATGACCGCATGTTCAGACTGATTAGCGCCTTTATCGCCGACGGCGGGCGCTATTGCCTGCCCGAGTCTCTGCAGCCTTCTCGCTGGTCGATGACTCCCGCAGTGGGCAATGCCTCGCCGCGCAACCTGACGGATCAGCCCTGCCAGTTCGCCCTGCAGGCCATCGTCGAGCCGGCCAAAAGGCGGGTCTCTTCCTTTGAAGCCCTGATCCGCAGCCCAACCGGCGGCTCACCCGTGGAAATGTTTGCCGCCATTGCAGCGGAAGATCGCTACCGTTTCGACCTTGAGAGCAAAGCGTTTGCCTTCTCTCTCGCCGCCCGCCTTCCGCTCGGCAAACAGCAACTGGCGGTCAACCTGCTGCCAGGCTCGCTGTATAACCATCCTGACGCCGTAGGCTGGCTGATGGACAACCTGCTGGCGGCAGGTCTCAGGCCAGAACAGGTCTTGATCGAGGTGACTGAGACGGAGGTTATCTCCTGTTTCGACCAGTTCCGCAAAGTACTCAAAGCGCTGCGCGTGGCCGGCATGAAACTGGCCATCGACGATTTTGGCGCCGGTTACTCCGGTCTGTCGCTCCTGACCCGCTTTCAGCCTGATAAAATCAAAGTGGATGCGGAGCTGGTGCGCGATATTCATATTAGCGGCACCAAACAGGCGATTGTCGCCTCGGTCGTGCGCTGCTGTGAAGATCTCGGCATCACCGTGGTCGCCGAGGGCGTCGAAACCATTGAGGAGTGGTGCTGGCTGCAGTCGGTAGGCATTCGCCTGTTTCAGGGATTTCTCTTTTCCCGACCCTGCCTTAACGGCATCGGGGAGATCTGCTGGCCGGTAGCGCGCCAGGCAACGGACCTGTAAGGACGCGCACCCGGGCATCGTCATTGCCAGTGGGCAAGCTTTTCGCTCAGTGCCGCCAGGGCATATCGTACCGCTTTCGCCACCACGGTCTCACAGTCGCCGGCAAAGCACATCCGTTTGGTTTCAGTCTGGCCGCGAAAATTCCAGGCAAACCATACCGTGCCGGCGGGGGTACCATCTTCCCCGCCCTCCGGTCCCGCGTAGCCGCTGATGGCGATGGCGATATCGGCGTCAGCCATTGCCAGAATACCGGCCGACATCTCCTGGACGCACGCTTCGCTGACGGCGCTGTGTACCGCCAGGGTTTCCGCACGAACCTGCAGCACGTTTCGTTTGGCTTCATCGCTGAAAGTGACGACGCCGGTATCATAAAACGCCGCGGTATCCGCCTGAGCACAGAGCGCCGCCGCCAGATTGCCCCCGGTGCAGGACTCTGCCGTGGTTAGCCGCCAGCCCCGAGCAACCAGCATCTGAGCCACTTCCGCCGTTAGCGCTGAGGTCGGTTTTGCATCGTAACTCATCTCGTCTGTCATTCAGACCCCTCACAAAATATCAAAGGAATAACAGCAGCATCGCGCCAGTTAAAAGAATAGCATATCGATTTCTCTCGTCGGCAGTAGACCGATCGCGTCAGTTCGGGTGGAAAAATAAAGGCCCGCTGCGCGGGCCTTAGCGAATACTCGTCTGAACTGTCGCCGAATCAGACCTTGTGTTCAATCACCCGGCCGTGACTCTCAATGGCAATTTTGCGCGGTTTTTCGCTTTCCGGGATCTCCTGATGGATAGTCACCTTTAAGATCCCACTATCCAGCTGTGCCTGATTAATCTGGGCATGTTCAGGAAGCGAGAAACTCAGCTGGAAATCAGCGCGGCGGATGCCTTTATATATCCAGCGCTGGCTACCGTCGGTCCCGGAATCAGTTTCTGCACGTTTGCCGGTAATATGCAGATTACCGCCGACGGTCTCTATTTCCAGTTCCTCATCTTTCCAGCCGGGCACGCTGACGCTGAGCAGGAAATTACTGTCATCTATTTTCTGCAAATCATAGGCCGGCAAGGCGCCCACCGGCGTATCGCCAGTTAACTGGCTGAAAAGACGGTCAATGCGATTGAAACGATCGGCAAAAAGAGAATCAGCGAAAACAGGGAGTGCTGACAAGGTTTTGAGTGCCATAATTAACCTCCTGAATATCCATTCAAAAGCTCAACATAAAGGCAAGCATTGCTTGTCCGCTATATAAAATAATATCTGCAGTGCATTTTTCAAGAGCGAAAATAAAATTTTTTATCACTCGCCACAGGAAAAAATAACCAGGCCGGGTGGCAGAGTGGCCCCCGCCCGACGGCGGGGGCAGTGGCGCTTCTGAGTCCCATAACTGATGCTGTTTAACATTCAATAAACAGAAGCGACATGTATATATAACTTGTTCAAAAGGATGTCAACGCCCGGACCGCGCCACCATCCCCACCGTCCGTTTTGCCCTTTACGACTGCAGTGATAAGCGCGTTCCTCACCAGCGGCTCGCTCCGCCGCCCGAGGCGCGCTGACAAGCCATTACCTTGCTGGCATCAGCCGGCAAACCCTGACGGAAAAATAGTCAGCCCTGCAAGGAACCTTTCTCGCCGTCCCGTGCCTAATAACCTGCATACGCACTTTCTGAGGCACCACCATGACCGGTATTTTTATCTCCACCACCCTGTTCGCCCTCTTCGCGTCGATGTTGCTCGGCCTGGGGATGGTCTGGAAAGGCATTTCCAACAACCCCGATAACTGATTCTTTTGTACGCCGTTGCTGTTCACCCTCCGCAGCGGCGGGACAATACCTCGCTCCCTTTTTGTCAAAGACAACTCCTGGCTTCGCTCAGGCGCGATCTCATCGAGGATCCGCGCCTGCACAACGTATTTTTGAAATAGCAATTCACACAGTGAATAAATTACTTTGATTAATATATTTGAGACCAGAATTAACGCATGCAATATAAGCAATTTAAGCAGTTTGTGCCAAATTGCCGACAACTTCTATGCGACTCATATACGTAACTCACTGATTTTAAAAATCTTATATCATCCGCACAGCAATAAGTCCAATTTTGGACTTATTGCTTTTGTTTGTTATTAGAAATATCCTAAGCCCATATTCGCAAAACAAATTTGCTTCAAAGAATTTTATCAACCTTAATCCATTTCGCGTTCAACATCACTATGCCTGATTTTTTAATTAACACTGAAAATATTTATCTGAAACGGGGAATTTGCGAGCTACTGATCGAGATCGCAATCGAAGAAAATATCTGTACGCCCTTTTCCCTTCACGAATATTCATCTGACATCATTAGCCAGACTGATGTGCTTTTTACGGAAATGGAAACCGGTGAACATTACCTGTGTCACCCGTACTTCAAGAAGATACCGCAACAGACGCCTGTCTTTGTTTTTGTCCCCAGCGACAGCTGTGCCCGGGTTGACCGTTTGCCGCTTTGTCTGCGTGATGCCTGTTTTATCAGTATCAACGCCGATCTCCGCAGCATTAAAAAGCAAATTGCAAACCGTCTGACGGCATTAAGTAAACCCGTCTCTGGGGTGGCGGAAAAAGACAGCAGACGCTGCCTTAAATGCCCGCGACTAACATTGACCAAATCGCAGCTTTATATTATCGATGCGATAAAAACGGGAATGAACAATCAACAGATAGCGCAAGAGCTGGGCATCAGCCATAAGACGGTTTTTTCACACAAAATAAACATCATGAAAAAATTCCAGATTGATACTAAGCAAGAGCTGGCGCGATTCTCGGCCATCGCTCTTGCGCTATCCTCAATAGCAACCCATTAACGCCGGGTTTTGTTAAAACGCATCTTAAGCTTCCTTCTGTCTTTAACATATGACAGACCACAAAATAATGATGTTAACAATAACACCACCGCCAGGGCTAATAGCAGAAAATTACTCATACACGACCTTTTCAGAGATAAAGATGATTATCAAATAATACGGGGTATAAGTTTTCAAAAACAACTATCCCTCAGCCATTTCAGATTAAGGTAAGACCTTGTGCGATAATTCTGAAAATGAATAAAGCTGAAGAAATTATTTTTATTATTACGCGCGCATTTAGCTAATAAAAAGCACATCGCTGCACGGGGTAAACCGGGCGTGACGCGCAGCGGTTACTCCCATAATACCAGCATAAAATTGGGGGCGGATGTCTAAGAGTATCTTCGTGGGCAAGCCAGCAGGTTTTGCCGGAAAGACCCCCAAGGCGACCGCGTCATTAACCGTCGCCAGGGTTAACCTAAACGTTATGTACAGTCACTGATCTGGCTTAACCACTCGTTTAACGTCAATGAATAAAGCAGGCTTGGCGGCGCATCTTTTATATCAGCAATATCGTTAATGTACCTCATCCCGGCTTTCTCGAGAACTTTCTGCGAAGCCAGATGGTTAGCCCGGACAACCGCTGACATCTCCGCAAGTTTAAGCACCTCGAAACCATATCTCATCGCGCCAATCGCAAACTCGGTGGCCAGTCCTTTTCCCCATGCCTCAGTAGAAAACCGATATCCAAGATTGTTAATGGTGACATCGTTATAACTGCGTAGACTGACGCCACCAAAGCCAATGATGTGTTCAGGGGTATTGCGCATTGATATTGCCCAATTTCCGAATCCGTGCGTTTGCCAGTGCGCGAGCCAGCGCCGCAGGACGACTTCCGCATAGTCTATATTCGGGTACGGTCCTGCGGGGTTGAAGGTATTGGTCGCGGGATCGCCATAAATTCGGTACAGATCGTCGACATCGGAAGCCATGACCGGGCGAAGATGCAAACGATGGGTATCAATGTGCAAACTTACCTCCTGACGGGGAATATTACCGATGATGCTTCGAGGATTTCTGCCTGCCCATTGAAGCACAAATCTCCATACCGGGAAACCGGTTAGCCAGCGTTGAGAAGCATTTGAAAAATTATGCTGCCGATGATGAAAATAGGATATGTTAATTCTATGATGGATTAACGCTTTTGCTGGCTCCACGCCCAGCATTACTGAGTGAACACAGGACTGTAAATGATCGATGACATCCGCTACCTGATAGTATTTGCCAAAATTGTAGAACGAGGTTCTATCTCAGGTGGCGCCGCAGCGTTAGGCCTGACGACCGCAACAGCAAGCACACATTTATCCAGACTTGAGAAAAACCTCAATAGCGCCTTGCTGTACAGAAATACGCGGAAGATTTCTCTAACCCAGGATGGCATCAGTTTGCTGGAGACCGCCAGATCGATGCTGGAGCTGTATGAAAAGGGCGTCATTGAATTTAAACAACGCTCTATCTCTACCGTTGGCAAGCTGCACATTTCCCTCCCTGCTGTTTTTTTAAACGGTCCATTCACCCGCCATCTGGCGAATTTTATCAAAGAAAACCCGGATATTTCCCTGAGTATTTCTTATAGTGATCTGCGCGAGGACATCATCGCCGATAGCATTGATGTCGCCTTCCGTATTGGCGAACTCCCGGACAGTTCACTCAAAGCAAGACACCTATTTGTTCTACCACGACAACTGGTGGCGTCTAAGGACTTGCTCATGCAGCACCAACCCATTAAGCATCCCGTTGAGCTGGGATCCCTGCCGTGGATTGGGTTAACAATGAGAGAGAACATCCGAGAGTTCAGGCATAAAAACGGCGAACTGGCGGTCATTAAGTATGCTCCTATGGTATGCGTTGATAACATTGAAGCTGCCTATGTCCTTGCCAAACAGAACATAGGGCTTGCCGTACCTCCCCGTTTCCTCTGCGAAAATGATGTTAAACTCGGGGAGATGCATGAAGTACTTCCTGACTGGTCATTAGAGCCGCTAAAAGTTTATGCCATTTGGCCCGCCAATATATCAACCAGCAGCGCCGCCTATAAACTAATTAATTACATTTATAACGCTATGGAACAACATAAGCTTTGAACAGTTAAAATCATTGTGGGTAAAGCATATAACATGCGATAACGCATAAAACCCCGCCCATCAATAAATTAAAGATACGCATTTGTGCCCTTCCCTGAAGAAATGTTGACATTTTATCACCGAAGATTGCCCAAATTGATAATGAGATATAACAGATAAAAAAGTAAATAATAATGAACAGTATTAGGGGCAGACTGGTTGATGGCTCAGAAAACAAGGTAGTTCCAGAGGTACAGGCAGCCCAGGCTTTTGGGTTGAACCATTGCATTAACACTCCCTGAACAAATCCGGGTGCATTTCCCTTTTTTAATGACCAATCAGGTTGTGATGTGGCAATTTTATAGCCCTGATACAGTATAAAAATCGAGCCGAGAACATTCAGGTATTTGAAAAATGATGGGTGCGAGGCAATGACTGTGTATAACCCAAAACTAACAAAGATAAGCAACAGGGTGAAACCCAGAGTCGCACCGGATACGAAGGCGAATGTTTTTCTAAAGCCATGCATAACACCTGAAGAGATAATGACCATATTGACTGGCCCGGGCGAAAACGACAGAGCCAGAGAATACAGAAACATAGTAGCCATCAAAACCATTTTTTCGTCCACGTTGCCAATGAAAGATATCGTTGTAGCGAGATTTATATAACAAGTTATTTCGCTATATTTAAAGACTACCCCGATATGGACGTTAGATTAAATAGCTCATTCTCTAAAGGTGTGTTTGATAATTTAGCAATTTTACAGCAGTACCTGCCCGGCTATGCGCCCAATCCCCATCGAAAAAAGCATGGCCAGCGTGCTCCAGAACGTAATTCTGCTGATAGCTCTGACAGGCGGTGCGTTACTCACCACGGAAGAGAAATAGCCAAGAGCAGCCAGTGAACAGAGAGTGGATAGGAAAATCGCGATAACAGTCAGTTTTGCTGGCGATAGCACTGCAACGATCAAGGGTAACCCCGCCCCGGCTGAAAAACTCACGGCCGAAAAAATGGCCGCCTGCAAAGGTCGCGCAGAATGAGTATCCGTTAATCCCAACTCTTCGCGGGCATGGGCCTCGAGGGCATCTTTAGCCATCAGTTGCTCTGCAACCTGGCGGGCAAGCGCAGGCTCCACTCCGCGTTGGATATAAAGAGACGTCAGCTCCCGTACCTCTCCCTGATAATCTGCGTCCAGCTCACTTTTTTCCTCGGCAAGCGCGGCGGTTTCCGTATCCGCCTGGGATGATACCGAAACATATTCCCCTGTTGCCATCGACATGGCGCCAGCAACCAGCCCGGCGACACCGGCCAGCAACACGCCCGAAGGGCTGGTATTTGCAGACGCCACGCCGAGCACCAGGCTGGCGGTTGAGACAATCCCGTCATTCGCCCCGAGTACCGCCGCCCTTAACCAACCGACGCTTTCAATGCTGTGTCGTTCAAGATGCATGCCTTTTTCCTTTTAATACGCACTCTCATCGGGATTAGCGAGAGACCAGAACCTTATCCAACAACGGGATGTTTCTTTTGACTGCGAAAGGTGAGGAAGATATGCAGCAATCCCATCGCACCATGTGCCCAGAAATAGGTTTCAATGAACACCGTCAGAAATTTATGCAAATGCAGGACCGCTTCTGCCAGCGCCGTTGACGTCCCTGGCGCGGTGTCCAGTACAAACCAGAGCCCTCCACAGAGTGCGACCGCCAACAAAGCAAGTACGCCAAGCCCCTGGATCATCGCCGCTATGCCACCGGCATGTGCTTCAGGAAGACGAAATGTCATTAGCATTTTAATGTCTTCAACTACACCGCGAAAATCAAGGGACGACCAGGCAAAATAGTAACGAAACCCACGTTGTTTAAGCATCCATACCAGCATCACTACACCAAGAACCATCAGCGCGAATCCAGAGATAACATGAAACCATGTCACGGCCCCGGTCAGAGTTACGTCGCGAAGCGCCTCACTTTCGGTGAGATTAGAGCTAATGATCTGCAGCAGAATCAGGGTGGCGACAATAATATGCAGCATGCGGAAAAAAGGGGTGTCTTTGTGCGGAAGCGCATTGCGAAGTTGTTCGTTCATCATTTGGCCATTTTATAAGGGGATCGGCCACATCAGTATTGCTTCTGTTTGTTAACGCAACCTTAACGCCTTGATGTTGAAGTGCACTGAATGATGTATGAATAAAAGGCAAACCATACCGGCTATCTCAGCAGCTAATAGCATCCATGGACTTACTCGTGAAACTGATGCGCCTGTCTCCTCCGCCTTATTTCCTCGTGGAGCGACAGAAGAAGACGCTGCCTCAATGGGTAAACATTATCGTGGTTCGTTTGGCACTGGCTCATGTTGATCCTGGTGCTTCAGGCAAAGCTACCCAGACTCATCTGGGTTGGTTACCAGAAGGACCTGGTTTGCCAGAAGACTTACGTAATATGAATAAAGGCTAAACAGACCATTTTCAACCAAAAGACTTAGCCTTCAACACACGAATTAATAATCGTCCTGTTGAAGGGTCCCTCCTGTGAACGCACACAGCGTGTGCTTTAAAAACAGGCATATAGCTTTTCCTGCATAAAGGGAGAAACACAAGCAACAGAATTCCTGCGCCAAATGCAGCCAAGCCATGTAACCAGTCAATCATAGTCAGCGGAATGATGAACAGGCAGTAGTGCAAAACACAGAATACCGTCGTGCATGTCTTCGCCCATCCAGGGACTAAAACATTTGGATCCACTTCGTAAAATTTACTCTTTCTGAGAATGTCCTCAGAGGCTATCCGCATGCCTACGAACCAGAACAAAGGCAGGTACGTCGCTGAAAATAGAGACAGCACAATAATATTCCAATCAGACACTCGCGCACTTCCTTATTCATTGCTTCCCTGGATAAAAATCATTAGCGCGAATATATCATTTTAACGATATAACCCACGCTAAGACGGCTTTTTTTATCTGGCATAATACACTACGATGAGAAACATACCGAGCAATCTTATGCAAAGTCAAGATTAAAAAGGGACGCACGTTCGGGACAAAGGCGAATTATTACGTATTATCAACGTCAGATGGTGCCTCTCTGCCACCGATGCGGCATTCGGTCAGCCGTAGCCGCGTACAATTCATTATTTATTCAAGGTTCAATGCGTAGAGTGATGCACTGAAATTTTTCAATAAAAAATCAACGTATAAACGGATTTTTGGTAACTGTTGACGGTTTGCAAAGGTCAATATATGCACTGGCTTAGCTAATGGTTGAAATTCAGACATCAGAGGCAGCAGTCGGCCATGTTGCAAATCTTCAGCCAACAGGATCTCGGGTTGCATAATAATTCCCAATCCATTCAATGCTGCCCTTCGCAATGCTTCCCCATTGTTACAGGTCATCGTGATGTTTACCGGAGCTCTGACAGGTTTGCCTTCCCTCTGAAGTGTCCATTCATTCGCTGCAATGGGATGGGCAAACCCAAGACATCGATGATGGCATAACTCTTCAGGTGTTATGGGTTCCCCTGCCCGTTTTATATAGGCCGGAGATGCACACATGACTGAGCGATATGGCGCTATCGGACGGGCAACAAGTGTATTAACATGCAGGAGCTCACCAATCTTAATCATGACATCTAAACCTTCATCTGCCATATCCATCGATTTATCGCTCAGCACCAGGTCTACTGCCATATCAGTCCATTCAATAAGAAACTGAGCAGTAACAGGCGAAAGCGCATGGACACCAAAGGAGACTGGGCAACCTACTCTCAGTTTTCCACGTGGCTTCTGGTGAAGAGCAAATGCCTGTGACTCGCTATCTTCAATATCAGCTAATATCCGGCGGCAACTCTGATAATAAACCTGACCAAAATCGGTCAGACTTTGCCGACGCGTTGTGCGATTAAGTAAGCGAACGCCGAGATGTTCCTCTAACGCTTTGATATGCAGCCCAACCATGGTTCCGCTGATTCGCATCTCTTCAGCAACAGCGCTAAAGCTGCCCCTGTCCACGACGCGGACAAACACCGCCATACTTTCCAGTTTATTCACTATTATCAAGCCTGGCTTGTTAAAGATAAAAACATAACGCTGTTTATCAAATTTCACCAGCGGGTTTTAATCTGTTTTCACTTAGTGCAGGAGGGTTAAAAATGATGACCAATACAGAGCTCCGTGAGCGAGGAATGAGATTGTTTAATGAGCTGTATGGAAATGGCGCAGGAGAAGAACTACGAAAGGACATGGCCGATTTGTGCCCTGATTTTACTGATATCTCGATCGAATGGGCTATGGGAGGCATCCTTGCACGCCCGGGGCTGGATGCTAAAACGCGGGAGCTGGTTGTCATTGCTTCCTGCGTCACTCTGGGTCATACGGTTCCACAATTGAGGGCACACGCTCAGGCAGCGCTAAATGCAGGGGCAACCAGAGAAGAAATCATCGAGGTTGTCCTGCAATTACTTTTTTATGCAGGAGGCGCCGCGGTGCGCAATGCACTCGTCAATATACGCGATATTATAAATGCTGAGTTAAACGTCGAAGCGAAAATGTCCTGAAGACAATCGCTGTTTGCCATTCTAGCCATCCCATTTGACAAGCGTGCTGGCTCGGGTCATTGCCTGGCACGTTTTTTGGATTGTCTGCAGCACATTCCTAACCAGGCGTCACTGATTAAGGGAATGGGATGGCTAACTCGATTTCAGAGACGGTATCTCATCACTACATACTGTCAAGCGGGGAGGCAGAATCTGTCTTCGTCCAGTGCTAAAAATCCCACTTATTAAAGGGATTTGTCTAAACGGTAGAATTTAAATCAACAACATACATGGCCATTTAATGATGCAAGTGATACTTGTTCGACACGCGGAAACAGAGTGGAATATAAAAGGAATAATTCAGGGACAGAATGACAGTGCGTTAACCCCCCGCGGGGAGCGCCAAACATCAGCTTTACTTGCCGCGTTTGCAGCGAGTGATTACCGGGTAGACTACGTTTACACGTCTCCGCTTGGTCGTGCCTGGCAAATGGGACAGCGCCTGGCTGACCGTTTTCGTTGCCCATTGATAGCTGAGCCGGCCCTCAAAGAACAGGCCTTTGGCCAGTTCGAAGGTATGTTAACGTCACAGCTCCTGCAACAACGTCCCCACGATGCGCATGCGTTATTCACACATGATGCCGAGTATTGCCCACCACAAGGAGAGTCATTAGCACAAGCAACCCGACGAGTAACAGGTTTCATACACAACCTACCAGAAGCCACAGAACATCAGCGCATCTGTATTGTCACGCACGGGCAAGTCAGCCAGGGCGTGCTGGCGGTGCTTAAAGAAGGGACTATTGATAACTTTTCGCGGTACGCTCACCCTAATGCAAGTTACTCGGTGTTCGATTTCCGGGATGGGAAATGCCTGGCAATCAGATGGGGAATTGCCACACACCTGCTTCAACTCGAACGCCAGAACGCTTAATTTCATATGCCCCTCTGCGGCAAACAAGTGATACCCTGGAAGGTATGAACCCGCTTCAGGAATGCTTATGAAACCAACCCTTAATCAGTTGATTAACTTTTGCACTGTTGCTGAAACCGGAAACATTGGCAAAGCCGCCAGTAAACTTAATATTTCGCAGCCTCCCTTAAGCCGGCAAATAGCCCAGCTGGAAACTATCCTCGGTGCAAAGCTATTTAACCGGGCCGCAAAAGGGGTCAGTTTAACCCTTGCCGGGGAGCAATTTCTGCTGGACTGCCGCGCGATGCTGGCAATGCTGGAGCAGGCCTGTAATAACGTACGGGCAATAGAATCAGGGCAGAAAGGGGTTCTGAAATTAGGCGCAACAATGTATGCCAGCTATAGCGTTGTGCCGCATGTTGCGATGCAGCACAGGAATACCTGTTCCGACGTGGAATTGCATTTTCAGGAGAGGGTCCCCTCTGATTTACACGCCGCATTACAGGATGGCAGATTGGACGCGGCAATCAGCTTCTCCGAGACGGCCACGCCGGGGATTCATTCACTGGTGCTCTTGCGTGAGCCGCTCATTGCCGCCCTTCCTGCCAACCACCCCCAGGTTCAACACGAGCATTTCAGGCTTGAATCACTCTGTGATGACCCGTTCATCACGGTTCCGCGCGAGAGCGCTCCGATGCTCTATGATTCCATCCTTCATCAGTGCCTCAAAGCTGGATTTAGTCCGCAAATAGGTCTGGAAGCCTCCGTGCAGCAGACTGTGATGAATTTTGTGGCCCATGGTGTTGGTGTCGCGCTTATTCCCGCCAGTATGGAGAATGCTCAATTACGCGGTGTGGTTTACCGGAAGCTGGAAAATCCGAATATGGTGGAGAATATGCTGATGTGGTCGGCAAAGAACACTAATCCGGCTTTACCGGGTTTTGTGAACCTGTGCCGCAGTATCAGGGATAAACTGGATGCGGCACAGGCCGGACGGATTAACGATTAACTTTTACTGATGATGATTTCGATCACGTTAGGCTTGCCACTCGCCAGTGCGGCCTCAACGGCCGGGGCGATATCGCCGGCACGGATAACTTTTCGGGTCTCCAGCCCCATCGATGCACCCAGTGCCTGATAATCCACTGCCGGATTAACCAAATCCATTGCGATGAAGCGATCTGTTTGGGCCGACGTATAATCCGCCTGAGAACGCATGAAGTTTTTCAATACGTTATATTCCGTATTATTCATGACAATAAAGGTGACTGGCAGTTTTTCATGTGCGGCCGTCCAGAGAGCCTGAGGGGAGTACATCGCCGCGCCGTCTCCCACAAAACACACCACAGGCGCTTTTCCCAAACCGAGTGAATAGCCCACCGCCGCGGGCATCCCCCATCCCAGGCCACCGCCGCGTAAAAAGGCATATTGATCCGCGCGGTGACTGTTGAGAGACTTGCGAAGCGAGCCGCTGGTGGCAATCGCCTCGTCAACAATGGCCACATCTGGTCCGATCGCCCTTGCTGCCTCAAACGCCGCCACCAGCGGCGTAATTACCGTAGCAGATTGTTGTTCCTGAACCTGCCCGAGCAGACTTTCTTTGCTCAATTTAAACTCATTAATCGCCTTTTCAAAACGGCGTTGATAATCACGGCGATGGTTTGCCGTGGCTTTCTCCAGTTCAGGAAGTAGCACCTTTAACGATGATTTAATATCGCCAACCACTGAGAGTTCACTACTGTAGGTGCGTCCCAGGTCGCCCGCATCGGCTGATAACTGGAACACTTTGCACTGCTCCGGCACTGCCTGACCTTCGGTATAAAGAATAGTGATAAGCGACTTACCACCAAGGGCAAAAATAGCATCGTACTGGCTTAATGCTCGGTTAATTTCCGTCGCTTTCGTGGACAGATTGCCCCGCCAGAGAGGGTGTGCTGTTGGGTAGGGGATCCGGTTCGGCCATGTTGAACCGTACACGTCAGCGGCAAGCATCTCAGCAAGAGCAACAACCTCATTGGCCGCTTCACTTTGATAGATTTCGTCGCCGGCAATCAGTGCGACGTTACCCGGAGTAAATGCCGCCAGCTTACTCGCCAGCAAAGGTAACGAACCCGCGACTGCATTGCGGTCGATAGTAGAAGGCGCGCCGATGCCGATAGCGCTCATCGCCTCCATCACATCCATCGGAAGCGACAGGAAAACGGAGCCTTTCGGTGCAGCGTCAGAATCGTGGAAGGCCCGACGAACTAATACCGGTAGCTGATCAACGTGGGTAACCTCCTGCGACCATTTCGCGAACGTTTTACCCATACCGACCAGATCACCCAACAATAATGGGTCGGTTGTCGTGTGGCGTGAATCCTGCTGCCCCGCCGTCACCACCAGCGGTGTCTGTGAGCATTTTGCATTCAACAGGTTTCCCATGCCGTGGCCTAAACCACCGGCAGTATGCAGATTCAGAAAGCCTGGTTTTTTTGCTGCCTGCGCATAACCGTCCGCCATGGCGACTGCACTCGCTTCCTGCAGAGCTAACACGTACTGAATTGACGGTTTTCTTAACAGTGCATCCATAAACGGCAGTTCGGTGGTACCCGGATTACCAAACACATATTCCACCCCTTCACTTTCCAGAACTTCTAACAATACATCACCGCCGCGGCGTGCATTGGCATTCTGGACTTTAGTTATTGCATTACTCATAGACTGATCACCTCTGTCTGCGTATTCCTTCGCCCTGTCTGGCGGGTGATTCAATCTTAATAACAGGCATAACACCCTTTCCAATACTATATTGATGCCCAGCCATACCCTTTTAGGTATGGGAAGTCATGCGCTGTCCGCCAGGAGATGTAACGTGTTCTGCGTCGAAGCGCTGGCTCCACGCTCCGTTTGCACAGGACCTGTTTTTATAAATGGCGGGCAATATTTAGTGGGATGGATACAGCGATGATGAGACGTATGAAAGAACTGAAAAACAAAAATAAGCACCTTAAAAAGGTACGATGAAGACTGGCTGAAGCCTGAAATTATTTACTAATGGATTATATTTACCTTATAAAAAATTGGAGGACGCTATTACTATCTATGCTGAAAATATCACTTTGTTTCACTTTTGCGTCATCCAGACATCATGATACTGCCCAGGCAACCCGCCTGGGCTGAAAGCATATGTTTCTTCTGTCAAGAAAAAGGGTTCTGAATGATCTCACCTTTTATCATGCAATTAATAATATGCTGAATCACAAGACTGGGCTTGGTCGCATCATCCGCTAATGACTCAAAATAACTATGACCAATGAGGCTATCAGCAGGTTGATTGACACTCCCGCAATTAATTACCGTCACATTATTAGGAATACGTGTCATATAGGCAGGCCCTAAACTCCCTAATCGTGGTAATGCGTTAAAATTGACTATTTTGCTTGCTTTAAGAGCAAGATCATCTCTCGCATGATAGAGAATTACATCACGAGTGACCTCGCAAATTACTTCGGCTGGTTCATTAGTTTCCAGTGCGTTACTTTCCAGATCGGGTGCAACCATGAAACTAAAATCAAATAAACGCCTCCGTTCTACTGAAGACTGATACCAGTTATTCAGCGTCGCGCATAGCACCCGATTCCCCATCGAATGCGCCAGCAGATTTATACTTTTACAGGCTGTTTTACGCCCTCTTCCCCAGTCAACAATCCTTTGAATAACACGTGAAAATGAACTTCCGCTATCGTTTGCTGCATCACGATCATCATAATAACGTTGGATGATTCCTTTCTCGCCACAACAGGGCCAGATTAAAGGGATAACCATGATTTTAAAGGGGGCAAGGGTATCACAGAGATTTTGCACTAACTGAGCGGCCGTGAAGACGTCCTCGGGCAAGTTCCTGAATCCATGCAGATAGAACAAAATTGATTTAACTTGTGATGTCTCTATTGCCTGCAGAAAATTATCGCTTCCCAACTCGATGTCCTTGTTGTTTAATCTATCCCGCTGGCAATAATATACCGAGGCTGAAGGCGTATTATCTAACAGATCAAATATAAAATCGCGTCCTGGGGTTGTAACAAATGATCCTTGCGGAGAACGATTGGTTATAAATAACATACACACCTCCAGAAACCAGTTAGTTTATCTCATCCCCATAAGGATGTATGACCCTGGTTGTTAATTGTTTGGCAAATTCAACATGCCAGTTTGCCCATAAACGGTTCTTATCGTCTGGTTCAATAGCCAGCCAGTTTCTTTCACCGATTAAGTAACCACCATCTGATGCGATGGGTAACATAGTTGCCGTTATACCTGAGTCGATAATGTCGACTTTATCAGCATTACATTCCAGCATATAACGAGCGATAGCCGGCGGGGCAGGATGAACAACACCGGTAGAGATCAGTTGGTTTACTCTCGTAGCAAAACCTGAATTAGGATAGCGTGAGGATTCAATGACGGCACTTGCAGCAACATGCACGTCTCCAGAAAGGATGGTGACACGACTTTTGTGAACCCGGGAAAAATCAAGTAAATTGTGCACCAGGCGAATCCTTTCCCCCCGGTGAGCTTCATCCCGCCAGTGATCACGTAAATCATCTTCCAGTTCATTTCGTCCAGGTAGAACTTTGAGTAATTTGGCAAGATTGTTCAGATTAAGATAGGCCACAGGAATACTGGATTGCAGCAACACATGACCATTTTCGGGAAGAGCATTAAGATACTGATAAAATAATGTCCAGTTGTACTCCGACATAATTTGCATCGGTTCCGGCTGTCGCTCTTTGCGCAAATCTGCCACCAGAATAGATATTTTTCCAATGGAAGAAAAACCAAGATTGTAGTTTGTACATCCAGGTATCGCTGATGGGTGTTTCTCATCACTCGTCGCAGCTAACTGTAGTTGGAACACGCGGAAATATTGCTCTGCCAAGGCAAATATCCCCTGATAAATGTAACTATTATGTAATTTTGTTGGATAGGACCCCCAACCATCAAAAATATCATGGTCGTCCCACATCATAATGCTTGGGATTGCCGACATGGCATTTGTTATTTCGGATGAACTCCAGGCGTTAAAATAAATATTACATAAAAATAAATCTAGTTCTTCTTTCATCATTTTCGTGAAGGGCTTATGCCAGCGATCAAGAGCAAAGCTGACATTCCACTCAAAAATTGACTTAACTTGCTGCCATAACCCATCAGTATATACCTGATCGCCACCCATAATAAGAATATGATAGGGTCTTGATTGATGTGTGGTGTAAAGATCATTCCAACGATCTGTGATATAACCAACATCTTTCATCTTTTTAGCATCTGAAAAGCCATTACATGATACATAAGCAATAGCCGGGCTTTGCCCTACCGCGGGTAGCCCAAACTGCCATTTATTATTTTCGATTGTATAGTTAATTGTTTGCGGCACATCTAATAATGGGATATTAAAATCCAGCCTTATTACATCCCAAATAGGATTGCAAAATGGCACACTAGCTATTTTCACAACCTGCTCAACCACACCATGACTCAGTGAGCAATCAATTTCGTTGTAATCTTTGGGCACAACAATAAGTGCAGAAACATGAAAATAATTAACATTCACTTTTCTGAGACTCAATACTGGACCGAGAATGATATTCATAATTCCCCCACTCGTGGTTAGATAGAAAAATCGACCCTTAACACTTCCCCCGAAGTTATTTTTATCGCTTGTGAAACAAGCAAATTTAAACCATCAAAAACCTCAAGCAAATAAATACCCGGTGAAATATCAATTACGCCCCAGCAACCTGCAATAAAATCCTTCTCATTGATGGTGTTTATTCCTTTTTTTATAGAAACTTTAATTAGTTTTGTTGATGATGAATTAGTAACGCAAATATTAACAGCACCTGACAATAGCATCCCATCCAATTTTTCTTGCTGGTTATTTCCATTTTGTACTGGTGTACTTTTACTGCTCTCTTTCTGGTTTGCTTTAAGCATTGCTCCTAGCTGGTTCAAACTATCACCAAACTGCATTGACCATTCATCCGTTTCACGCTTCTGAAAATCATCTACTGATTGAATAAATTCCTTTACCAGTTGAAGAGCATTTTTGTAATATGTGTTAAAATCATGTTCATTCAAACAATTGTTAGATATCCATTTTGATGTGAAATCGCTATGGCTCATTTCAATGTCGTGCACTGTCTTAATATATCTAACCCAACCACTCGTCCAACCGAACACCTTGTCAATTAAAAGGAAAACTATGGATAGTGCGAATAAACCAAAGGCTAGCTGGCTAAAAAAGAACTGTTTTTCTGCATCTCCCTGATAATAATTAACCACTACCGTTTGTATAAATGTGGCTAATATCACCAGAATGAACACTATAATTAGCAATGAAAATGCCGCTCTTCTTTTCCTGGTAATACCTCGCCAATACCATAGGCAAAGTCCTTCTTTGTATCCATTTGCATAACGATATAATTCTTCAACCTTTTGTGCTGGTGTCAGTGCGTTGATATTTGCCAGCGGATAGATATTTTTAACACAGGCAGCATATGACATATTCTTTTTCCTTACAGAAAAGAAAAGGATCACAGCACAACCTACAAAAATGTGAACCTGTAGAATGAGACGGTGTAAAAAATAATAAGCAGGACGTTCTGTCAACGCAAAATAATAGGCAGCAATTGCCCCGAAGCACCTCATAGTTAAGTGCACACTGCGACAGCTTTAAATAATCACTCCCAGTTACAATAAAGAGTGTTAATTCTCTCCCGGAGAATATCAAGTTCTCTGGAAATTAAAATTTTAATTCTACGTTTATTGCTGGACGTGGTTGAAAATGATGAATAATTACTTCAGGCAGCATTAAAAAGACCTGATAATTGTGGTCGGGAGATTCTGGGTAGACACTTTTCAGTCCTCCCCCCTTAAATCGCCGCCATAGCGTTGCCGGTCGTTACAGCGAGTAGCCAGGTACCCTGAATGAAAAGTCGAAAAAAAACCGGGCATCGCGCCCGGTTATCGTGTCAGCCCGAAATGACCCTACGCACTTAGCCCACGGTTTTCCAGCATCGGCTCAATCTGTGGATCGTGCCCGCGCCACTGGCGATAAAGTTCAGCTAAATCAGTGCTATTGCCGCGCGACAGAATCGCTTCCCGGAAGCGATGACCGTTCTCACGGGTCAAACCGCCCTGCTCCACAAACCACTGATAGCCGTCGTCGGCCAGCATCTGGGTCCACAGATAGGCGTAATAGCCTGCCGCATAGCCGCCGCCAAAGATATGGGAGAAATAGCTGCTGCGATAGCGCGGCGGAACGGCCGCCAGATCCAGGTGTTCTTCCTGCAATATCTTCTGCTCAAACCCATCCACGTCCTCCGGTATCGCCGAGGTCGACAGGCTATGCCAGCGCATATCGAGTAACGCAGCAGCCAACAGCTCGCTCATGTCGTAACCTTTATTGAAGGTTGCCGCACGCAACATATTGTCGCGTAGCGCCTCCGGCATCGGCTCCCCGGACTGGTAGTGCTTCGCGTAGTGGGCAAACACCTGCGGCTGGCTGGCCCAGTGTTCGAAGATCTGCGAAGGAAATTCAACAAAATCGCGCGGGGTATTGGTTCCGGAGAGACTGGCGTAACGCTGGCTGGCGAACAGCCCATGCAGGGTATGGCCAAACTCATGGAACAGAGTGATCACCTCATCCCACGACAACAGCGCGCTCTGCCCTGCCTTCGGCCGGGCGTAGTTGCAGACATTGTAGATAACCGGTCGCTGCTCCCGCAGGGTAGACTGTTCGACAAACACATCCATCCAGGCGCCGCCGCTTTTTGAGTCGCGTGCGTAGTAGTCACCGTAAAACAGCGCCATCCCTTCGCCGTTGTGATCGAAGATCTCCCAGACCCGAACATCCGGGTGATAGACGGGGATATCGAAGCGCTCGACAAAGCGGAGGCCAAAGAGCTGCGTGGCCGTCCAGAAGACGCCATCCTGCAGCACGCGCTCGAGAGCAAAATAGGGTTTAAGTTGCGCATCATCAATGGCAAAGGCAGCTCGCCGCACCTGTTCGCTGTAATAGAGCCAGTCCCATGCTGCGGCGCGAAACGTCCCGCCTTCGTTGTCTATCACCTGCTGGATGTCAGCCAGCTCTCGTTCCGCCCGCGCCCGCGCTGCCGGCGCGATCCGGCGCATAAAAGTTAATGCCTCCGCCGGAGAGGCCGCCATTTGATCGGTCAGCGCCCAGCTGGCGTAATCGGCCGCGCCCAGCAGCTCCGCCTGCTGCGCGCGGATCGCCGCCAGTCGCAGCACCAGGCGACGTGTATCATGCTCATCGCCCTGCTGATTGCGCGTCCAGCCGGCGGCAAAGAGATTCTCCCGCGTCTGTCGGTCGCGCAAAGAGAGCAGCGGCGGCTGCTGGGTGGTATTGGTCAGCGTCAGCAGCCAGCGGTCACTGAGCCCTTTTTCCCGCGCCGCGTCGGCGGCCGCCGCTATCTCCTCATCCGCCAGGCCATCCAGTTGATGTCGGTAATCAACCACCAGGCCACCGCTTTTGGCCGCCCCCAGCAACCGCTGCTGGAACTGACTTTGCAGGGTCGCCGCTTCGGTGTTCAGCGTGCGTAGCACCGCCTTCTGCGCCGGCGCCAGCGTCGCCCCGGCATGGACAAAACGTTGCCAGGTGAGGGTCAGGAGACGATGAGATTCGCTGTCTAACGCCAGCGCGTCACGCTGCTCATAGACGCTGTTCACTCGCTGAAATAAGGCCTCGTTAAGCCAGATGTCATTCCCCAGCTCGGCGAGCTCAGCGGAAAATTCTTCATCCAGAGACTGAATGAACGGGTTGGTGTGGGCGCCAGCCATGGCGAAAAAGACCCGCGTCACTCGCGCCAGCAGCTGTCCGCTCTGTTCAAGGGCCTCAAGAGTGTTGGCAAAATTCGCCGGCTCCGGGTTGTCGATTATCGCGCGGATCTCCGCGCGCTGCTGCCGGACACCCTCATCAAACGCCGGGCGATAGTGGTAGTCCTGGATGAGATCAAACGGGGGTGCCTGGTAAGGCAGCAAACTGACGCTAAAAAAGGGATTTTGTTCAGACATCTTTCTCTCCTGCACAGGCTAATCCTGTAAGATTAGGCTTCTCCTTAAGGGGTCGCAATGATTTCCGTTACCGGTCGCCGTCTGTGCGTGCTATGGTATGAAAACACAAAAAGCGTTGAGGAACAGTAAGATGATTATCATGGTTACCGGTGCCACTGCCGGTTTTGGTGAAAGTATTACTCGCCGTTTCGTCGCTAACGGCCATAAAGTGATTGCCACCGGACGTCGTGAAGAGCGCCTGAAGACGCTGAAAGACGACCTCGGTGACAACCTTTATATCGCCCAGCTTGACGTCCGTAACCGCGCCGCCATTGAGACGCTGATTGCCGATCTGCCCGCCGAGTGGCAGGCGATTGACGTCCTGGTGAATAACGCCGGTCTGGCGCTGGGTCTGGAGCCGGCGCACCGCGCCAGCGTGGAAGACTGGGAAGATATGATCGACACCAATAATAAAGGGCTGGTGTACATGACCCGCGCGGTCCTGCCGGGTATGGTGGAGCGCAATCGCGGGCATATCATTAACATCGGCTCCACGGCAGGTAGCTGGCCTTATGCCGGGGGCAACGTCTATGGGGCGACCAAAGCCTTCGTCCGTCAGTTCAGCCTGAATCTTCGTACCGACCTGCACGGCACCGCGGTGCGCGTCACCGACATCGAGCCGGGTTTGGTGGGAGGCACCGAGTTCTCCAACGTCCGCTTTAAAGGTGATGACGCCAAGGCCGGGAAAACTTATGAGAACACCGAAGCCCTGACGCCGGAAGATGTGACCGAGGCGGTCTGGTGGGTGGCCACCCTGCCGAAGCACGTCAACATCAACACCCTGGAGATGATGCCGGTGAGCCAGAGTTTTGCCGGACTCAGCGTTCACCGCCAGGGCTAACCGTCAGCCACCCGGCCTGCGGGCCGGGTATGGGCGGAACCGCAAAAAACGCGTAAAATAGTGCGCATAATCCCTTAAAAAGTAACCATCAATGGCCGCAGAATCGCAACTGAATCCGACGCAACCCGTTAATCAGCAAATTTATCGCATCCTCCGCCGGGATATCGTTCATTGCCTGATCCCGCCTGGCACACCGCTGTCTGAGAAAGAAGTCTCCGTGCGTTTCGATGTGTCGCGTCAGCCGGTGCGCGAGGCCTTCATCAAGCTGGCGGAAAATGGGCTTATCCAGATACGTCCCCAGCGCGGCAGCTACGTCAATAAAATTTCCTTGTCGCAGGTGCGCAATGGTTGCTTTGTCCGCCAGGCGATTGAGTGCGCGGTGGTCCGCCGCGCCGCCGGCATGATTAACGATGAGCAGGTTTATCAGCTGGAGCAGAATCTCCATCAGCAGCGTATTGCCGTCGACAGACAACAATCAAACGACTTTTTCCTGCTTGATGATGAGTTTCACCAGAAGCTGTCGATCATTGCCGATTGTCAGCTGGCATGGGATACGGTGGAAAATATTAAAGCCGCCATCGACCGCGTGCGCTATATGAGCCTGGACCATATCACCTCGCCGGAGATGCTCCTGCGTCAGCACCATGAGATTTTCACCGCGCTGGAAAAACGCGACGCGGAGGCAGTAGAGCAGGCAATGAATGTCCATCTGCATGAAATCAGCGAGTCCGTGTTACTGATCCGCCAGGAGAACCGCGACTGGTTTAGCGAAGATTAATGGTCAGACGGCTGCCCAGGGTGGCTGACGCAGCCGTCGTCATTGAGGGGATTAACGGACGACCAGCACCGGCGTTTTGGCGTAGCGCAGAATCGACTCGGCGTTGGAGCCCAGCAGATGGGTGGAGATGCCCGGTTTGCGGGAGCCAACCACTATCACATCGAACTCTTCGTTATTACTGATAGCCAGAATTTCGTCGCGCACGTTACCAAAGACCACCCGGGTATGGATCCGCGACATCGGGATGTCGAACAGTCGCGCCACCTCGCGCATCTTTTTCTCCGACTCTTCTTTCATATAGGCTTCAAATTTACGAATATCCGCCGTAAAGCCGCGTAATAGTGAACGACTGCTGTTCGGCAGAACGTTGAGCAATGTGATTTCACCGTTTTCTGCAGTGGCGAGGAATTCCGCGTGACGCACAGCTTTATCGCTTAAATCCATTTCAAAGACATCAACAGGCAATAAAATTTTTTTATACATGGCCCGTACTCCTTTTCCAGAGAAAGTTCTTTTTCAATGACTTAACTATGCCATTATGGCAGTAAATTACCAGCCATTATTCGGAAAAATAACAGCTAATTATCTTTAGTAAATCAGGGAAATATAGAGTTATGTATAGACATTGCGTTCGATCATCTTTTCAGCGCGCCAAAACCGATCGACAGCAAAAAAAAGAAATATCAGCGGAAGGTGGCAGAGATAACAAAATAGCCGGTGCCGACGACGAGGCCGACACCGGAAGCGGATTATTGCTCGGCAGCCCACGCGGCGACAGTGGCTTTGGCCCCCTGCCGCTGCAGCGCCAGATAGGCGCGGGTCACCGCCGAGACGAAACGGGGCTCCTGCGGCAACGCCAGGCCGAAGATCGCCTCAATACCCAGCAGCGCTTTCACCCGCGCTTCACCCTCGGCGCTGGCCGCCACCGCCTGTTGGATAACCGGCAACAGCGGATCGCAAATCTCAATCGCCTGGCCGGCATCGTCAACGCCGCCGACATAGCGCATCCAGCCCGCCACACCGAGCGCCAGCAGCGTGAAATCTTGCTGGTGCGCCAGATGCCAGCGTACGGAGTCCAGCATGCGCTGCGGCAACTTCTGGCTGCCGTCCATGGCTATCTGCCAGGTACGGTGCTTCAGCGCTGGATTGCAGTAGCGGTCAATTAGCAGACTGGCATAGCGCGGAAGATCCACCCCCTGCACTTTCAGCGTCGGCGCCTGTTCGTCCAGCATCAGCGCCAGCGCCGCGCGGCGGTAGTTATCATCCTGCATACAGTCGTTGATGTGCTGATAACCGGCCAGATAGCCCAGGTACGCCAGGAACGAGTGGCTACCGTTGAGCATCCTCAGCTTCATCTCTTCAAAAGGCACCACATCGGCGACCAGTTCCGCTCCCGCTTTTTCCCACTGCGGACGTCCGGCAACAAAGTTATCCTCAATCACCCACTGCCGGAAAGGTTCGCAGGCCACCCCGGCCGGGTCGCGCACGCCGGTCAGTTGTTCAATTTTATCGAGGGTTTCCGCGGTAACGGCCGGGACAATGCGGTCCACCATGGTCGATGGGAAGGTGACGTTCTGTTCAATCCAGGCCGCCAGCTCCGCGTCCAGCGCCCGGGCGTAGGCGCAGACGACATTGCGCATGACGTGACCGTTTTCCGGCATGTTGTCGCAGGACATCACGGTAAAAGCCGGCAAGCCTGCCGCCCGACGGCGAGCCAGAGCCTCCACCACCACGCCCGGCGCCGATTTTGGCTGGTGTGGGTTGTGCAGATCGGCGACGATCAGCGGGTGATCGAGCTGCAGCTCGCCGCTGGCCGGCGAATGACAATAACCTTTCTCGGTAATGGTCAGGGAGACAATGGCTACCTGTGGCTCACACATCGCCGCCAGCACCGCGTCGAGGCCATCAACCTGGGCGTGCAGCGCCTGCTTCACCACCCCAACCACGCGTGCGGTCCAGGCGTCGGCGGACATTTCGGCCACAGTGTACAGCCGATCCTGCTGGCGGAGGTCGGCGATCTGCTGCTCGCCGCCGATGAGATTGACTTCGGTATAGCCCCAGTCGCTGCCATGTTCACTGGCAAGAATATCGGCATATACCGCCTGATGGGCGCGGTGGAATGCGCCAAAACCAAGGTGCACGATACGGGGGATCAGCGCGCTGCGATCGTAGCTTGGCAGCATGGCGTTGGCGGTTAAAAGGGTGTTTTCCATGATGACTCTCGTTGTTATGTGTCTCATCAACCATTCTCGGGGAGAACTCTCGAGGAGAATGCCTTTGTGTCCCAACCATCGCACGCAATTGGTATAACATCTTTGATTTCTGTCAACTACCATACAAGAAGATATGGCCGGTTCGCTGCCGGGAGTGAACCGTCACAAAATCATCGCTGATAGAATGGGAAACAGGCGCCGCGAGGAAATAAAAGAAGTCGACGAATGACACACCAGCCACGCGTCCCTGCGGGCCTGTCGCTTAACCGGGAGTCCGGTCTGGCGGTTAGTCGATACGGGTTTTAACGATAAAGAAGTAGCACAACGCCCCGGTGAAGGTCACGCCGGCGGCGATCACCAGCGCCAGATTAAAAGAATGGGTGGTATCCACCACCCACCCGGTGACGATCGGCGCAAAGGAGGCAAACACAAAGCTGCCAAAGTTCTGGATCGCTGCCACCGAAGCCACTTTATGCTCTGCCACCAATACCTGCACCAGCCCCCAGGCCGACGTCCCGGCAAAATGGACGCAAAACAGCGCCATGGAGATAAAAGCCACCGCCTGGGTCGGCGTGGAGGATTGCACCACCAGCAGGGTGCCCAGGGCCGACAGCACCAGACCGATCACGATCGCCGTTTTCCGGGTTTTCGCCAGATCGTAACCTCTGCGCGCCAGGGCATCGACCACCAGGCCATTGACCCACATCCCCACCGCCGCCGCAAGGAACGGGATCGCCGCCACCCAGCCGGTACGGGCCAGGCTTAACCCCTGCTGTGCCTGCAAATAGCCGGGCAACCAGGCGATATAGAGCCAGCCGGTATAGTTCACACCGGAAAAGCCCAGAATCATCCCCCAGGTGGTGCGCCGTTTAAACAGAGCCAGCCATTCGCTAAATTTCAGCGCCGGGCGGGCCACCTCCTCGCTGGCCAGATACTGCTGCTCCTCTTCCTGCAGGGTGAAGTGCCGGCGATTTCGGTAGCCCACATACCAGCACAGACCGACCAGGATACCGGCTAAGCCAATCACCACAAACATCGTTCGCCAGCCCCAGGCCAGTTGCATAATAACCAGAGCCGGTGGCGCAATGGCCTGCCCCAGCACCGTCGAGGAGTTAAATATCCCCACCGCCGTACCGCGCTCTCTTTGCGCATACCAGTCATTGATTGATTTCACACCGGCGGGCATAAATGGCGCTTCACCAATCCCGAGGCCAATGCGCAGCAGAATAAAATGCGAGAACGAATTGACCATCCCGGTCAGGGCCTGCATTGCGGACCAGAAAATCAGTCCGGCGCCGAGCACAATGCGCGGTCCAACGCGATCCAGCAATATTCCCGACGGCAATTGTGCGAAGCCGTAGGAGAGCGAAAAGGCGGAGAGCAGCACCCCAAACTCGGTGGCGCTGAGTCCCAGGTCGGCGCGTATCGCCTCCCCGGCGACGCTCAGCGAAGAGCGGTCAAGAAAGTTGACGATACCGGCGATAAACAGCAGCGTCAGGGTGATCTTCTGCACCCGACGGATACGCAGCGGCGTCGCCCCCGTCCGGGCGGCAAGTGTCTCGATAGCCATCGTTGTTCCTTACAGAGTCATAACAAAAGAGAATGTCTGATAAGTAAGGCAACAGGTCGACTACCATACAAGAATTAAGGTTTAAAAAAGTGGCAGCGATCACACAAGGCGAGCTCAGGCCCGCCCCCAGCCCGCCACGATGATCAGCATGCCGCACAGGGCGATGATCGCCCCGGCCCAGTCGTAATGGCTGAGCTTGACGCCATCCACGACCCGCAGCCAGAGCAAGGCGGTACAGACGTACACCCCACCGTAGGCGGCATAGACCCGCCCGCTGGCGGCAGGATGGAGCGTCAGGAGCCAGACGAACAGCGCCAGCGCCAGGCCGGTGGGGATCAACAGCAGCGGCGTGGCCCCGCGCTTTAACCATAGCCACGGCAGATAGCAGCCGATGATTTCGCACAGGGCGGTGGCAAAGAACAGGAGCGTTGTTTTGAGCATTAAAAGATTCGTAAATGAGACAAAGCGTTGAACCATTCTACGCGATAATGGCTTCTGCCCCACGCTGTTTTGTCGGCTATGCCCGGCAAAAGAGCTGTAGTAAACTTAGCCTGAGGGTTAACCCATCACTTAAAGGAAATCGTGATGAACATGACACTGAACAAACGCTGGTGCCTGACCGCCATTCTGGCGTTGAGCGCCGTGGTCTATACCTCCAGCTCCTTCGCCGCCACCGACCGGCTGGTGATTGAATCTGGCGACAGCGCGCAAAGCCGTCAGCAGGCGTCGATGGAAAAAGAGCAATGGAACGACACCCGCAGCCTGCGCCAGAAGGTCAATAAACGGGCGGAAAAAGAGTGGGACAAAACCGATGTCGCCTTCGACGCGCAGGATAACTGCCAGAAGAGCGCCAACGTCAATGCCTACTGGGAGCCGAACACCCTGCGCTGCCTTGACCGCCGCACCGGCCGGGCAATCAATCCCTGATCCGCTTCCTGTCAACGCTGGCGCCTGCGGGCGCCGCCTTTCATAACGCGCTGTTCAGCTTTAACCACAGGATTACCCATGACCGACGCGCTACACGTCAAACTCCGCCCCCTCGAACGGGAAGATTTGCGCTTTGTCCACCAGCTCGATAACAACGCCAGCGTCATGCGCTACTGGTTTGAAGAGCCGTACGAGGCCTTCGTTGAACTCTCCGATCTGTACGACAAACATATCCACGATCAAAGCGAGCGACGCTTTGTCATCGAATGCAATGGCGATAAAGCCGGGCTGGTAGAGCTGGTTGAAATCAACCATGTTCATCGGCGGGCCGAGTTCCAGATCATTATCTCACCGGACTTCCAGGGAAAAGGCCTTGCCACTCGCGCGGCGCGGCTGGCCATGGACTACGGTTTTACGGTTCTTAATCTGTATAAGCTGTATTTGATTGTCGATAAAGAGAATGAAAAAGCGATCCATATTTACCGCAAGCTTGGCTTTATCGTCGAGGGTGAACTCATCCATGAGTTTTTCATTAACGGCGAGTACCGCAACACCATTCGCATGTGTCTGTTCCAGCACCAGTATCTGGCCGAACACAAAACCCCAGGACCGGCCCTGCTGAAGCCGACAGCTCAGTAATAATCAATGCGGTTCTTGATGGTGTAATGGCGTGTCAGCGGCGGCTGCACGCTTTCATCAATAACCTGCAGCTCACAGCTCAGCGGATTGTCGTGGCGATCGTAGTCGCAGGTCTGGCGTACCGTGCCCAGCGTGCGTTCGTTGAAGGTGCTGATGGCGGTATAGTCCATTTTCTTGCGCGGATCTTTCGACGGCGTGGAGGCGACGGTAAATTGCTCTTCTTTGGCGGTGGTGGTTTTTCCCAGCGGATAGCCATCGCTGTCATAGCGGTAGGTGGCGGTGGTCTCTTTGCCGCGGGCGCGAATAATAAAACCGTTATCATCCGTCTCCCAGCTCACCCCCGTGGCGGGCATCTCTGCCAGCTGACACTTGCCCTGCAGGCGCAGTCGCTTCTCGTGGGTGCGCCCATCGACGTAATAGTTGGCATCCAGCAGCAGCGTGGCGCCGGTATTGTTCTCCACATCTTCCAGGGTCAGCAGATCGAAACATCCCTCTTTTGACAGCTGAGCGCTCACCTTCTTGACCACCACATCGTGTTCATCCAATAGCGTCTGGCTAAAATCTTTCACCGGCCCGCGCAGCGGATCGAACTCAAACTCATTGGAAAAACTCGCCATCTCCGGGGTGAAGGCTTCCGGGGCGCTTTGGCGGTCGCACGCCGTCAGCAGCAGCGCTGCCGGGATCAGCCAATACAATCTTTTCACAGGCGATTCCTTTTGTGTACACCAGATCATATTAGCAAATACAATTGTTTACACCAGTTCTGCTATGCTTAATTCTGGATAACATCGATAAGGAGTGTAAGATGAAACTATCCCTCTGGACAGGCGCTGCGCTACTGCTGTGCTCCACGGCCGTGCTGGCGGCCCCCGACTCTTGTGAACGGGTCAAAAGCGACATCCAGCAGAAGATCATCAACAATGGCGTACCGGAAACCGCCTTCAGCCTGGCCATTGTGCCAAACGATCAGGCAGACCAGCCCGGGGTTCAGGTGGTCGGTCATTGCGCCAATGACACCTTCAAAATCACCTATACGCGTAACAGCGACAGTCCCGCCGAAAACGACGCTCAGTAAGCCCACTTCGGTTTCAAATGAAAGATCTTATCCCTGCATTGACCAGGGATAAGATCTGCTGGCTACCCATAACGTATTATCGCTCACCCCTGCGTCTGTTAATGACGTGGCGGCCCTTCTCCGCACAGCATAACTATCATGGAGTGAGCAATGTCGAATCAGGAATCCCCCGGCGGCGTCTCCCGACGCGCGCTACTCAAATCCACAGCCCTCAGCTCTCTGGCGCTGGCCGCCGGCGGGCTTACCCTGCCCTTTACACTGCGCAGCGCCGCGGCAGCAGTACAACAGGCTACCGGCGACAACACCCGCATTGTCTGGGGCGCCTGTTCGGTCAACTGCGGTAGCCGCTGCGCCCTGCGGCTGCACGTGCGGGATGATGAAGTGGTTTACGTCGAAACGGATAATACCGGCGACGACCGCTACGGCGACCACCAGGTCCGCGCCTGCCTGCGCGGGCGCTCTATTCGTCGGCGCATCAATCATCCGGATCGCCTTAACTATCCCATGAAGCGCATCGGCAAGCGCGGGGAAGGCAAATTTGAACGCATCAGCTGGCAGGAGGCGCTGGATATCCTCGCTGACCGTCTGAAAAGCACCGTTGCCCAGTATGGCAATGAAGCCGTGTACATTAACTACTCTTCGGGGATCGTCGGCGGCAACATCACCCGTTCGTCGCCTTCAGCGTCGCCGGTAGCGCGGCTGATGAACTGCTACGGCGGCTCGCTTAACCAGTACGGTACCTACAGCACCGCACAGATTGCCTGCGCGATGCCCTATACCTACGGCAGCAACGACGGCAACAGTACTTCGGATATTGAAAACAGCAAGCTGGTGGTGATGTTCGGCAATAACCCAGCGGAAACCCGGATGAGCGGCGGCGGCATTACCTGGTATCTGGAGCAGGCTCGCGAGCGCTCTAACGCGCGGATGATCGTTATCGACCCGCGCTACACCGATACCGCCGCCGGTCGGGAAGATGAGTGGATCCCTATTCGTCCCGGCACAGACGCCGCGCTGGTCGCCGGTATTGCCTGGGTGCTGATAAACGAGGATCTCGTCGACCAGCCATTCCTCGACAAATACTGCGTTGGCTACGATGAGAAAACGCTGCCGGTCGGGGCACCGGCAAACGGCCACTACAAAGCGTATATTCTTGGCGAGGGTGACGACGGCGTCGCCAAAACGCCGCAGTGGGCCTCGCGTATTACCGGCATCCCCGCCGATCGCATCATTAAGCTGGCGCGCGAAATCGGCATGAGTAAACCGGCTTATATTTGCCAGGGCTGGGGACCGCAGCGCCAGGCCAACGGCGAACTCTCCGCCCGCGCGATCGCCATGCTGCCGATCTTAACCGGCAACGTCGGCATCAACGGCGGCAACAGCGGCGCCCGCGAATCAACCTACACCATCACTATCGAACGTCTGCCGGTGCTGGAAAATCCGGTGAAGACCGCCATCTCCTGCTTCACCTGGACCGACGCCATCGCTCGAGGCCCGGAGATGACCGCCACCCGCGACGGCGTGCGCGGCAAAGAGAAGCTGGATGTGCCGATCAAGTTCCTGTGGAACTACGCGGGCAACACCATCATCAACCAGCACTCCGACATCAATAAGACCCACGAGATCCTGCAGGACGAAAGCAAGTGCGAGACCATTGTGGTTATCGACAACTTTATGACCTCGTCGGCGAAATACGCCGACCTGCTGCTGCCCGATCTGATGACCGTTGAGCAGGAAGATATTATTCCCAACGACTACGCCGGCAATATGGGCTATCTCATTTTTATCCAGCCTGCTACCTCGGCGAAGTTCGAACGCAAACCGATTTACTGGATCTTAAGTGAAGTGGCGAAACGGCTCGGCGACGACGTGCATCACCGTTTTACCGAGGGGCGCACGCAGGCGCAGTGGCTGCAGCATCTGTATGCCAAAATGGTGGCGAAAGACCCGGCGCTACCTGGCTACGACGACCTGAAACAGATGGGCATCTACAAGCGTAAAGATCCGAACGGCCACTTCGTCGCCTATCGCGACTTCCGACGCGATCCTGAATCGCATCCGCTCAAAACCCCGTCCGGCAAAATTGAAATCTACTCCAGCCGGCTCGCCGAGATTACCGCCCACTGGCAGCTGGAGAAAGACGAAGTTATCAGCCCGCTACCGGTCTACGCCTCCACATTTGAAGGCTGGGACGATCCGCTGCGCAGCCAGTATCCGCTGCAGCTGTTTGGTTTCCACTATAAAGCGCGCACCCACTCCAGCTACGGCAACGTCGATGTATTACAAGCGGCCTGTCGCCAGGAAGTGTGGCTCAATCCGCTTGACGCGGAAAAACGCGGGATTAAAAACGGCGATATGGTGCGCGTCTTTAATCAGCGCGGCGAAGTCCGTCTTCCGGCGAAAGTGACGCCACGCATCATGCCGGGCGTGTCGGCGATGGGCCAGGGCGCCTGGCACGACGCGAATATGGCCGGAGACCGGATCGACCATGGCGCCTGCATGAATACGCTGACCACCCACCGCCCGTCGCCGCTGGCGAAGGGGAATCCACAGCATACCAACCTGGTCGACATCGAAAAGGTTTAAGGAGTAAACCATGAGCACGCAATATGGATTCTTTATCGATTCCGCTCGCTGTACCGGGTGTAAAACCTGCGAACTGGCCTGTAAGGACTACAAGAATCTCACCCCGGAGGTCAGCTTCCGCCGCATCTATGAGTATGCCGGCGGCGACTGGCAGGAGGACAACGGCGTCTGGCAGCAGAATGTGTTCGCCTACTACCTCTCCATCGCCTGTAACCACTGCGAAGATCCGGCCTGCACCAAGGTCTGCCCAAGTGGGGCGATGCACAAGCGCGACGATGGTTTTGTGGTGGTCAACGAAGCGGTGTGCATTGGCTGCCGCTACTGCCATATGGCCTGCCCGTACGGCGCCCCGC